>DASYEM010000086.1:0-30423 GCA_036499025.1 Parvibaculum sp. | reverse complement strand
GTCTCCTCGGGGTGGGTCGCGTCGATAAGCATCTTGTTTGCCATTGAGCAAATCTCCAGGGCGCCGGCCGCCGCGCAGAGCAAGGCGCAAATTCATGCGGCCGAGCGGGCGCGCGCAGGCGCCGATTGTGTGAAGCCGGCCGGCCGCCACCGCCTCGAAGAGGGGTGCGGCGAAAAAGCCGGATTGGGTCTTGAATGAAGAAGAGGAGGCAGCAGCGCCCCGAAAATTCGGCCCACGCACAACGGAGAGTCGGCTGGACGCCCGCTTCGAAAAGCGAACCTGTCTTGCCTGTCTTTCGTCGACTTGCGTGATGGCGTCGTGCATCTCAACCTTGGCGCCCCCTTGGGTATTCGCCGGGGGCGGGCGGAATTCGTCTTCTCCGCCTGCGGTCCATGCCGGTTATCCGGGAGATGGTCCGAGGAGGTCAAACGAGCGATTACGCGCTCGGGCGGTCTGTTTTCGCGCTCAGCCCATGAAACCGAGAAAGAAGGTGTCGGGAGCTGAAAGGGCGGCGAGGAACGGGTTTGCGCCGCTATGGCGGGAACCGCGCTCGTCGCGTCTGGGACGCCAGACCGGCTAGCCTTCGCTTTGTACGTTTGCGGTCCTGATTTGGCAAGCACGCGGTTGGGTTGCGAGGCGCTGGCCATTAACCAGTCTAGTCATTGAGAATTCGTGAAGTTTTCGATTCCGTAAGGGTTTATAAAACATTCTCATCAGAATAGCTTAGGGACGTTCGTCCGAGTCGAAGGGACGCGCCGGCTCACTGCCCGCGCGGTGGGCAGCCGACAGGACCCCGGATCGCATTTGGGCAGGCTGCGACTATTTTATGGTGAATATCAGACATAGGGTGGCATTGAGGCGAGCGGCGAAACTCGGGGTGGGTTTTGCCCTCATCCTGGTTGCTGTCCTGTCCATACCGCCCCTCAGGGCCGATCCCGGCGTGCTCGGCTCGCTCCCGGTCGCCCGCCCGACAACCACGACCCGCCCGCAGAGCATCGATCAGGCTGCCTTCCCGCCGCCGGCCGCGGACGCCTCGACGCCCTCTTCCAGTACCGTTCCGGCGGCAGCCGCCGAGCCGGGGCAGGCGACCATTTCCGGTATCCGCATCGGCGATCGGGACACTGAAACCCGCTTCGTCGTCGAACTGGCCGGGGCTCAGGCGGTCCGCTATCACGTCTTCACCTTGGCCAATCCCTATCGCGTCGTTGTCGACATGCAGAACATGTCGTCCCGCTTGCCCGACGTCGCGGGCATCAAAGGCGGTGGCTTGATCTCGGACTACCGCTACGGCGTCTTCCAGCAGAACACCTTTCGCATCGTCATCGACACGACCGGCCCGGTCACCGTCTCGCGCAACTTCACGCTGGAGCCGCAGGGTGGCTTTGGCCGGCGCGTCGTCCTCGACATCGCGCGCACCGACCCGGCGACCTTCATGGCTTCTGTCGGCCTGCCCGATGCCGACAAGGCCGCCGTTCAGGCCGAGGCCGAAAAGCCGGTTCCCGCGCCGGTCGTTCCGCCCGAGCCGGAAAGCAAGCATGACCGCCGCCGCATCGTCGTCATCGATCCGGGGCATGGCGGCGTCGATCCCGGCACGCATGGGAAAAGCGGCGTCCTGGAAAAAGACGTTGTGCTGGCCTTTGGCCGTGAACTGGCCAAACGCCTGCGCGACAGCGGCCGTTATGACGTCTACATGACCCGCGACAAGGATTTCTTCATCCCGCTGCGCGAGCGCGTCGCCATCGCGCGGCGTCACAAGGCGGATCTCTTCGTCTCCATCCATGCGGATTCGATTTCGAAATCCGATGTGCGCGGCATGTCCGTCTATACCTTATCCGAAACCGCCTCAGACAAGGAAGCCGCCGCGCTGGCCCGCAAGGAAAACCTCTCCGACGCCATCGCCGGCATCGACTTCAAGGGCGAGTCGCCCGAAGTCACAGGCATCCTGATCGATCTTGCCCAGCGCGAGACCAAGAACTATTCGGCGCGCTTTGCCAAATCGGTCGTCGATTACGCGCGCCAGTCGACAACGCTATTGGAGCCGACGCATCGCTTTGCGGGTTTCGTCGTCCTGAAAGCGCCGGACGTGCCCTCGGTGCTGGTCGAACTCGGCTTCCTGACCAACGGTTCGGACGAAAAGCGTCTCACCTCATCGAAATGGCGAACCTCCGTCGCCTCCTCCTTCGTCCGCGCCGTGGATCGCTATTTCGGCGACCGATTGGCGGAAGGGCCGAACTGACGATCGGCGGAATGAGCCATATCCCCGCCATATTTGTTGCGCAAATGAAGCGCCGCAGGGCATTTGTTAACTATAGCTAGTCGTTTGACGGATAATTTTCTGCAGGGATTTCGCACTGTGCTAAATCTTGCGAAACTTTGTGCCAGATTGATGCGGGTCGGCGAAGCCGGCCGCATGTGAAGGGTGGGGCAGTGAGCCCGATGCTGAGAGTTCTGACCGCCATCGCGGCCGTTTTCCTGGTGTTCCTGTGCGGCAGCCTGCTCGCGGGCGGCTACATGCTGTGGCAGATGAACCAGGATCTGCCCGACTATTCCAAACTCGCCAATTATGAGCCGCCGGTCATGACCCGCGTCCATGCGGGCGACGGCAAGCTCATCGCCGAATATGCGCGCGAACGTCGTCTCTACGTCCCAATCAACGCGATCCCGAAACGCGTCATCGAGGCTTTTCTCGCCGCCGAGGACAAGAATTTCTATTCGCATGGCGGCGTCGATGCGACGGGCATCGCCCGCGCCATGATCGACAACATTCTGAACATCATCAACGACCGTCGTCTGGCGGGCGCTTCGACCATTACCCAGCAGGTCGCGCGCAACTTTCTTCTGAACAGCGACCGCACGCTGACGCGCAAGCTCAAGGAAGCGCTGATCGCGCTGCGCCTGGAGAAAGCCTACACGAAGGAAAAAATCCTCGAGCTCTACCTCAACGAAATCTATCTCGGCATGGGCGGCTATGGCGTCGCCGCCGCCGCGCAGATTTATTTCGATCAGCCGCTCGACAAGCTGACCGTCGCGCAGGTTGCCTATCTCGCGGCGCTGCCCAAAGGTCCGGCCAACTATCAGCCTTATCAGTATCGCGACCGCGCCATCGCGCGACGCAATTGGGTTGTCAGCCGTATGCAGGAAGATGGCTTCATCACAGCCGAGGAAGCCACCGCCGCCCGCGCCGAACCATTTGTCATCACGCAGCGCCCGGTCGGCGTGCAGCTCGAAGATGCCGAGTATTTCGTCGAGGAAGTGCGCCGCGAGCTTTACGGCAAATATGGCGAGAAGAAGCTCTACGAAGGCGGTCTTTCCGTTCGCACCACCATCGACACGCGCATGCAGGGCGTCGCGCGCACGGCCTTGCGCAAGGGCCTGACCGAATATGACGAGCGTCACGGCTGGCGCGGTCCCGTCGCGCAGCTCAAGGCTGGCGAGAACTGGCAGACGGCGCTGCAGACGACGCCCTATGCCGAAGACCTTGAGCCCTGGACGCTGGGCGTCGTACTCGATCTGACGTCGCAGGAAGCCAAAATCGGTCTGCGCCCCGACAAGCTCGATAGCGGAAAATTCTCGACCGATGTGAAGACGGGCGTCATTCCCTTTTCCGACATGGCCTGGGCGCGTCGATCGATCAAAGGGCAATATCTCGGCCCGGTCGTGAAACAGCCTTCCGACGTTCTCGCCATCGGCGATGTCGTTTATGTCGAACCTGCCTTCAAGAAGGGCGAGACGGCGCCCGATCATTACGAACTGCGTCAGGTACCTGCGGTCAACGGCGCCGTCATCGCGATGGACCCGCATACGGGTCGTGTGCTGGCGATGCAAGGTGGCTTCAGCTTCGACCAGAGCGAATTCAACCGTGCGGTGCAAGCACTTCGGCAGCCGGGTTCGTCCTTCAAACCGTTCGTCTATGCCGCCGCGCTCGACAACGGCTTCACGCCGGCAAGCCTCGTCCTCGATGCGCCTTTCGTGATGGATCAGGGCGCCGGTCTCGCGCTCTGGAAGCCGGAAAACTACGAGCATAATTTCTACGGACCTTCGACCCTGCGCTTCGGCCTCGAGCATTCGCGCAACGTGATGACCGTGCGTCTCGCTCAGGCCGTGGGCATGGACAAGATCGTCGATTATGCCCATCGCTTCGGTATCACCGACAACATGTCGCCGGTGCTGTCGATGTCGCTCGGCGCGGGCGAAACGACGTTGATGAAGCTCGCCGCCGCTTACGCGATCCTCGACAATGGCGGCCGCAAGGTGACGCCCACCGTCATCGACCGTATTCAGGACCGCTGGGGCCGCACGATCTACAAGCATGACGACCGTCCGTGCCCCGATTGCAACGCGGACTGGACGGGTCAGCAGCCGCCGGAACTGCCCGACACGCGCGAGCAGGTCGAGAACCCGCAGACCGCATATCAGATGACCTCGATGCTCGAGGGCGTCATTCAGCGCGGCACGGGCTCTGCGATCAAGGTCGTGCCCGTGCCGCTGGCCGGCAAGACGGGCACGTCGAGCGACGAGCGCGACGCCTGGTTCATGGGCTATTCGCCCAACCTCGTCGTCGGCGTCTTCGTCGGCTATGACAACCCGACACCGCTCGGCCATGCCGAAACCGGCGGGCGCACCGCCGCGCCGATCTTCCGCGACATCATGATGGAAGAAGTGGGCAAAAGCCCGGCCATCCCGTTTCGCATTCCACCCGGCATCAATCTCGTGAAGGTCGATCCGAAGACGGGTCAACTCGCCTCATCCTCGAGCCCGGACGTGATCCTCGAAGCTTTCAAGGAAGGCACCGATCCGCAATTCGACGGCGGCGGTTCTTCGGTCGGCGTCGTCACCGGTTCTCCGGTTTCCGGTCTCGACAATAGCGGTGTCGGCGCGCCGCCGCCCGCCAGCGACAACAGCGTCAATTCAGGCACGGGCGGGCTCTACTGAGCCGTTTCGCTCTCGCGGGTTTACACATCCGCCCGTTCAGCCTATTTTCCCGCTCCGCGTTCCACGGAGGCCATTATGCGCGCCGAGACCCAGAACATCGCCGATGAAATCAAGCAGTCGCTCGCGCTGCTGAGGAGGCATCTTTGACTGGGATTCTGCACGCAAGCGCCTCGACGAACTGAACGCCAAGGCTGAAGACCCCAATCTCTGGAACGATCCCGCGAAAGCTCAGGCGCTGATGCGCGAGCGCACGCGTCTCGATGATTCCATCAATGCTTATCTGCGCCTTGAGAGCCTGCTCAACGACAATCTCGAATTGATCGAGCTTGGCGAGGCCGAGGGCGATGACGACATCGTCAGGGAAGCGGAAGACACGCTCAAGAGTGCGCGCGAGGAAGCCCGCAAGGCCGAGATTGAAACGCTGTTGGCAGGCGAAGCCGATAGCAATGATTGCTATGTCGAAGTCCATTCAGGCGCGGGCGGCACCGAGAGCCAGGACTGGGCCTCGATGCTTCTGCGCATGTACACGCGCTGGGCCGAGCGCAAGGGCTACAAGGTCGAACTGATGGAGCGCCATGACGGTGAAGAGGCGGGCATCAAATCCGCCACCATTATGATCAAGGGCCATAACGGTTTCGGCTGGATGAAAACCGAGAGCGGCGTCCACCGCCTCGTGCGCATCTCGCCCTATGACAGCAATGCGCGCCGCCATACGTCTTTCTCATCGGTCTGGGTCTACCCCGTGGTCGATGACACGATCGACATCGAAATCAATGAAAGCGATTGCCGCATCGATACCTATCGTTCATCGGGCGCGGGCGGCCAGCACGTCAACACGACGGACAGCGCGGTCCGCATCACGCATATCCCGACCAACATTGTCGTCTCCTGCCAGAACGAGCGCTCGCAGCACAAAAACAAAGCGACAGCCTGGAACATGCTCCGCGCCCGCCTCTACGAGCTCGAACTCGAAAAGCGCGAAGCCCAGGCCAATGCCGAAGCCGCCAGCAAGACAGAGATCGGCTGGGGCCATCAAATCCGCTCCTATGTGTTGCAGCCCTATCAGATGGTGAAGGATCTGCGCACCGGCGTCGTGAGCCCGTCGCCTGCCGATGTGCTTGACGGCGACATCGATGAATTCATGGCCGCCGCGCTCGCCGCCCGCGTCAAAGGCGGCGTCGAGGCCGTCGAAGACATCGACTAGGGCCATGCCCTCATCCGACAGACACTATGATGTCGTCATCCTCGGGGCTGGCGGCGCGGGCTTGTTTTGCGCCATGACCGCAGGCGCGCGAGGCCGCAGCGTGTTGGTCCTCGATCATGCGAAAGCGCCGGGCGAGAAGATCAGGATTTCCGGTGGCGGGCGTTGCAACTTCACCAATCTCCACACCACTCAGGCAAACTTCCTCTCCGAAAATCCGCGCTTCTGTATTTCGGCGCTAAAGAGCTACACGCAGCGAGACTTCATTGCGCTGGTTGATAAGCACAAAATCGCCTGGCATGAGAAAACCCTCGGCCAGCTTTTCTGCGATGGCTCCTCGCAGCAGATCATCGACATGCTGCTCGCCGAATGCCGCGCCTCGAATGTCGCCATCGAACTCGACACGAAAATCTCCGACGTCGCGAAAGTCGAAGCGGGCTTCGATGTCGCAACCGATCGCGGACGGTTCACCTGCGCTTCGCTCGTTGTTGCGACGGGTGGCAAGTCGATCCCGAAAATGGGCGCGACCGGTTTCGGCTATGAAATCGCCAAACGCTTCGGGCTCGCCATCGTCACGCCGCGCCCGGCGCTTGTCCCGCTGACCTTCGGCCCCGATCTCATGCGCCAGATCGATGGCCTCGCCGGCGTCGCCGCCGATGCGATGGTCTCATGCGGCAAGACGCGTTTCGCTGAAGCGCTCCTCTTCACCCACAAGGGGCTGAGCGGCCCCTCGATCCTGCAAATCTCGTCTTACTGGGAGGAGGGGAGAGAGATCGCAGTCAACCTCGCGCCCGGTGTCGATACGCTTGCCGTGCTGAAAGAGGCACGCAAGGAACAACCGAAGCAGGATGTCGCCACGGCATTGTCGCGCCTCGTTCCAAAACGTCTTGCCGATCGCATCGTCGAACTCAATGGCGGTAGCGCCCGCCTCGCCGATACGTCCGACGCCCGCTTCAAGCTATTGGCCGCCGCCGTCAATGACTGGCGCATCGTCCCGAGCGGCACGGAAGGCTATCGCATCGCCGAGGTGACGGCGGGCGGCGTCGATACCGAGGCCCTCTCGTCGAAAACCTTCGAAGCCCGCGCCGTTCCCGGCCTTCACTTCATCGGCGAAGTCGTCGATGTCACCGGTCATCTCGGCGGCTTCAATTTTCAGTGGGCCTGGTCGTCCGGCCACGCTGCCGGACAGCACTTCTGATAAAGAAAAAGCCATGACGGGGGCAATCCCGTCATGGCCTGTTCGATGTGCAGCCCGTGAGGGCAATAGAAAATTACTGGGCGGCAGGGCGCTTCACGACGACGCCGCCGTCGCCGACGACAACCGGGCTACCGGCGTCGGCCGGGCGCGGCATGGCAGGACGCGGAGCCGAGGCGATCGGCGTTGCGGTTGGACGCATAATCGGCTTCTGCACCGCGGCCTGACCGATCGGATCGTCCGAATGGCGGCAATTGCCTTCAAAGAAGGCGCCTGTTTCCACGGCCAGCGCTTCATGAAGAATGTCGCCCTCGACATGGCAGGTCGAGGCGAGCTGGACGCGCCGCCCGCGGATGGTGCCGATGACGCGGCCGCGAATGACGATATCCTCAGCGACGAGTTCGCCGTGGATGGAGGCTTTTTCGCCGATGGTCAGCGACTGGCTGCGAATGTCGCCTTCAACGGTGCCGTCGATCTGAATGTCGCCGGTCGCCACGAGATTTCCGTGTACCACCAGATCGTTGGAGATAATGGAAGGCGCGGTGCGCACGCCGGTCCGCTTGACCGGTGTGGCCGGGACCGGAGCGGCTGACTGAGCAACCGGCCTCTCGGAGTCTTTACTGTCCTTGCTTCGCGAAAACATAGTGCCCTGCCTCGATGAACTTGGATGGGTCGCGAACAATCCCGTCGAACCAGACTTCATAGTGAAGATGCGGTCCGCTGCTTCGGCCGGTGGACCCGACTCGGCCGATCACGTCTCTAAATGCAATTTTTTGGCCAACTTTGACGTTGATGGCGCTGAGATGGCCATAACGCGTGCGAAAGCCGTTTCCGATGTCGATTTCGATCAGGCGGCCATAGGCGCCCCTCCAGTCGGCATATGTGACGGTGCCCGACGTCGTGGCATAGACGGGCGAGCCGTATTCGGTCGCAAGGTCGTCTCCAGCGTGGAACGCCATGCGCCCGTTGAAGGGATCGCGGCGCGGCCCGAAACCGCTCGACTGATGATAGCTGACCAGCGGCTCGGCCAGAGGCATCTTGGCGACCGATTTCTCGAGGTCCGCCATGGTGTTGAGGTTCTGGCTGACCCGGTAAAGCTGCTTTGTGAAGGTGCTTTCCTCGCCCGCGCCGGCCAGCGCCTCGCCTTCGGCCAGACCGAGAAAGGGACCGCCCTCGGCTTCCGCCACGTGTGCGCCCTTGGGCTGCGCGGCATGGGTGCGCTCGAGCATCGACTTGGCGTCGACCACGTCGGTCATGCCGATGA
Source organism: Parvibaculum sp. (assembly GCA_036499025.1). Classification (GTDB taxonomy): domain Bacteria; phylum Pseudomonadota; class Alphaproteobacteria; order Parvibaculales; family Parvibaculaceae; genus Parvibaculum. Next base: position 21,831 of record DASYEM010000086.1, on the reverse strand, counting down.
TCGATGTCAGTTCGCGGATGTGCCGGTCGGTATTTTCCTCAACCGAATTGATGAGGCCCTGTTGGGCGCGGTCGAGCTTGTTCAATCGCGTGTCAATTTGGGACGCTGTGCCGGGTTGGGCCGTGTCGCCGCCCGCGAGCCCGGCTATATCGATGCCGCCATTCTCGCCGCCGTCGATAACGAAGGTCCCGCCATCCGCGGCGCGCTGCGGCCGCGTCGTCGTCTGGGCAACATTGACGCCATCCGTATCCTGATCGACCGACATCAGGATGGTATTGCCCTGCGCAGCGCCGCCCGCACCGCGCAATGTTGCGGCATAGCGCTGCTTCATCGTGTCGAGTTCGGAACTGGCCGACTGACGCTGGCCCATCAGCGCCGTCAGCTGACGATGCTTGTCTTCAAGCTCGCGCGTCGAAGCGAGGAAGCGTTCCTGCGAAATGATGAGCTGCCCATTGAGCTCGTCGTAAGACGATTGCAGCTGCGCCAGACGCTCTTCGTAAGCGCCTTGCATCTTGACGTAGCGCTGCTCTTTCGAGGCGATGATCTGCTGTTTGAAAACAACGTTGACGGAGGAAAAGGCGATCCAGCTGAAAAAGACGAAGCCGATAGCCAGAAACACAGCCTGCGTGAAAGGCGACAGCGAAATGAACTGCACCTGACCGTGGCTGCGAAGATAAATCTGACGTTCGACATAGTGGTGACGCAGAAATCTACGCACTGAATCACCAAAGTCTGAACCGCTATGGTGCACGCCCCTCATGCGCCATGTCCCCTGTGCACAATATCTAACTCAATGGAAATGCTGAGTTTTCAGCACACGCCCCCAAAATACGGGTGCATGGTTAACACAACATTGAGATAGTTTTGTGGCCCCCGCCACTGTCCCATTTAGTGTCACTCATAAGCAACGCGAAGAAAAGCCTTTTCAGCGCGACGTTAAAGGTTCGTAGAAATTAGGGTAAAGGCCCGCCGCATTCCGCGCTTCGACATTGAAGGGCGGCTTCAACAGGCCCCTGAAATGCTTTCGCACAAGCATATGGAACGTTTCGTCGGGCGAAAGCTGTCGCTGATCGCACAAATAGGCGAACCATCTGGCGCCCGCCCCAACATGTTGCTGCTCCTCGCGGTAAATCATGCGCAAGACCTCGGCGCTTTCAAGGTCGCCCGCGCCGGTCAGCCTCTCGATCATCACTGGCGTCACGTCGAGCCCGCGCGCTTCCAGCACCAGCGGAACGACGGCGAGCCGGGCCAGCAGATCGTGCCGCGTTTCCTCCGCCGCTTCCCAAAGCCCGTTATGCGCGGGCAGGTCGCCATAGGCGCCCCCCATGGCCGCAAGCCGGCCTTGCACCGCCAGGAAGTGCTTGGCCTCCTCGTCGCCGACCTTGATCCAATCGTCATAGAAGGCGCGCGGCAGCGCTTCGCCTGACCAGCGCCCGGCCATGTCGAAAGCAAGGTCGATGGCGTTGAGCTCGATATGGGCAAGCGAGTGGAGCAGGGCGAAACGCCCGCGCGCGCCCTTGAAGGTTCGCTTCGGCATATCGCGATGGGAGAGCAGTTCGGGTTTTGCCGGGCGATTGGGACGGACGGGCATCTCCGCGTCGCCATCCGCCTTCAGCGACAATGCGCCGCTTCGCCAAAGATCCGCGACGCGATGGCCAAGCCGGGCTTTTTCGTCCGCCAGCGGACATTCGAGGACCGCCCGCGCGCCCTCCTCCAATGAGGCGAAGGGCGCGCGCGACGTAGAGACGATTTCGGAACTCACGCGATCAGAGGCTCCGGGCTGCGGCGAGAACCTCATCGGCATGGCCCTCGACCTTGACCTTCGGCCAGACCTTCGCGATGACGCCGCTGCCGTCGATCAGGAACGTCGTCCGGTCAATGCCCATGTAATTGCGGCCGTAAAGGTTTTTCTCCACCCATACGCCGTAGTCATGGAGCATCTCGCCATTCTCGTCCGAGATCAGCCGGACCGTCAGGTTGTGCTTGTCCCTGAACTTGCAATGGTCGGCGACCGAATCCTTGGAAACGCCGAGCACGACCGCGTTGGCTTCCTCGAAAGCCGCTTTCTGCGCCGAAAAGGCGATGGCTTCGATGGTGCAGCCCGGCGTGTCGTCCTTCGGATAGAAGTAAAGAACGACCTTCTTGCCGCTGAGCCCGGCCAGTGAAACCGACGAGCCGTCATCGGCGGGCAGCAGGAAATCGGGAGCCCTGTCGCCGACATCGGGCCTGTGCGGCGCGGGGGCGGGCGGCGGCGCGGCGGGCGCCATCGTCTGCGGTGCGATCACCGGCTGCAGGGGCGAAGGCGTTGCCGCCACTTTGGCTTTTGCCGCTCTGGGCTTGGTAGCCGCCTTCGGCTTTGCTTTCGCTACGGTCTTGGCCTTCGCTACGGTCTTGGCCTTCGCAATGGTCTTTGGCTTTGCAGCGGCTTTGGGCTTTGCAACAGCCTTGCGCTTCGCGGCCGCTTTGGCTTTCGGCGCGGCCTTGGCCTTTGCAGGGGTTTTCTTTGGCTTCACGGCGGCCTTTCTCGGCTTCGCCGCTGCCTTTTTCGGCTTGGCGGCGGCTTTACGGACTGGCGCCTTCTTCTTCGGAGCCGCTTTTCTGGCGGCGGGCTTTTTCTTCGCGGTGGCCTTTTTGGCTGGGGTTTTCTTGGCTGCAGGCTTTTTGGCCTTCTTCGCCGCAGGCTTCTTCACGGCCTTCTTCGCGACGGTTCGTGCCTTCGGCTTCGCCTTTGCCTTCTTTACGCCGGACTTCTTGGGTTTAACTGCCTTAGCCATTCCGACTCTCCGATTCGATATTGTCGCATCCTGGCGGCTTAAGGCCGCCCATAGGTTCAACGAACATCGTAAACCGGGAACGTCTCTCTTGTCAGATTGGTTATCGCCAAATGTGAAGACTTCGGAGCTTCACGCGGTTAAATAGAATGGCGGCTCCCATCCTGGCCGTTGCGTTGCTTTAGGATGTTGCCCGCACCCGGAGGGATGCGAGCGAAAGGGAGACCTGTCGTTCCTTGATCCGCCGTACCAGCAAGATTGCTCTTGAGATCATTGGCGTTGCCGTCGCGGCGACGGCGGTCCTGCTTGCCGTGCTGGCGTGGCGATTGTCCTCCGGCCCCGTTTCGCTGCCTATCCTGAGCCAGATTCTCGAAGATGCCGTCGGCGGTCAGCTCGACGGCGGACGCATCGAAATCGGCGACAGCATCCTGCGCTGGAAGCCCGAGCGTCATCAGGTCGGCCTGCGCATCATCGACGTGAAAGTCACGGGCGCCGACGGCAACCGGGTCGCCGTCCTGCCCCAGCTTTCTTTCCGGCTGAGCATGCCCGCGCTTCTGCGTGGACGCCTCGCACCGACGGCGGTTGAACTTTACGGCGTCTCGGCCACCTTGATCCGCCGCCCCACAGGCCTCTCGCTCGGCCTCGCCTCGGCGTCAGATCCCAGTCAGACGGAATCGTCGCTCGTCATCGGACCGATGATCGAGGCGCTCGTAAGCGGCAAAGCCGACAAATCGATTTTGGGTTATCTCCGCCGCATCGGCATTCATGACGCGGTGTTGCGCATCGACGATGAGGTCAACGGCGTCACCTTTGAAGCGCCGAAAGCGAACCTCGCCGTTTTCCGGGGCGAGGGCGGGCTTGCCGGAACCTTGAGCGCCGACCTCACCCTCGGCAACACGGTCGGTCACATCGATCTTGAAGGCGCGCTGCCGCAAGGCTCCAAAACCGCCACCGTCAAAATGCATACAACGAACATCGTTCCGGCGGCTCTCGCCCGCATGTCGCCGGCCTTCGCCAATTACGGCATGGTCGATGCGCCGTTGGATGCGATCGGCTATCTCGACATCGCCCCGGACGGCGATGTGCAGTCGGCCCGTCTGACGCTCGACGCAGGCAAGGGCGATTTCGTCATTCCCGGCTTGAAGCAGGCGCCGGTCAAACTGGAAAAGGCGCACGCCGAACTCACTCTCGACGCTCTCGCCGACCGGCTGGAGTTGAACGAACTGGTCCTTCAGGCGGGCCCTCATCGCATCGCGATGAAAGGCAGGGTCGATTACAAACTCGGCGCCGGGCTCAATGTTTCCTCGGCGCGCGTCGATCTCTCCGCCGGCAAGACCACGACCGAGATGGCGGGTATCTTTGAAGGCCCGGTCGATTTCGACAATGCGCATTTCGCGGGCACGCTCGATTTCGACAAACGCGCCGTCGACATCGAGAGCCTGAGCCTCGGCGTGGCGGGCGGCAAGCTCGTGGCCTCGGGCCGCATCGAGGAGGGGTCGCGATCTCCGGCGTTGAAGGTAAAGGGCACGATCGACAATGTCCCCGTCAACGCGGCCCGCGCCGTCTGGCCGCTAGCGCTCTCGCCTCATGCGCGCGACTGGGTGGCCAAGAACATGAAGGACGGCACACTCGCCAGCGGTATCTTCAACATCGACGTGCCTGCCGATCTGCTGGCCGACGCCGACGAGAACCACACGCCGATTCCGAACAACCTCATTCGCTTCGAGTTCAACGTCGCCGACACAACCGTCGGCTACATCCACGACATGCCGCCGCTCAGCAAGGTGATGGCGCGCGGTCTGGTGCAGGGCAATCGCTTCGACGCCTGGGTTTCGTCGGCGGTTGTCGTCGTGGCCGATGGCAAGGTACTCACCGTGCCGAGTGGCCATTTTGCCGATGGCGAGCTGTCTAACAAACACAGCATCGGCGAGATCGAATTCACGGGCGCGGGCGCGACCGCGGATATTCTGGCGCTTCTCGATCACGAACCGCTGAAGCTCATTCGCGGCTTCGGCCTCGATCCTTCCACCATCGGCGGCAGCGGCACGCTGAGCGCAACCTTGCACCTTCCGCTGGTCAAAGACGTAACGATCGAGCAGGTCGATTTTGCGGGCAAGGCCCATGCCGAAAATGTCGCGATCCCGAATATCCAGCCCGATCTCTCAATCACCTCGGGCACGCTCGACATCAATGTCTCGCGCGCCGGATTGAAAGGCGTCGGCGACGTCAGCCTCAACGGGGTGCCGCCGCTAAAGCTCGTCTGGACCGAGAGCTTCATCGCCTCCAAGAATCCCGGCTCGTCCTATACGCTGGCAGGCCGCCTCGACGATGCGGGCCGCAAGGCCATCGGATTGAACTTCGACAAGTACATCTCGGGCCCGCTCGACATCAATGCGATTCTTACCGGCAGCGGCGCGAATATCGGCAATGCGATTGTCCATGCCGATCTCACGACATCGGTGCTGAACATCGACTATCTCGGCTGGACGAAACCTGCGGGCAAATCGGCTGCTGTCGATTTCAAGCTCGCCATATTGCCGGATGCCTTCAGCTTTTCCGGCTTCCGGCTTTCGGGCGAAGCCATCGACGTGCATGGCGATTTCGTCATGAACAAAAATTGGGACTGGATGTCGGCCACCATTCCCGCCGTGAAGCTCGGTCCCGACAACGACCTGGCCATGCGCGCCCGTCGCGACGAGAAGGGCGAACTCACCCTGGACGTCAATGGCCCCAAGGCCGATGCGCGCGGTCTCTTGCATTCCTTCATTTCCGGTTCCGGCGACAAGGCCGAAACAGAAGCGGCGGCGGTCCGTCTCGTGACGCCGGAGATGGAAAACGAGCCCGCGCGCCGCACCGTGATCCGCGCCGTCGTCGGCGATGTCACCGGCCAGAACGGAGCCAAATTCGCCAATCTCGATGCGAGTTTCACGCTGATCGATGACTGGGTCTATCTGCTGAGCATCGACGGCATTGATGAGAGCGGCATGCCCTTCAAAGCATCCATCAAACCAGCCGCCGATCGCACGCGCGACTTTTCGATGGGCTCCAACGATGCGGGTTTTGTCTTCCGCGCTCTCGATCTTTCCAAGGGTGTGGTGGGGGGCGCATTCGTCGCCAGAGCGAGCATCGACGACAAACTGCCGGGCTCGCCCATGGGCGGCAATATCGACGTTGCTCAGTTCCGCATCGCCAACGCGCCGGTGCTGGCCAAGATTTTGACGCTCGGTTCGCTCACCGGCATCAGCGACACGCTGAAAGGCGAAGGCATCTATTTCGACAGCCTGAAGTTGCCCTTCCGCGTCACCGGCCACCGCATCCATGTCGAGGACGCGCGCATGGCCGGTCCCGCCATCGGTCTGACGATGAAAGGTCAGATTGATCGCACCATCGATGCCGTCGATCTGGAAGGCACGCTGGTTCCTGCCTACACAATCAATTCGGTTTTGGGAAAAGTGCCCTTGCTCGGGCCGCTCATCATCGGTCGCGAAGGCGAGGGCATATTCGGTTTCACATATGCGGTGAAGGGCAATATCGACAATCCGAGCGTCGTCGTGAACCCGCTTTCGGCCATCGCGCCCGGTTTCCTGCGCCGCCTTTTCGAATTCGGCAGCTCTTTGCCACCCGAAGAGGAGGCGGTTCCGGCGACGGGCTCCGCACCCGCCGCCGCATCTCCGCGGAAAACACCCGCGCCCACACCGGCGCCTGTCGCGCCCGCTCCGGCTGCACCGAAGAAGTAGCAGCGCTATCTGGCCATTTGGCTCATCAGTTGCTCTTTGCGCGCTTTGAGACGGAGACCCATTTCATTCAGGTCTTCTTCGCCCTTTTTTGCTTGCGCGAAAAGGCCGCCCGGCTGTTCCTCTTCCTTGACGTGATGTTTGATATATTCGCCGAGCACTTTGACCTTCGCGTCATAGAACTGATCGCCGGGTTTCATCGCCTCTATCTCCGCGATCAACTTCTTCGCACCGTCATGTTCGACATAGGCCTCATCAAGCTTGTCGTCTTCGACATCGCCGCGCTCTTCAGGATAGAAAATTTCTTCTTCGATCTTCGTGTGGACCTTCAGGGCCAGCGCGATCTTCTTGAAGAGTTCAAGCTTGTCCTTGTCGTTCTTCAGCTTTTCATACTGGCCAAACCATTTTTCGACTTCGCGGTGATCCTGCTTCAGCAGTTTGATAGACAGCGGCTCGCGCGTCGCCGCCGTTGTCTTGCGAGCGCGGGCCGGCTTGGCCTTGCGGGAAGTTGATCTCGGTTTACTTGGCGTCGCCTTCTTCTTAACAGGCGACTTCTTTGCGGTGGCAGAAGAGCTGCGCGCCATTTCTTTGACTCCCTTTAACCGGCTCAATTGCCGTCACTCAACCAACTCCAATCACGGGCGCCGGTTCCGCCGGCGGATTCTCGGGCTTTTCAGGAATGCGGAGTGTCGAATTACGATTGCGGAGTTAAACTCCGCATATCTATACTGGCTGCATTCGCATTGACGGACGGCGGAGGAGGAGACGATGTCCAGCAACGAAAGAATGACGGTCGACGCTGCCTATGAAGCGGTCGCGCCGGACGATTTCCCGGCCATGATGGAAATCGACCGCTACAACAATCGTTCCACGGCCTTCGACAAGATCATCTCGGCGACCCACGATCATTTCTGGGACCCGCTCGACCCGAAATACATCGACTTCAACGACAAGTGGAATCTCGACAAAGATCTGCTGGTCCCGATGGATTTCAACCTTGAGCTCCAATCGGCCGTCTCCGACAAGCTCGATGAGGGCCAGAAGATTTATTTGGTGAACGAATCCGTTCGCTGGACCATGTCCTCGATCCTGCATGGCGAGCAGGGTGCGCTGGCGCTTTCGGCTTCGCTCTGCCACATCCTGAAAGACCCGGGCGCGCAGGAATATGCCGCGAACCAGACGCGCGAAGAAGCGCGCCATGTCACGGGTTTTGCAAATTACATCAAGGCCCGATGGGGCAGGCCGACCGCCTGTGGCGTCGTCCTCCAGAACCTTCTGGTCGACATCGTGGCGACGCCGCTCGCCTGGAAGAAGCTCGTCGGCATGCAGATGATCGTCGAAGGTCTGGCCATGGGAACCTTCGCGAAATTCTATTCCGAGACCCACGATCCGCTGATGAAGAAGCTGATGCAGTTCGTGATGACCGACGAAGCCTTCCACCACAAGTTCGGCAAGATCTGGGCCGACCGCACGGTGCCGAACCTCCCGGAAGCCGAACGCGACATGATCGAGGATTGGGCGCTCGAAGTCTTCATGACCCTGCTGCGCAACTCGACCGGCCCCGAACAGAAGAAAGTCATCTATGAAAAGATCGGCCTCGACTGGAAATGGGTGCAGTCGGCGCTTCTCGAAGCCATGACCGACCGCAAGCTGCGCCAGACTATGATGGAAGGCACCAGCGTTTTCCGCGTCCTCATCAAGACGCTGCTCAAAGCCGGCATCATCACCAAGCGCACCGCCTCAAGCTACGCCGCCTATGTTGATATGGAAGAGCTCCACGGCGAAGGCGACCGCATGATCGGAGACGACATCGCCGAACAAGGCATTCGCGCTCTGCTGGCGATCAACGGCGCAGGCGGCCAGGCCGCGATCTACGCCATGGGCAACACGCAGGCCGCCGAGTAAGAACCCCCGCGAGCGTTTCGTCCCCCACGAAACGCACAAACGAAGAGGCCCTCTCCCAGGACAGGGGAGGGCCTTTGTTTTCGATATAGGGGAGGGCGTCAGCCCTTCGGCTTCAGCAGCACATGCCGCTTCTTGCCCATCGATAGCTTGATGACGCCGTCGATCAGATGTGCCGCCGTCAGCGTCAATCGCTCGTCGGACACGGCATCGTCGTTGATCCGTACCGCGCCGCCCTTGATCTGGCGGCGGGCTTCGCTGGTCGAGGTCACGAGGTTCGCCGTGACCAGCGCGTTGAGAACGCCCATGCCGCCTTCAAGTTCGAAAGCCGCGATCTCGACCGTCGGCAAATCCGCGCTGATCGCGCCTTCCTCGAACGCCGCTTTCGCCGCGCCCGCTGCCTTGTCCGCTTCGGCGCGGCCATGCAGCATCGCCGTCGCTTCGGTGGCGAGCACCTTCTTCGCCTCGTTCAACTCCGATCCCTGCAGCTTTTCGAGTCGCGCGACTTCATCGAGCGGCAATTCGGTGAAGAGCTTCAGGAAACGTCCGACATCGGCGTCTTCGGTGTTGCGCCAGAACTGCCAGTAATCGAAGGGCGAGCGCATATCGGCGTTGAGCCACACGGCCCCGCTCGCCGTCTTGCCCATCTTCGCGCCCGAGGACGTCGTAATGAGCGGGCAGGTGACCGCATAGAGATCGAGCCCCGCCGCGCGGCGCCCGAGTTCGATGCCGTTGACGATATTGCCCCATTGATCCGAGCCGCCCATCTGCAACCGGCAGCCGTAACGCTTGCCCAGTTCGACGAAGTCGTAAGCCTGCAGGATCATGTAATTGAATTCGAGAAACGACAGCGGCTGCTCGCGCTCAAGCCGCAGCTTCACGCTATCGAAGCTCAGCATGCGATTGACCGAGAAGTGTCGCCCGTAGTCGCGCAGGAAAGCGATGTATTCGAGCTTGTCGAGCCACTCGGCGTTGTTGACCATGATGGCGTCTTTCGGGCCGTCGCCGAATGTCAAAAACGGCGTGAAGGCCGTCTTGATCGACGCCATGTTCGCCGCGATCTGTTCATCGGTCAGCAGCTGCCGCGCGTCGTCCTTGCCTGACGGATCGCCGACCTTCGTCGTCCCCCCGCCCATCAGCACGATCGGCTTATGCCCCGCCTGCTGCAGACGCCGCAGCATCATGATGCCCATGAGATGCCCGACATGCAGGCTCGGTCCCGTGCAATCGAAGCCGATATAAGCCGTCACCGTCTCCTTGGCCGCATAGGCGTCGAGCGCCGCCGCGTCGGAGGTCTGGTGAATGAAGCCCCTGGCGTCTATCTCGCGCAGGAAATCGGACTTGTACGTGCTCATTGTTGGCTCGGTGTTTATGGGCTTTAAGGCGCGGCTGGTGTATCACGCTTTTGGACACAGGAAAAACCGGGACGAGACACCAAAATGCGCGCACTCGGGCTGATGAGCGGCACCTCTCTCGACGGCGTCGATGCCGCCATTATCGACACGGATGGTGAATCCACCGTCGCGCCAGGCCCCTCGCTGGCCGTCCCCTATACGGTCGAGGAACGCGCCGTCCTCCGCGCCGCGCTGGAAGACGCGAAAATCTGGGAAGCGGGCGACCCGATGCCGCAAACGGTCGCCGAAGCCGAACGCCTGCTGACGCTCGCCCACGCGCAGGCCGTTCGCGCTTTGCTGAAACAAGCAAACCTCACACCCGCCGACATCGACGTCATCGGCTTTCACGGTCAGACGGTTCTCCACCAGCCCGACCGCCGCCGCACCGTTCAGATCGGCATGGGCGCAGAGCTCGCAAAGCTGACCGGCATCGACGTGGTGAACGATTTTCGTTCCGCCGATGTCGCGGCGGGCGGTCACGGCGCGCCTCTCGTGCCGCTTTACCATCAGGCGTTGGTGAAAAGCCTCGGCACGAAAGAATCCGTCGCCGTCATCAACATCGGCGGCGTCGGCAACGTCACCTATATCGGCAATGACGGCACGCTGATCGCCTTCGACACCGGGCCCGGCAACGCGCTGATCGACGACTGGGCCCATCGCCACACCGACGTTCCGGTCGATAAGGACGGCGCGCTGGCCGCCGAAGGCGAGGTCGATGTCGATGCACTGGAAAAGCTGATGGACAATCCCTTCTTCGATCTGACGCCGCCGAAATCGCTCGACCGTTTTTCCTTCTCGCCCGATCCCGTCGATCATCTCTCGCCACAGGACGGCGCGGCGACGCTGACCGCCTTCACGGTAGAAGCCATAGCGCGCGGTCTTGCGCATATTCCGGGCATGCCGACGCGCTTCATCGTCTGCGGTGGCGGCCGTCACAATCCGACATTGATGAAAATGCTGAGCCGCCGTCTTCAGGGCGGCGTGCTTCCCGCCGAGGATGTCGGCTGGCGCGGCGACGACGTCGAAGCCGAAGCCTTCGCCTATCTCGCGGTCCGTTCGCTGAAGGGCTTGCCGCTCAGCCTGCCGACAACGACCGGCGTGCCGGAGCCGATGCGCGGCGGCGTGCTGAACAAAGCGGCGAAGTAGGCGGCTAAAATTCTGTTTTCAACTCAATAACAATTGTCACCCCGGCTTTATGCCGGGGTCCAGGGCCGCTCGCTCGGAGCCAACCGCTCCTGGACCCCGGGACGAGCCCGGGGTGACATCAATGATTTGAATGTGGAAGGCAGGCTGGAAATCTTGATGCTTAGCGCGTCGGCTGACCTTCCAACCGCTTATCCAGATAAGCCCCCGTCACCTTCGCCAGTGCTTCGACATGCGTATCGAAGAAATGGTTCGCGCCATCGATCACCGTATGCTCGATGGTGATGCCCTTTTGCGTCTTCAGTCGATCGACAAGCTTCTGCACGTCGGCGGCGGGCGCAACCTGATCGGCGCTGCCATTGACGATGAGGCCCGACGAAGGGCAGGGCGCGAGGAAGGTAAAGTCATACATATTGGCCGGCGGGGCGACCGAGATGAAACCTTCGACTTCCGGGCGGCGCATCAACACCTGCATGGCGATCCATGCGCCGAAGGAAAAACCGCCGATCCAGCATTGCGAGGCGTCGGCATTCTGCGACTGCAACCAGTCCAGCGCCGAAGCAGCATCCGAAAGCTCGCCGATGCCGCTGTCGAAAGCGCCCTGGCTGCGTCCGACGCCACGGAAGTTGAAACGCAGCACGGAAAAGCCGCGCGCCACAAAATCCTGAAACAGCGTGTAGGTGACGGGATTATTCATCGTCCCGCCGAATTGCGGATGCGGATGCAGCACCAGCGCGATGGGCGAATTCGCCTTGCGGCTGTGATGGTAGCGGCCTTCGATGCGGCCGGCGGGACCGTTGAAGATGACTTCAGGCATGCTCTTCTTGTCTCACCTTGCACGCACCCCGGAAATGGGGGGCAATAACCCACTGTTTATCTGGGGAGTTATCCCCGACATCCCCGGCTTTTTCTCTGGAAATGTGATCCAGAGATAGCTAAATAGTTGACTAGCGTACTAGGAATAACCCGGTTCGCTACGTGCCTATTCCCCGTAACGGGGCAGGGGCGACCGTTCTTTAACACAGGCAAGTGCCGGTTAGGCAAGGCTTTTGGGTGCCGGGTGCATCTTCGAGCCGGTTTCTAGAGGAGTTGGCTTCCATGAAGCTCACCACCAAAGGGCGTTACGCCGTGATGGCGATGGCCGATCTCGCGCGCCACGGTACGGGCCGCCCGGTGGCGCTTGCCGACATCGCGCAGCGTCAGGAGATTTCGCTCTCCTATCTCGAGCAGCTTTTCGCCAAGCTGCGCCGTGGCGATCTCGTGAAAAGCGTGCGTGGCCCCGGCGGCGGCTATCTGCTGGCCCGCGCGGCTGACGACATCCGCATTGCCGACGTCATCGTGGCGGTGGATGAGCCGATCAAGGCGACCCGTTGCGAACTCGGCTCACCCAAGGGCTGCATGGGTCAGTCTTCCAGCCGCTGCATCACGCACGATCTCTGGGAAGAATTGAGCCACCAGATTCACGTTTTCCTCAGCGGTGTATCGCTCGGCGATGTCGTGAATGGCCGCGTCGCCAAATCGTCGGGTGTGGGCGTCATGGAAAAGGCGCTGACGGCCAACGCAGCCGACTGATCGAACGTTTTTAGGACCGGAAGGGGTCATTCATCGAATGACGAAGACGCGCGCTTATATGGACCACAACGCCACCGCTCCGGTTCGCCCCGCAGCGGCGGAAGCGGTCGCACGCGCTTTGACGCTCACCGGCAATCCCTCCTCCGTTCACGCCGAGGGCCGCCGCGCCCGCCAGCTCGTCGAAGAGGCGCGGGCGGATGTGGCGAAACTCGTCCACGCCAAACCCGGCGAAATCGTCTTCACCAGCGGCGGCACCGAAGCGGCGAACCTGGCGTTGCATGTCGCCAAAAACGCGCTCGGCGTCGAACGTCTCATCGTCTCCGCCATCGAACATGATTGCATCCGTACGGCGGCTTCGGCGCTTGGCCTTCCTGTCGCCATCGCGCCCGTCGATGCAGAAGGTGTCGTCGATCTCGATGCGTTGTCGAAGCTTCTCGCGGAGCCCGGCAAGCCGTTGCTCGCGCTGATGATGGCAAATAACGAAACCGGCGTCGTTCAGCCCGTTGTCGAAGCCGTCGACTTGGCAAACGGCACCGGCGCTGTCGTGCTGACCGATGCCATTCAGGCCGTTGGCCGCATGCGCGTCGATTTCAACGCGCTTGGCGCGGCCATGCTACTTCTCTCCGCTCACAAGATCGGCGGGCCGCAAGGCGTCGGTGCATTGGTGATCCGCGAAGGCCTTGCCTTTTCGCCGCTACTTCAGGGCGGCGGGCAGGAGCAGCGCCGCCGCGCCGGCACCGAAAACGTGCCGGGCATCGCGGGCTTCGGCGTTGCTGCGAAATTGTCGCTCAACGATTACAGGGCCATGCCGCACATTCTGGCGCTGCGCAATCGCCTCGAAGCCGCGATCCATGCGAGCGGGCCGGATGCGGTCGTCTTTGGCGAAGCCGCGCCGCGTCTCGCTAATACAAGCCTCTTTGCCGCATCTGGTCTGGACGCCGAAACCCTTATCATGGCGCTCGATCTCGACGGTCTCGCCGTCAGCGCCGGTTCGGCCTGTTCGTCGGGAAAGGTCGCGCGTTCTCACGTGCTGGCCGCGATGGGTGTCGATGAGGCGCTTGCCAGGGGCGCGATCCGCGTCAGCCTTGGCATCGAAAACACCGAAGACGAAGTCGACCGGCTCGCCGCGAGCTGGTCGCGCGTGGCAAAACGCGCGCAGGAAAAAGTACAGAGTGCGAAAGCGAGCGCGGTTTCTCCCGCGCTTGCGGAAGTGGAGCATTGATATGGCGGCTGTTCGCGAGACGGTCGAAACGGTCGATAGAGTTGCCGGTGAGAAGTACAAATATGGCTTCTCCACCGACATCGAAAGCGAGCGCGCGCCCATCGGGCTGAGCGAGGATACGATCCGTTATATTTCGGCGAAGAAGGACGAGCCGGAATGGATGCTCGAATGGCGCCTTAACGCTTATCGTCGCTGGCTGACCATGGAAGAACCGACATGGGCAAAGGTTGAATATCCTCCCATCGACTTCCAGAACGCCTACTACTATTCCGCACCGAAGCAGAATGCGAAGCTCGCAAGCCTCGATGAAGTCGATCCGAAACTTCTTGAAACCTACAAGAAGCTCGGCATTCCGCTCATCGAGCAGCAGATGCTTGCGGGCGTCGCCGTCGATGCCGTCTTCGACAGCGTCTCCGTCGTCACGACTTTCAAGAAGAAGCTCGGAGAAGTCGGCGTCATTTTCTGCCCCTTCTCTGAAGCTGTGCGCGAACACCCGGATCTCGTGCGCAAATATCTCGGCTCCGTCGTGCCGACGTCCGACAATTATTACGCGACGCTGAACTCGGCGGTCTTCTCCGACGGCTCGTTCGTCTATATCCCGCCGGGCGTCCGCTGCCCGATGGAGCTGTCGACCTATTTCCGCATCAACGAAGCGCAGACGGGCCAGTTCGAGCGCACGCTCATCATCGCCGACAAGGGCTCTTATGTGAGCTACCTCGAAGGCTGCACCGCGCCGCAGCGCGACGAGAACCAGCTTCACGCCGCTGTGGTGGAGCTTGTCGCGCTCGAGGATGCCGAGATCAAATATTCGACCGTCCAGAACTGGTTCCCCGGTGACGAAAACGGCAAGGGCGGCATCTACAATTTCGTCACGAAGCGCGGTGACTGCCGTGGCGACAATTCGAAGATTTCGTGGACGCAGGTCGAGACCGGCTCAGCGGTCACATGGAAATATCCAAGCTGCATCCTGCGCGGCGACAATTCGCGCGGCGAGTTCTATTCCATAGCCATCTCGAACCATTTCCAGCAGGTCGATAGCGGCACCAAGATGATCCATCTCGGCAAAAATACGTCGAGCCGCATCATCTCCAAGGGCATCGCGGCGGGCCGTTCGTCGAACACCTATCGCGGTCTTGTGTCGGTTCACAAGAAGGCCGAAGGCGTGCGCAATTTCACGCAATGCGACAGCCTGCTCATCGGCCCGAAGTGTTCGGCGCATACCGTTCCCTATATCGAGGCGAAGAACCCGACCGCGATTCTGGAACACGAGGCCACCACCTCGAAGATCAGCGAAGAACAGCTTTTCTATTGCATGCAGCGCGGCGTTCCCGCCGAAGAGGCGGTCGCGCTCATCGTCAACGGTTTCTGTCGCGACGTGCTTCAGCAGCTCCCCATGGAGTTCGCCGTCGAAGCGCAGAAGCTCGTTGGTATCTCTCTGGAAGGAAGTGTCGGCTAATGCTTGAGATCAAGAACCTCCATGTCGAAGTCGGCGGCAAGGAAATCCTGAAAGGCATCGACCTCACCGTCGAGGCAGGGAAGGTCCATGCGATCATGGGCCCGAACGGCTCCGGCAAATCGACGCTCTCCTATCTGCTCTCGGGCCGCGAAGGCTATAACGTGACCAAGGGCAGTGTGACCTATAAGGGCCGCGATCTTCTCGCCATGAGTGTCGATGAACGCGCCTCCGCCGGCGTTTTCCTTGCCTTCCAGTATCCGATTGAAATTCCCGGCGTCACCACCATGACGTTCTTGAAGACAGCGCTTAATGCGCAGCGCAAGGCGCGCGGCGAAGACGAACTTGATGCGCCGCGCTTCCTGAAGCTGGTGCGTGAGAAAGCCAAGCCCCTGAACGTGCCGGACGATATGCTGAAGCGCGCGCTGAACGTCGGCTTCTCCGGCGGTGAAAAAAAGCGCGCCGAAATCCTTCAGATGTCGCTGCTAGAGCCATCGCTGGCGATCCTCGACGAGACCGATAGCGGCCTCGACATCGACGCGCTGAAAGTCGTCTCCGAAGGCGTCAATGCGCTGCGCTCGCCCGACCGCGCGATGATCGTCATCACCCATTACCAGCGCCTGCTCGATCACATCGTGCCGGACGTCGTGCATGTTCTGTCGAAGGGCAGGATCGTCCGCACCGGTGGCAAGGAACTGGCGGGCGAATTGGAGAGAACAGGCTACGCGGAGTTTGCCGCGTAAGGAACGGACGGTATGGGGCAGCAAAACCCACACGTCATGGCCGGGCTTGACCCGGCCATCCACGTCTTCCTTCTTCGGCAAAGACGTGGATACGCGGATCAAGTCCGCGCATGACGAAAAAAGAAGAGTAGAGAAGCAGATAGAATGACCGACGCGGCCAAAAATTTCATCGAGACCTATGAGCAGGAGCGCAAGACGCTGACGCTGCCCGCCGCCGGGCTCGGCTGGCTCGATGCGCGCCGTGACGCAGCTCTGAAAGCTTTTGGCGAAGCGGGCCTGCCGCATCGCCGTCTCGAAGACTGGCGCTACACCGATCTCCGTCAAGCGCTCGAGAAAGCCGCCTTCGCACCGGCGCCCGCGCATCAGACGACGGCTCTGTTGCCCGATGCATCGCGTCCGACCGTCGCGGCTTTTGCAAACATCGACCGTCACGTCATCGTCTTCGTCAATGGACGTCTCCGTACCGACCTGTCGAAATTCGCTCTGCCCGAAGGCGTCTCGCTGACGCCGCTCGCCGTTGCTCTGGCCGAGCCTTGGGCCCGCACGCTTCTCGAAGGCAAGGCCAGCGACGCGCAAGCCGCCAATGTCGTCGCCCTCAACACGGCGCTGATGCAGGACGGCATGGGGCTTCACATCGCCAAGGGTGTGAAGCTCGACAAGCCGCTGCATCTTCTCTTCCTCGCGGCGGATGACGGCGCGTTCCATGCCCGCAATCTGATCCGTCTCGAAGAGGAAGCCGATGCGGCGATCTTCGAGACCCATATCGACGCGGGTGCGAAAACCTATTTCTCCGATCTCGCGGTCGACATCTCGCTGGCCGAGGGCGCGCGCCTCACCCACATCAAGGTGCAGGACGAAGCTCTCGCCGCCATTCACCTCTCGACGCTCAGCGCCACGCTCGAAGCGCGGTCCTTCCTCTCAAGCTTTATCATGACGCTCGGCGCGGGCCTCTCGCGCGGCCAGTCCTTCATCCGGTTCAGCGGCGAAGGCGCGGAAGCTCATGTCAACGGTGCGACGGCGCTCCGCGGTAAGCAGCATGGCGACCAGTTCTGTCTCGTCGATCACGCGGTTCCGAACTGCGCCAGCGCCACGCTTTTCCGCACCGTCCTCGATGACGCCACGACCGGCGTCTTCCAGGGCAAGGTCGTCGTCCGGCCCGACGCGCAAAAGACCGATGGCCGTCAGATGACCAACGCGCTTCTTCTGTCGCGCGATGCGGCGATGAACGCCAAACCCGAACTTGAGATCTATGCCGACGACGTGCAATGCGCGCATGGCTCGACCATCGGCGAGTTAAATCGCGAAGCGCTCTTCTATCTGCGCTCGCGCGGCATCGACGAAGAGACGGCACGGCAATTGTTGATTTCCGCTTTCCTCGACGCCGCTTTTGAAACCGTGCCGCATGAGGCAGCGCGAGATGCCTTGCGCGGGTTGGCTGCGGGCTGGTTCCGTCTCGCGGCGAAGGAGGCCAAATGACCATCATCACGAAATTGGCCGAGGCCCCTTACGACATCGATGCCATCCGCGCCGATTTTCCGATCCTGTCGCGCGAAGTTTATGGCAAGCCACTCGTCTATCTCGACAATGGCGCGTCCGCACAAAAGCCCCGCGCCGTCATCGACGTCATGCGCGAGACGATGGAGAGCGAATACGCCAATGTCCATCGCGGGTTGCATTATCTTTCCAACGCCGCGACGCAGGCTTTCGAAGACGCTCGTGAAAAGGCCCGCGCCTTCCTGAACGCGCCGACCGCCGAACAGGTCATCTTCACCAGCGGCTCGACCGACGCGCTGAACCTGGTCGCGTCGAGCTTCGCCGCGCCAATGATCGAACCCGGCGACGAAATCTTGCTCTCCGTCATGGAGCATCATTCGAACATCGTCCCGTGGCATTTCCTGCGGGAGCGCCAGGGCGCGGTTCTGAAATGGATTCCGGTGACGGACGAGGGCGACCTCGACATGGAAGCCTATGCAAAGCTGCTTGGCCCGAAGACGAAACTCGTCGCCATCACTCATATGTCGAATGTGCTCGGCACCGTCACGCCGCTAAAGGAAATCGTCCGCCTCGCCCATGAGAAGGGCATTCCCGTTGTCGCTGACGGTTCGCAAAGCGCCGTCCATCTCGACGTCGATGTGCAGGCCCTCGACATCGACTTCTACGCCGTCACCGGCCACAAGATTTACGGCCCCACCGGCATCGGCCTTCTTTACGGCAAGAAGGAACTGCTGGCGAAAATGCGCCCCTATCGTGGCGGCGGCGAAATGATCCGCGAAGTCTCGCTCGACAACGTGACCTATGCGGCCGCACCTCATCGCTTCGAAGCAGGCACCCCCGCCATTATCGAAGCCATCGGCCTCGGCGCGGCGTTGGATTACGTGCGCGGCGTCGGTCGCGACCGCATTGCCGCGCATGAAGCGAGCCTGCTTACCTATGCGACCGAGCGCCTGACCGCGATCAACGATCTGCGCGTCATCGGTACGTCGAAAACCAAGGGCGGCATCATCTCTTTCACGCTAGGCGCCGCCCACGCGCACGACATTGCCACGATCATCGACCGCGCCGGTATCGCGGTCCGCGCCGGGCATCATTGCGCCCAACCGCTGATGGAACGCTTCGGTGTCACGGCGACAGCCCGCGCGTCTTTCGCCATGTACACGACGCATGAGGAAATCGACCACCTGGTCGCGGCCCTCATCGACGCCAAGAAATTCTTCGTTTGAGGCTGAATATGTCCGAAGACGCACACATGACCGAACCCAAAGACGCCGCACCCGTCGCCGAGGAAGCGCCTTCCGCCATTCCGCCCGAGGAACTGGCGGCGCTGACCGACGACATCGTCGCCGCGCTGAAATCCGTCTATGACCCGGAAATTCCGGTCGATATCTACGAGCTCGGCCTCATCTACAAGGTCGATGTGTCGGACGACCGCGACGTGCTGATCGACATGACCTTGACGGCCCCCGGCTGCCCGGTCGCGGGCACCATGCCGGAAATGGTCGCGGACGCGGTGCGCTCCGTCGATGGCGTCGGGGACGTCAAGGTCAACATGACCTTCGACCCGCCCTGGGACGCCTCCATGATGTCGGACGAGGCCCGCGTCGCCCTCAACATGTATTGACGGAACTTGAACCAAGCCGTTCTACTCTCCATCTGAGTACCGAAGGACCGAGATATGGCTAGACAGCTTCCCAAGGCGATCAGGCTGACCGACAAGGCAGCAGAGCATCTGCGCGAGATCATGGCTCGTTCGGAAGGCAAGTTCATCGGCCTGCGCGTCGGCGTGAAAAACGGCGGCTGTGCGGGCATGGAATACACGATGGAATATGCCGAGGCGCAAAAGCCGCTCGACGAGGTGGTCGAGGATAAGGGCGTGCGCATCCTGATCGACCCGAAGGCGATCCTTTTTCTCATTGGCACGGAAATGGATTACCAGACCGAGAAATTCTCCGCCGGCTTCAAGTTCAACAATCCGAACCAGACGGATGCCTGCGGCTGCGGTGAAAGTGTCACCATCGAGCCCGCCCGCCTCGAAGTCTGAACACGCTTCGAAGTCTGAAATTGTCTAACGAACGTTCCAGCGGATTTCGGCCGCCGGGTCCGGCGCCACGAAGCGGCTTTTCGGGAACGTCGCGGTGACGGTCGTCCCCTCGTTGACGATGCTTTCAAGCTCCACGGAGCCGCCATGCAACCCCATGATCTTGCGCACCAGCGGCAGGCCAAGGCCCGTGCCCTGATGCGTGCGCGACATGGCGTTTTCCACCTGCACGAAGGGCTCGAAGACACGCTTCATGTCGGCGGCTTTGATGCCGATGCCGGTGTCTCTCACCTTCAGCGTGAAATTGCCCGATGCGTCGATCCCGATTTCGATCCAGACGCGCCCGCCTTCCGGCGTGAACTTCAGCGCGTTTGAGGTGAGATTGATCGCCACCTGATTGAACAGGCGCGGGTCGGCGATGATCCAGGGAATGTCGTCGCGCACGCGGAATGATAATTCGACGCCGATTTCCGACGCGCGCTGGCGGAACATCCGCATTGAGCGATTGAGCGCCTCGACGGGATCGATAGGCTCTTCTTCCAGTTGCAGCTTGCCGGCTTCCGCCTTCGAAATATCCAGAATGTCGTTGATGATGCTGAGCAGATGCGTGCCGCTCGAGCGGATGTCTCCGGCGTAGTCGGCGTATTTCTCCTGGCCCACCGGGCCGAACATCTGGTTCGCGATGATTTCGGAGAAGCCGATGATGGCATTCAGCGGCGTGCGCAGCTCATGACTCATGATCGCGAGAAAATCGTTCTTCGCCCGGTTCGCCGCTTCCGAGCGGCTGAGCAGCCGCTCCGAGCGCGTGCGCTCTATGCGCAGCTTCTCATTGTCGACGAAGCTTTTGCGAAGCTGATATTCCTGAATGTAGTTGATGAAGACGCTGACGCTGATGGCGAAGCACAGGAAGGCATTGTTGTTGAGCAGGATGTTCGCGGGCAATGGATTGACGAACATCACCACGAATTCATAAGCCGCCAGCACCACCGCCGACATGACGGTCGAGTGAATATAGCCGAGCCGCCACAAGCAGTTATTGTACCCGATGATGATGATGATGCCGGCATAATAGAGATGATTGCCGGGCGCCGCCGCGATGGATGCCATGCCGACGACGCCGAGGCTCGGCAGCGCCAGCGACAGCGCGAGCAGCCCCTGCATCTTGTAGGTGAAGTTCTGCGAGTAGGAGATGGCGACGATCATCAACAGCAACGGGCAGACGATGCCGAGCCGGATGATCCAGGCCTTATAGACGATATCGGGAATGATATAGGGATCGAGCAGGGCGTAGATCGCGAAAATCAGCGCGCCGCCGGCAATTGAAAATCGTGTCAGGCCGATATTCTGCGCGAAGTTGCCGACCTGATAAATCTCTTCGAGCGCCGCGTCGCGAAAACGCAATGTATGCAGACTGAGCGCGAATTCCGGCATGCGTTCGGTGTTGAAATCGGCAGCATCAAGCCGCGGCTCCCGCTTGCTGCTGGATCGCTGGTCGATCGTACTGCGGCTCACAGCCGGGTTTATTACGTCCGCCATTTACACCGGGACCTGGCGAGACTCATTTCTCGCCTTGGCCCCATTGATAAAACGAAACGTCTAACACTCGGTTAAGCTGAATTTACCTTTGTGAAACCTTTGGAGCTTTTCAGGCCGCCCAGACGAAATATCCCGCCAGCAACGTACCGAAAACGATGCGATACCAGCCGAACACCGAAAATCCGTGGTGGCTGACGAAGCCGACCAGCCAGCGCACGACAATGATTGCCGAGACAAAGGCGGCGACAAAGCCGACGGCGATGATGGCGCTATCATCGGGGTTGAGCACATGGCGTGCTTTCCAGAGATCGAGAACCGTCGCGCCGAGCATCGTCGGAATGGCGAGGAAGAACGAAAACTCCGCCGCCGTCTTGCGCTCAACGCCAAGCAGCACCGCGCCGAGAATGGTCGCGCCTGAACGCGAAACGCCGGGAACCATCGCCAGACACTGAAAAAGCCCGATCTTCAGAGCGGTGGTTGGGCCGAGCGTCTCTATGGAGACGATGCGCGTTGCGGGCTTCCAGCGCTCGATGGCCAGAATGGCGATGCCGCCCAGCACCAGTGATGCGCAGACGACCATCGGCGAGAATAGCACCGCCTTGATGAAATCGTGCAGCAGGTAGCCAAACAGCGCGGCGGGCAGAAAAGCGATGATGATGGCCAGTGCAAAGCGTCGCGCTTCGGGGTCGCTGCCCAGCCCAAAGGCGACACCCAGCAGTTTACGCGCATAGAGAACGCAGATCGCCAGAATCGCACCGAGCTGGATCACAACCTCAAAGACATCGGCGGTTGTCCCGGTGAAGCCGATGAGCTTCCCGGCGATGAT
>DASYEM010000085.1:0-44272 GCA_036499025.1 Parvibaculum sp. | reverse complement strand
CGGGCGCGATCTTGAGGTACCCGCCGACATGATGCGTGACGAGTTCCTTGATGTAGGTCGGGCTCTCGACCGCGAGATCGTAACGCACGCCTGACGCGACCATGACTTTCTTGATGCCCGGCAGCTCGCGCGCCTTGCGATAAAGACCGATCAGCGCCTCGTGGCTCGTATTGAGGTTCGGACAAATGGCCGGATAGACGCAGGACGGACGGCGGCACAGCTCTTCCGTGCGCTCGTCCTTGCAGGCCATGCGATACATATTCGCGGTCGGCCCGCCAATGTCGGAAATGACGCCGGTGAACCCTTCGACCTTGTCGCGGACGGTTTCGATTTCCTTGAGGATCGAACCTTCCGAACGGCTCTGGATGATGCGGCCTTCATGCTCGGTGATCGAGCAAAAGGAGCAGCCGCCAAAGCAGCCGCGCATGATCGTCACCGATGTCTTGATCATGTCCCATGCGGGAATCTTCGCGCCCGCATAGATCGGATGGGGCGCACGCGCATAAGGCAGATCGTAAACCGCATCCATTTCCGGCGTCGTCAGCGGAACGGGCGGCGGCGACAGCCAAAGCTCGTGATCGCCATGACGCTGTACCAGCGCGCGCGCATTGCCGGGATTGCTCTCGCGGTGCAGGACGCGCGAGGCGCGGGCGTAGGATTCAGGGTCGCCCGAAACCTGTTCATAAGACGGCAGGCGCACAACGGTCTGCGCGTTGCTCCGCCGCGCGCCTTCGTCGCTCGACTCGATATCGTCGGCGAGAGCCTCGGTCCAGCCTTCGGGCACGGCGGATTTCAGCACCGCGACGCCGCGCACATCGTCGATCTCCGACGCCTTCTGACCCTTGGCGATGCGGTGCGTCACCTCGACGACGGCGCGCTCGGCATTGCCGTACAAAAGAATATCGGCCTTGGCGTCGATCAGGATCGAACGGCGAACCTTGTCGGACCAGTAATCGTAATGCGCGATGCGGCGAAGCGAACTCTCGATGCCGCCCAGCATGATCGGCACATCTTTGTAAGCTTCGCGGCAACGCTGCGCATAAACGATGGTCGAGCGATCCGGCCGTTTGCCGCCCTCGCCGCCTGCCGTGTAATTGTCGTTATGACGAAGCCGCCGGTCCGACGTATAGCGGTTGACCATGGAATCCATGTTGCCGCCGGTGACGCCGAAATAAAGCGCGGGCTTGCCCAGCGCCTTGAAGGGCTCGGCGCTCTGCCAGTCGGGCTGCGAAAGAATGCCGACACGGAAGCCCTGCGCTTCGAGCAACCGCCCGATGATCGCCATGCCGAAGCTCGGATGATCGACATAGGCGTCGCCCGTGACCAGAATGACGTCGCATTGGTCCCAGCCAAGCTCATCCATCTCGGCCCGCGAAACAGGCAGAAACGGCGCCACACCGAAGCGGTGCGCCCAATATTTGCGATAAGAAAAAAGGTCTTTGGCGGCTTCCATCGGCGGAAGATGCAAGCGAAAGCCCAGAAGGTCAAATGGAGGCTGGAAGGCGGCAGATTTCCGGGGGTTAAGAGATTAACACTAGCCCTTTCTTCGTCATTGCGAGCAAAGCGAAGCAATCCAGAGCAACAAGTTAAAGACTGAATTGCTTCGTCACTCCGCTCCTCGCAATGACGCGATGTTAGCCCTTCCTCGCAACCCCACGCCATCGCTTCTGAACTCCTCTCCCCTCCGGGGAGAGGGAGGGACCCGCGCCAAAGGCGTGGGAGGGTGGGGGGCGCGGCACGCTCAGCATCTCCGGCTTCACTGCAGCACTTACCCGTCTTCGCTCATTACCAAGAGGCCTAGACAACCGGCTCGACATCGAAGCCATATTCGCAGAAGCGACATTTAATGGCGGCTGCCTTCACAGTCTCGGCGCATTGAGGACAGGTCTTGACTGGCGTAGCTCGCTTCGAATTCGGCAAAGTGGCAATAGAAATCAGGCAGATAACGGTGCTGAAAGAAGCCGTCATCAATACAAACGCAATATCGTGGCCCGTCGTATTGTAAGCACCCGGATCAACTATAAACTTAGGATTTGAACTTATTGCAGAGTCCAAAAAAAACGCCGCAATAGCATCCAAACCAAAAGCAATGGCCGACCATATGACTCCGGTTCGTCCCCTCCATTGTTGGGCAAGGACGCCAATCAGGACGATTTGGATCAAAAAAAATATAAAATAAAACACGAGCATTCCCCCTCTTTCGGCTGGCCTAATAGCCTTTTTTCATCATGGCGAGCGAGCGAAGTAATCCAGTGCCGTAAAGAATGGATTGCCGCGTCGCTCCGTGCAATGACGAGAAACCCTCACCCCTTCTTCGCATACCCCGCCCCGCTCAGCGCCTCGCCGATCTCCGTCAAAATCGCCGGATCGTCAATCGTCGCGGGCGTCGTCCACTCTTCGCCGTCGGCGATCTTGCGCATCGTGCCGCGCAGGATTTTCCCCGAGCGCGTCTTCGGCAGACGCTGCACGACGATGGCGGTTCTGAACGAAGCCACAGGGCCGATCTTGTCGCGCACCAGTTGCACGGCTTCTTTCTCGATATCCGCGATCGGGCGGTTGACGCCTTTGTTGATGACGAGGAAGCCTAAAGGCACCTGCCCTTTCATCGCGTCCGCGACGCCGATCACCGCGCATTCTGCAACGTCCGGGTGCCCCGCCAGCACCTCCTCCATGCCGCCGGTCGAGAGGCGGTGGCCCGCGACATTGATGATGTCGTCGGTGCGGCTCATCACGAAGAGATAGCCGTCCTCGTCGAGGAAGCCCGCATCGGCCGTTTTGTAAAAGCCGGGATAATCGGCGAGATAGGAAGTGCGGAACCCCTCCTCATTATGCCAGAGCGTCGGCAGACATCCCGGCGGCAGGGGCAGCTTGACGACAATGGCCCCGGTCGCGCCGACGGCCACGGGCTTTGCCGCCTCGTCCACCACCTGAATGTCGTAGCCGGGCATCGGCACGCCGGGCGAACCGTATTTGACCGGCAGCACCTCGAGCCCCATCGGGTTTGCCGTCATCGGCCAGCCGCTTTCCGTCTGCCACCAATGATCGATGACGGGCACGCCCAGCGCGCGCTCCGCCCACTGAATGGTGTCGGGATCGCCGCGCTCGCCCGCGAGGAACAGCATCTCGTATTTCGAGAGGTCGTAATTTTTGACGAGCTCGGCTTTCGGGTCTTCCTTCTTGATCGCGCGAAAGGCTGTGGGCGCGGTGAAGAGCGCTTTGACGCCGTGGTCGGCGATGACGCGCCAATAGGTGCCCGCATCGGGTGTACCGACCGGCTTGCCTTCAAAGAGCACCGTCGTGCAGCCATGCAGCAGCGGCGCATAGACGATGTAGGAATGGCCGACGACCCAGCCGACATCGGACGCCGCCCAGAAAACCTCGCCGGGGTCCATGCCGAAGACGTTCTTCATCGACCATTTGAGCGCGACCATGTGGCCGCCATTGTCGCGGACGACGCCCTTGGGCTTGCCGGTGGTGCCCGACGTATAAAGCACGTAAAGCGGATCGGTGGCGGCGACGGGAACGCAAGCGGGTTTCGCACCGGCGGCGCGCGCGCGCTCCATCTCGTCGGCCCAGTCGAAATCGCGGCCTTCGATGAGCGTCGCCTCGGCCTGTTCGCGCTGCAACAGGATGCAGGCGGCGGGCTTGGCGGTGGAAAGTTCGATGGCCGCGTCGAGCAGCGGCTTATAGGCGATGACGCGGCCGGGCTCGAGCCCGCATGACGCGGTGACGATCAGCTTCGGCTTGGCGTCGTCGATGCGCGTCGCCAGCTCCTTCGGCGCGAAGCCGCCGAAGACCACGGAATGGATCGCGCCCAATCGTGCGCAGGCGAGCATGGCGACGACCGCCTGCGGCACCATCGGCATATAGATGACGACCCGGTCGCCCTTGACGACGCCGTGGCGCTGCAAGACGCCCGCGAAGGTCGCGACCTTGTCGAGAAGTTCGGCATAGGTGAACCGCTTCACCTTGCCGATCATCGCGCTGTCATAGATCAGCGCAAGCTGTTCGCCGCGCCCGCCCGCCACATGCCGGTCGAGCGCATTCCAGCAGGTGTTGCATTCAGCGCCCGCATACCAGCCCAGCGCGCCATAGACCTCGTCATGCGGCTTTATCCAGTCGATCCCACGCGCCGCCTCGGCCCAGAAACCCTCCGGGTCGCGCTTCCAGCGATCATATGTTTCGCGATACCGGCCCATCCTGTCTCCCCTGTCCCGCGCTTGCCGCGCGGCCATCGTCTGTGCGGCAGCTTTATAAGCCACCTGCACCGTTACGTTAACGCATGTTCAACCCAAGGACCGATACCCTGCCAGTCGAAATCCAGAATTTCAGCAGGATACGGTTATGCGCCCTTTCCCCGTTCCGACCCGAACCGGCTGGGCCGTCTGCTTTGTCGTCGCCTTGCTGGACGCGATACTGATTTTCGCCCGCGATTTCACGGTGCTGGCCGATGGGACGCTGCTGCGCAATATCGCCTTGCTCGCCCTTCTCGCCGCCTTCTCGGCCTATTATGCCCGCCAACCGAACACACAGCGTCTCGCCGTCCTCACGTCGGGCATTTTATATGTTGCGGCCTATTCAATCGCGATCGTGCTGGCGAGCTATCTGACGGCGGCGATGAACATGCCGCTGCTGGACGCCACCTTCGCCCGCGCCGACGCAGTCCTCGGTTTCGATTGGACCGCATGGCTCGCCTGGGTCAACGCGCATCCACTGATCGGCACCGCGCTCGCATATGCTTATGAGACGTCCATGCCGCAAGTCGTCGTCGCGATCGTGCTGCTCTCGCTCATGAAACGCGATGCGGCGCTTTCGGAATATCTGAACCTGTTCTGGATGACGACCGTCGCCACCATCATCCTCGCGGCCCTTCTTCCCGCCGCCGGTGCTTATGATTTTCTAAAACCCGCCCCGCAGCTCTACTCGAACCTTTCGCCTGAAGGCGGGATCGCCCATGTGCATCAGTTCTTCGGCTTGCGTGACGGCTCGCTTCGCGCGATCAACCTTGTCGAACTGAACGGCCTTGTCTCCTTCCCGTCTTTTCACACGGCGCTGGCGATCATCACCGCTTGGGCGTTCTGGACGATCCCCTGGCTGCGTTTCCCCGCCATCTCCCTCAATGCCGTCGTCATCCTGTCGACCCCGACGCAAGGCGGACATTATCTCGTCGATGTGATCGGAGGAGGCGTCCTCGCCCTCTTCTTCATCCTCCTGTGTCGCCCCTCGGTTCGTCATGCTCTGGCCGGCTTCTTGTCCCCCCGGCGCCGCTTCAGTACGGTAGACGCCTGTAACGGGGCGGAGAGCTATGACGGCCAATCCATACGAAATCGATCTCGACAAGAATCCGGCGAACCATCAGCCGCTGACGCCGCTGTCGTTTCTGAAGCGCGCGGCTGAGGTCTATCCGCGGACGCCTGCCGTCATTCACGGCGGGATGCACCGTTCCTATGCGGAATTTTATAGCCGTTGCCGCCGTCTGGCCTCCGCCCTGTCGGAGCTCGGTATCGGTCTTGGCGACACCGTATCGGTGATAGCCCCCAACATTCCCGAGATGCTGGAGCTTCATTACGCCGTGCCGATGATCGGCGCGGTGCTGAACACGCTGAACATCCGCCTCGACGGACCGCTGCTCGGTTTCATGCTCGACCATGCGGAGGCGAAGGCGCTTTTCGTCGACCGCGAGTTCGCGGCGCTCGGCAAGGAGGCGCTCGCAAGCGCCAAGGTGAAGCCCTTCGTCATCGACATCGACGACAAGGAATATGACGGGCCGGGCGAAAAAATCGGCGAGACGGATTACGAGAGCTTCATCGCCAAGGGCGACCCGCTGTTTACATGGCATCTGCCCGCCGACGAATGGCAATCGATCAGCCTCAACTACACATCCGGTACGACCGGCAATCCGAAAGGCGTCGTCTTCCATCATCGCGGCGCCTATCTGCTCGCCATGGGCAATATCATCACGGCGGGAATGCCGCGCCACTCGACCTATCTCTGGACCGTGCCGATGTTCCATTGCAACGGCTGGATCTTCACCTGGTCGATGGCCGTCGTCGCCGGTACGCATGTCTGCCTGCGCCGCGTCACGGCGAAGAACATCTACGACTCGATAGCCAAGAACGGCGTCACCCATATGGGCGGCGCGCCGACCGTGATGGGTTTTCTTATCAACGCCACCGACGACGAAAAGAAGAAGCTGCCGAACACGGTCCACTTTTTCGCCGCCGCCGCGCCGCCACCCGCCGCGACGATCAAGAAGCTCGAAGACCAGGGCTTCAACGTGATCCACGTCTACGGCCTCACCGAAACCTACGGCCCCGCCGTGGTGAACGCCTGGCACGACGAATGGGATGAGCTGGAAGTCAACGCCCGCGCGCAGGTGAAGGCGCGCCAGGGCGTCAACTATCCGGTGCTGGAAGGCATATCGGTGCGCGATCCCGAGACGATGGAAGAAGTACCGCGCGACGGCGAAACGCTGGGCGAGGTGATGTTTCGCGGCAATGTCGTGATGAAGGGCTACCTCAAAAATCCGGCAGCCAGCGCCGAGGCTTTCGAGGGCGGCTGGTTCCATTCCGGCGATCTCGGTGTCTGGCATGCCGACAATTACATCCAGCTGAAAGACCGCTCGAAGGACATCATTATTTCCGGCGGCGAAAACATCTCGTCGCTGGAAGTCGAGGACATCCTCTACAAACACCCCGACATCATCGAAGCCGCCGTCGTCGCAAGGCCGGACGAAAAATGGGGCGAGACGCCCTGCGCCTTCATCACATTGAAGACGGGCGCGAGCCTGACAGCGGATGAGGTCATCGCTTATTGCCGCGAAAACCTCGCCCATTTCAAATGCCCGAAAACGGTGGTGTTCACCGACCTGCCGAAGACGTCCACGGGCAAGGTGCAAAAATTCAAGCTGCGGGACATGGCGTCAGCCCTCTGAACGCAGTGCAAACGACAAAGCGCCGGGCTTCGCCGCCCGGCGCTCTCACCGCATTGGGAATGCTCGACGCAATCCATCAGGCTGCGGAATATCAGGTGCTGAGTTTTTGGATTTCTTCCTTCAGCCTGAGCTTGTGTTTCTTCAGCTCGGCTATGCGGAGTTCATCGAAGGCGGGATGGTGTAATTCACCCTCTATTTCGCGTTCGAGGGCCTGATGCCGATTGTGAAGCTCGGCGATGTGCGACTCTAGAGCCATATCGTACCTACCTTTGCCTGAGGGGTGGGTAACGAGAAAAGCATG
The DNA here is from genome assembly GCA_036499025.1 of Parvibaculum sp. Classification (GTDB taxonomy): domain Bacteria; phylum Pseudomonadota; class Alphaproteobacteria; order Parvibaculales; family Parvibaculaceae; genus Parvibaculum. The sequence goes on along the minus strand of DASYEM010000085.1, from coordinate 37,037 downwards.
ACTCTTTTTTGACGGCTTGTCGAACGCCTATCGCAAATACAGCGAAGAGAAGGTAAATCTCACTCATGTCCGAACCCAAACGCCTCATCGTGGGAATCTCCGGCGCCTCAGGCGTCATCTATGGCGTTCGCCTGCTTGAAATTCTGAAATCGCTGAAGATCGAAACGCATCTGGTGATGACGAAGGCGGCGGAGCTGACGCTGGGTTACGAAACGGGCGTGAATGCGCGCGATGTCGAAGCGCTGGCGCATACCCGCTATCAGATCGGCGACATCGCGGCGGCGATTTCCAGCGGCTCGTTCAAGACGCTCGGCATGATCGTCGCGCCTTGCTCGATCCGTTCGATGTCGGAAATCGCCACGGGCGTCACCTCGAATTTGCTGACGCGCGCCGCCGACGTGGTGCTGAAGGAACGCCGCCGACTTGTGCTGATGGTGCGCGAAACGCCGCTGCACACGGGCCATTTGCGCAGCATGACGCATCTGTCGGAAATCGGCGCGATCATCGCGCCGCCCATGCCCGCTTTTTACGCGGAGCCGAAAACGCTCGACGACATCGTGACGCAATCGGTCGCCCGCGTGCTCGATCTCTTCGACATAGACGCGGGACAAACGCGGCGCTGGGGCGAAGACCCCAAAAGCGGCAAGCGCAAAACGGTCGCGGCGAAGAAACCCCGAAAAATAAACCCGAGAAAATAACCTAAGCCGGAAAAGCCGCATCGAGCACGGTGCGAAACGCGTCGGTGTTGGCTTCCGTCATGGTCAGTTCCTCGGCCATGACCCAGACGGCGAGATTGGCTTCCGCCACCGAGCGCCCGCCATCGCCCTCGCCCGCCAGCAAGTCCGACAAAGCCGTCTGCATGGCCTTTTCGGCGGCAAGCTCGGCCTGCATCACCTCGTCCCGCAAGCTTGCGGCCGTCCCGTTTTCAGATCCCAGCGCCTTCAGCTGCCGCCGGACGGTCCGAAGCGGCCCCACCACCTCCCGGCCCCAGATATCTCCGACCCCTTGCATGGCTGCGATGGAGGGTCCGTCGAGGCTCTGGCCGCGCGATCCGGCAAAGAGGCAAAAGAGCACCAGATTGACCTCAAGTCCGTCGGCGTCCTGAAGCGCCAGCAAGGCCGGCTCGACCCCCGGCCGGGCATAAAGCGCCGTCGAGAAGGCCCAGAAAGCCTCCGCGCCGCCGCCGCTCTCGTCGCCTGTCTCGCCGGGATCTATCGCCACCTTTTCTTCACCTCGATTTGTCCTCGTGCTTGCCCTTGTCCGCCACGCTCTCCACCATTAGAACGCTAGAGCGCCGACGCCCGCCCGGGCGATTTGCGCTCCTCATGATCGGGCGACCATGACCGAACAGCCATGACCGAACAGCCATGACCGAACAGGAAGAACAGGAACTGCGGCAGGCTTTGGCGCAGCTCAAGGAGGAGCATCGCGATCTCGATGACGCCATTGTGGCGCTCGAGACAAAAATGCTTCCCGATACCCTGCAGATCAAGCGGCTGAAGAAACGGAAGCTCTATCTGCGTGATCGCATCCGCGAAATCGACGACCAGCTCTTTCCCGACATTATCGCCTGAGCGCGCCTGTTCAGAGCCCGCCTATTGAGAGCGCGCCTATTGCGGCTTGCGCTTGGCGAGATACATGGCCTGATCGGCAAGGGCGAGCGCCTGCTGCGGATCGAGCTCGCCGCTGATGCCGATGGCGCCGACCGAGATCGATAGCGGAATCTCCGTGCCGTTCATCAGCAGCGGATGCATGGAAATCAGCAGCGCCAGCGATTTGGCTTTGGCATGCGCGCTTGTCTCGTCGGTGCGGGCGAGAATGACGCCGAACTCGTCGCCGCCCAGACGCCCGACAATGTCGGTCTCGCGGATATTGGCCGCGACAATCTCGGTGAGATGCTTCAGCGCGGCGTCGCCCGCCGCGTGGCCGAAGCTGTCATTGACCTGCTTGAAATTATCGATGTCGAAATAGGCAAGCCCCGCGGGCTCCTTGTAGCGCCGCCCATAGGCGATGACGCGCGACAATTCCTGCATGAAGGCGCGGCGGTTGAGCACCGGCAGCAGCGGATCATGGTCGGCGAGCTTCTCGGCCTCGCGGATGCGCTGGCGCATTTTCTCCACGTCGCGGCGCAAGGTCTCGACCTCGCCCATCAGCGACATGATGGCGTCGCGCACATGCGGCGTGATCTCGGCTTCGGGAATGCCCATGAAACTGACGGCGTCGGTCACCGTGCGCCCGGCGCCGCTCGGCAGGCCGATCGTGGTTGCGCCCACGGTGACGTCGCCGCGCTCGCGCGCGGGCATCGGGGCTGTCTCAACCGACCTGTTGTCACCGACCTTCATGCCTGTCCAATCGGTCTACTCATACTGGAGCACCAGACTTCCCACCTCGGATGCGGGTCCCTCCAGCAGCGAATCGAATGTGCCATTAAACGACGAAAAAGGCTATCTGCCGCCGCAAGACCGATCTTTAACGAACCGTGAACGCCGGGTCACCCTATGATTATTCTGTCCAAAGACGCCATTTCCGGCTAAAGAAAAGGCAACAACCGACTTTTTGTCAGTTTGCGAGGGGCACACCCCTCCGGGCCGGGCGCTGGGAGGCGCCCCTTCAAAGGTAGATGCGCTATGACCTCGGAACATTTCGATGTGCTGATCGTGGGCGCCGGCATCTCCGGCATCGGCGCGGGTTATCACCTGCAGGCCAATTGCCCCGGCAAGACCTATGCGATCCTCGAAGGCCGCGAGACGCTGGGCGGCACATGGGACCTGTTCCGCTATCCCGGCATCCGCTCGGACAGCGACATGTACACGCTGGGCTATTCCTTCAAGCCGTGGACGCAGGCCAAGGCCATCGCCGACGGTCCGGCCATCCTGAGCTACCTGCGTGAGACCGCGAAGGAGAACGGCATCGAGCGGCATATCCGCTACAACCATCAGGTGAAGACCGCCTCGTGGTCGACCGAGGATGCGGCCTGGACCGTCGAGGCGCAGCGCGGCGGCGAGACCGTCAAGCTCACCTGCAATTTCCTCTTCATGTGCAGCGGCTATTACAACTACGCCGCAGGCTACACACCCGACTTCGCCGGCACGGAGCGCTTTAAAGGCCGCATCGTGCATCCGCAGAAATGGACGAGCGACATCGACTACAAGGACAAGCGCGTCATCGTCATCGGCAGCGGCGCGACCGCCGTGACGCTGGTGCCCGAGATGGCGAAGGACGCCGCTCACGTCACCATGTTGCAGCGCTCGCCGACCTATGTGGTCTCGCGTCCCGAAGAAGATGCGATGGCCAACTGGTTGCGCAGCCGCCTGCCCGCGAAACTCGCCTACGGCATCACGCGCTGGAAGAATGTGCTGTTCGGCATGTATTTCTTCCGCCTCGCGCGCAAGAAGCCGGAACGCGTGAAGCAGTTCATCCTCAATCAGGTGAGCGAAATTCTCGGCGCCGATTACGTGGCCAAGCATTTCACGCCGAGCTACAACCCCTGGGATCAGCGTCTCTGCCTCGTTCCGAACGGCGATCTCTTCGACGCGATCAAGAGCGAGCGCGCCTCTGTCGTCACCGACCACATCGACACCTTCACGCAAGACGGCATCAAGCTGAAATCGGGCGAGGAGTTGAAGGCCGACATCATCGTGACGGCGACGGGTTTGAACTTGCAGCTTCTCAGTGATCTCAAGATCAAGATCGACGGCAAGGACATCGATCTGTCGACGTCGCTCAACTACAAGGGCATGATGTATAGCGACGTGCCGAACCTCGCCTCGTCCTTCGGCTACACGAACGCGTCATGGACGCTGAAATGCGACCTCACCTGCGAATATGTCTGCCGCTTGCTCAACCACATGGACAAGACCGGCACCCGTCAGTGCACGCCGCATAACGCAGACCCGACCGTGACCGAAGAGCCCTGGCTCGATTTCTCCTCGGGCTACGTTCAGCGCGCCATCGGCAAGTTCCCCAAGCAGGGATCGAAAGCCCCGTGGAAGCTCTATCAGAACTACGCCCTCGACATCGTCAGCCTGAAATACGGCAAGGTCGAAGACGGCGCGATGGAGTTCTCCAATCCCAAGCCCGTCGCATTGAAGAAGGCGAGCTAAGGCCCTCACCCAACCCTCTCCCAGAGGGAGAGGGCTAGAAAGAAAAGCCGATCTTGAACCCCTCTCCCGCTTGCGGGAGAGGGAGGGACCCGCGCTGAAAGCGTGGGAGGGTGAGGGGCTTCACCGCCTTGCCAACCCAACGCCCATGCCTATACTGCCTCGCTTTCCAAAGGCCGGGCCTGTCCCGGCGCGGGGTGGGACGGAAGGCAAATGGCAGCTCAAGCTCTGGTCGGCATCATCATGGGGAGCCAGTCCGACTGGCGGACCATGAAGCACGCCGCCGACGTTCTGACGGAACTGGGCGTCCCTTACGAGACGCGCATCGTCTCCGCCCATCGCACGCCCGGGCGTCTCGTTGAATACGCCACCACGGCGCGCGGACGCGGTCTGAAGATCGTCATCGCGGGCGCGGGCGGCGCGGCGCATCTGCCGGGCATGACGGCCTCGATGACGCCGCTGCCGGTCTTCGGCGTTCCCATTCAGTCCAAGGCGTTGAGCGGTCAGGACAGCCTCCTCTCCATCGTGCAGATGCCGGGCGGCATTCCGGTCGGCACGCTGGCGATCGGCGAAGCGGGCGCGAAGAATGCGGGCCTTCTTGCCGCCGCCGTGCTGGCGCTCTCCGATGCCGCGCTCGCCAAGCGTCTCGACGCCTGGCGCGCCGCGCTCACAGCCGCCGTCGGCGAGGTTCCCGTCGATGATGAAGAACCCTCCCATTGAAAAATAAATCTGAGCCCATCGCGCCGGGGGGCCGCATCGGCATTCTGGGCGGCGGCCAATTGGGCCGCATGTTGACGCTCGCCGCCGCCGAACTCGGTTTCACCACGCATATCTATTGCCCCGACGAAGACGCGCCCGCGATGGATGTCGCAGAGAGCGGCACGCGCGCGGCCTATGAAGATGCGGAAGCCCTGGCGCGCTTTGCCCGTGGCGTCGATGTCGTGACTTACGAATTTGAAAACGTGCCCGCCGAAACGGCGCGCGTGCTCGGCGAACACGCCATCGTGCGTCCGGGTGTCGCGGCGCTTGCCACCGCGCAGGATCGTATCGTCGAGAAAACCTTCCTCGCCTCGCACCGCATCCCGACCGCGCCCTTCGCCGATGTGCATGACGACGCTTCGCTCGACGCGGCGCTGAAAGAGATCGGAACACCGTCGATCCTGAAGACGCGGCGGTTCGGCTATGACGGCAAGGGACAGGCGAAGATCGCAAGCGCGAACGAGGCGCACGGCGCTTACGACGCCATCGGCCGCAAACCCGCGATCCTCGAAGGCTTCGTCCCCTTCGCCTTTGAAATCTCGGTGATCGTCGCGCGCGGCATCGACGGCGCGACCGCCGCCTACGATCCGGTCGAGAACGTCCACACCAATCACATCCTCGACCGCACCTACGCGCCCGCCTCGCTCGACGACGCGCTCGCCGATGAAGCCCGCGCCATCGCGGCAAAGATTGTCGCCGAACTCGATTATATCGGCGTGATGGGCGTCGAGATGTTCGTGCTGCCGCAAGGCGCGAAGGGCCCTCGCCTGCTCGTCAACGAGATCGCGCCCCGCGTTCACAATTCCGGCCACTGGACACAGGACGCCTGCGCGGTGAGCCAGTTCGAACAGCACATCCGCGCCATCTGCGGCTGGCCGCTGGGCTCGCCCGCTCGCCATTCAGACGCGGTGATGACGAACCTCATCGGCGACGACGTCCATGACTGGCCGAAACTCGCCGCCGAGCCGGGCGCTTGCCTGCATCTCTACGGCAAGGCGGAGGCGCGGCCGGGCCGCAAGATGGGCCACGTTAACAGGTTGTTTCCCTTGGGACGGAAACCGGTTACCGCCCGTTAACCCTCTCAAGCGCAAAGTTTCCTCATGTTAAATGGGGATAGGCATGGACCTCGCTCATATTGAGAGCCTGCCGGGGCACGTAGATATACCGGCATCGTTCGGCCAGGATTTTCCGGGCTTCTCGGCGCTCTTCAGCTATTGGCAGAGCATCAGGCGCGGCGGGATTATTCCACGTTCGACCGATTTCGATCTTCTGGCCCTCACCAACTGGCTGCCCGACATGTCGTTGCTCGACGTGCTGAGCGTCGAGGATGTGATCTGGCGCTTTGCCGGCACCACCATCGTCGAACGGATGGGGCTCGATCCGAGCGGCCAGAACGTCTTCAATGTTCAAGCGCCCGCGATGAAATCCCGCACGGCGCGCGCCTATCAGACCGCAACGCGCCAGGAACAGCCTTGCGGTGCCTTGGCGCGCTACACCAACCACTACAGCAGCGGTCGCGAAGGTAATGTGCGTTCGCTCTATCTGCCGCTGGAAACGCCGGCGGGAAGCTATTCGCGCCTTGTCGCTCTCACCTTCCGCGAAGACGCCACCAGCTTTGCCGAGCCGATCGAGCGGACGATGACGGGCACGAAAATTCTCTCGATCGACTGGATCGACCTCGGCCTCGGCGTACCGCCGCAAGACAACTGATCGAGAGAATTGACTATGAGCGGCGGTATCTGAGCCGTCCGAGAAGCGCCACGGGATCGGGCAGCATGGCGCCGATCCTCTGAACGCTCGCCTTCGCTTTTTCAATCTGCATGACATCGGCGATGCGCCGGTCGAGAAACGCCCAGGTGTCGGCATAATCTTCCGAACTGTCGCTGAACCATGTCAGCGTCACGGCGGAATAGACGCCCGCCAGAATGGCCCGCTTCGTATAGAAATTGAAATCGGTCGAACGGTCCCCTGCGGCGCGCCAGATCGCATCGACGGTGCGGTAAAGCGAGCGCGGGCCGGTCGTGCCGGAAATCGGCAGGGTGAGCAGCGTCACGGCGCGGCGCACCGCCTCGCGATGCGCGGCATCGACCTCGATCCGGGTGCGCACGGCCAACGTGATCCGTTCACGGATTTTAAGCGCGGCGAGATCGCGTTTGCCCAGCGCCTCCTCCATGCGCCGATCGCCATCGGACAGAAAGCAATCGACGAGATCGGTGATGCCGCCGGGAAAGGCGAGCCGCATCTCGCCATGCGAAACGCCCGCCGCATCCGCCGCCTCGCGCATGACCTTGGTGGTCCAGCCGTCGAAGGCGACATTGGGAAGCGCGGCGGCCAGGATTTTCGCGCGGATGGTCTCGATGTGGTCGCCAGTCTTCGGGCCTTGCGAACCGGGTTTGCGCTTCACCTCAGACATCTTCCGCTTCTCTCTTCCTCTCGGCCTCGGCGGCGAGCCGGTGGCGCACCTCGGTCTCGAATATCAGATCGCTCAAATCCGTCATCCGCTGCGGATAGAGCACACCGTCGAGATGGTCGCATTCGTGCTGCACGACGCGCGCATGAAATCCCTTCGCCCGCCGCTCGATCCGTTCGCCGTTGAGCCCGTAACCGCGATAGACGAGATCGGTGAAACGCGGCACCAGTCCGCGCAGGCCCGGCACCGAGAGGCAGCCCTCCCAGCCCGGCTCGGTTTCGGGGGTAAGTATTTCAATCTCGGGATTGATAAGCACGGTGAGCTTGGCCGTATGGTCGAAGGCTTCTTCCTCGTCCATGCCTTCGGGCGCCCGCTCGGGCGGGGCCTGAAAGACCACGATACGCAAGGGGGCATAGACCTGCGGCGCGGCCAAGCCCGCCCCATTGGCATCGATCATCGTCTCGATCATGTCGGCAACCAGATTGCGGACGTCTGGTTCGGCAAGATCGACGACTGGTTCGGCAACGCGGGCAAGAATCGGATGCCCCATGCGGGCTATTTTTCGTATGGCCATAACCGGAATATGGAGCCCGGCATCGGTTCCGGCAACCACGATAGCCGGACTTCAGGGCCTGTTTCCGGGCATTTCGGGCCCTCCAGAGTGGACAAGCCCCGATTCCTTTGCTAGAAAGCGGCACGTTCGCATCGGGTCCATGACCCTTGCGGCTAACCCATTGAAATCCAGACAGGATTTGGCTCGTGCAGGTACTCGTCCGCGATAACAACGTCGATCAGGCCATGAAGGCGCTGAAGAAGAAACTTCAGCGCGAAGGCGTTTTTCGCGAAATGAAGCTCCGCAACTTCTACGAGAAACCCTCGGAGAAGCGCGCCCGTGAAAAGGCCGAAGCCATCCGCCGCGCCCGCAAGCTCGCCCGCAAGCGCGCCCAGCGCGAAAGCGGCGTCGCTGCAAAACCCCGCGAAGCGGCAGCTCCCCGCGGCTGATAAGCCCTTGATATAGAACGAAAAACGCCCTCGGCTTTCCGAGGGCGTTTTTGTTTGCGCTCGACTCAAGCCGAAGGAATCTTCTTCGCACCGAAGACGAGAAGCGCCACCAGCACCAGCTCGACGATCATTGCCGAAGCGACACCCTCAGGCGCACCATCCACGATGATGCCGACGAGACGGGCCGTCACTGCAAGGCCATAAAGCAGAGCAGCGCCCCAGAGCCAGTTCGGGCGCTTTGCAAAGAGCGCCAGCGCGCAAGCAATGGCGGCGGCCAGAAAGAACGAGCCGAGATCGGCCCGAAGCGCATTGAGACCCAGAGGCGACAGCGCGCCCAGACCAAGCATCGCGCCAAGTTGTACAGGCGAGGCCCAGGCCATGCCGCCCATCGCCAATGAAAAAAGCCCCGCCAAAGCGACGCCGATACGTGCAACCCAGATCATGTTTTCAACTCCCCGTTTTTTTGCAGGCAATGAATAGCTAAAACTTCTCTTCGCCCCTCTTGCGCACGTCATCGGGAAAATCCCGATAGAGCGCGAAGGTGACGTTCTGGACGAGCGAGTTGACGCTGTGATGTTCGCCTTCGACCTCGCCCGCGCGCGTGGCGACGAAGGAGAAGGCGTCATCGAGTTGCGCCATGTCGCGCGTTTCGATCATGAAATGAAATTCGGCAAGATGCTTTGGCCCAAGGCCGAGCTTGCGGCGCGTCAGGCGATAGCTCTCGATCTTGCCCATGTGCTGCAACGATTTCATGTAGCGCGCAAAGGCGTCGGCGAATTGCGTATCGCTGACGCCGGGCTTCAGGTCGCACCAGCCGTGATAGATGTCCATCTCGTCCCCTCAACGAAAACGGGCGGCGCTTCTTTCAAAGCGCCGCCCGCAGCAACAAATTCACGCGGCTCAAAGCGACTTGATGATCTGCTCGACCATTTTCTTGGCGTCGCCAAAAAGCATCATCGTGTTGTCCCTGAAGAACAGCTCGTTCTCGACGCCCGCATAGCCAGACCCCATGCCGCGTTTGATGAAGAGCACGGTGCGCGCCTTCTCGACGTCGAGAATGGGCATGCCGAAAATCGGGCTCTTCGGATCGGTCTTGGCGGACGGGTTCGTCACGTCGTTGGCGCCAATGACGAAAGCGACGTCAGCTTGCGCGAACTGATTGTTGATGTCTTCAAGCTCGAAGACTTCGTCATAAGGCACGTTGGCTTCGGCAAGCAGCACGTTCATGTGGCCGGGCATACGGCCCGCGACCGGATGAATGGCATAGGAAACCTTGACGCCTTCCTTCTTCAGATGGTCGGCCATTTCCTTCAGCGCGTGCTGGGCCTGCGCCACAGCCATGCCGTAGCCCGGAACGATGATGACCGAGCCCGCATTCTTCATGATGAAGGCCGCGTCGTCGGCCGAGCCCTGCTTCACAGGACGCGTCTCGACCTTGCCGCCCGCCACCGCGCTCGTATCGGCGCCGAAGCCGCCGAGGATGACGCTGATGAAGGAACGGTTCATGCCCTTGCACATGATGTAGCTGAGGATCGCGCCCGACGAACCGACCAGAGCGCCGGTGATGATGAGCGCGAAATTGCCGAGCGTGAAACCGATGCCGGCGGCCGCCCAACCCGAATAGGAGTTCAGCATCGAGACGACGACGGGCATGTCCGCGCCGCCGATCGGGATGATGATGAGGAAGCCGAAGAGAAAGGCGATGAGCGTGATCGCAAGGAAGAGCTCGGTCGACTGGTGCGCCGGATCCATGCAGATGTAGATGACGCCGCCGACAATGGCGAGCGCCAGCAACGCGTTGATGAAGTGGCGGCCCGGCAACATGATCGAGGCGCCGGACATGTTTCCGTTGAGCTTCGCAAAGGCGATGATCGAGCCCGAGAAGGTAATCGCGCCGATGGCGACGCCGATGGACATCTCGACAAGGTTGCCGGGATGGATCGCGCCGAGCTCGCCGATGCCATAGGCGGCGGGCGAGAAGTAAGCCGCCCAGGCGACGAGAACCGCCGCGAGGCCGACCAGCGAATGGAAGAAGGCGACGAGCTGCGGCATCGCCGTCATGGCGATGCGCCGCGCGACGACGGCGCCGATGCCGCCACCGATGATGATGCCGAGGGCGACAAGCGCCCAGGTCGTCTGGTCCTGCGCCTGCAACACGGCGAGCGTGGTGGCGATGGCGATCGCCATGCCGATCATGCCGAGGCGGTTGCCGCCGCGCGAGCTTTCAGGCGAGGACAAGCCGCGCAGCGCCATGATGAACAGGACGCCGGACACGAGATAAAGAAGGGCCGCGATATTGGCTGACATGTCTGGGTGCCCCTCAGCGATCTTTTTTCTTGTACATGGCGAGCATGCGTTGCGTGACGAGGAAGCCGCCAAAGATGTTGACGGAAGCGAGGATCACGGCGACGAAGCCGAGGCCCTTCGACATCCAGCCGCTATCGCCCGCGACCAGCAGATCGACGCCGACCGCGATCAGCGCGCCGACGATGATGACCGAAGAAATGGCGTTGGTGACCGACATCAGCGGCGTATGCAGCGCGGGCGTCACGCTCCAGACGACGTAATAGCCGACGAAGATCGCAAGCACGAAGATCGCAAGCCGGAAAACCAGCGGATCGATAACCGTTTCCATCAGTTTGCTCCTTCGCGGAATTGAGCGTGAACCACCTGCCCGTCGCGCGTCAGCGCCGTGCCGGTGATGATCTCGTCTTCCCAATTGATGTTGAGCGCCTTCGTGTCCTTGTCGATCAAGGGCGTGATGAAGTTCAGTAGGTTCTTGGAATAAAGCGCCGAGGCGTCGACCGAAAGCTGAGCGGCGACATTGAGATCGCCGATGATCGTGACGCCATGCTTGACGACCCTCTTGCCGGGCTCCGTCAGCGGGCAATTGCCGCCGCGTTCGGCCGCGAGATCGACGATGATCGAACCGGGCTTCATCGTCTTGACCATGTCCTCGCTGAGAAGGACCGGGGCCGGACGGCCGGGGATCAGCGCCGTGGTGATGACGATGTCCTGCTTCTTGATGTGCTCGGCGACAAGGGCGGCCTGAGCGCGCTTGTAGTCATCCGACATTTCCTTGGCGTACCCGCCCGCCGCATCGCCGGATTCTTCCGAGGCGACCATGACGAAAGTGCCGCCGAGACTTTCGACCTGCTCTTTCGTCGTCGCGCGCACGTCGGTCGCGGACACGATGCAGCCCAGACGCTTGGCGGTGGCGATGGCCTGAAGGCCCGCGACGCCGACCCCCATGATAAAGGCGCGCGCAGGCGCGATGGTGCCCGCCGCCGTCATCATCATCGGCGTGGCGCGCGTGAATGCCGCCGCCGCGTTGACGACCGCCTTGTAGCCCGCGAGGTTGGATTGCGACGAAAGAACGTCCATCGACTGCGCGCGGGTGATGCGCGGCATGAATTCCATGGCGAAGGCGTTGATGCCGGCATCGGCGTATTTCTTGAGACGCACCTTGTCGTCATAGGGATTGAGGATCGCGGCCAGCATCGCGCCGCGCTTGAAAAGCGCGATTTCCTCGTCGTTCGGCGCGCGCACCTTGAAAACGATGTCTGCGTCTTTCAGCGCCTCGCCTTCGGTAGTCGCGATCTTCGCGCCGGCTTCCTGATAGATGGCGTCCGCGATGCTCGCATGGGCGCCCGCCCCCGCTTCGACTATCACGTCGAGGCCGAGAGCCACGAGCTTCTTCACCGTTTCGGGCGAAGCCGCAACGCGCGTCTCGCCGTCCTGCCGTTCTTTAGGGATCGCAAGTTTCATGGAACATGCCTGTGATGCGGGAAGGCAGCAGCCGGAACCGGCAGCCTTGCTAATTAGAATTATTCCAAATTAATGCCTTTGGCGACGCTGTCAATCCCGCCCCGTTCGGCATTCCGGCTTACGCGGTGTTTACAGCAGGAAAATCGCCATCAGGCCGAGCAGCACTGTGAGCGAGACGACGGCAAATTTCGCGCCCGTGATGAAGGCGTCATAGGTGCCGATGTGCTCGTCTGCACGCATCTCAACAGCCCAGCCCGGATGCGCATTGTCTTCAGCCATGTCTCTCGCCCTCTTGTCTTGAATCTCTGCCTTTTGAGCAGCGCGGACTATAGCAAAGCGAGGGCTTACGGCAAGCGCATGGCCGCCAAGCCCTGTCCGCTCATATGTAAAGCGCCGCCCATATTTGCACATGGCCACGCATGCGCCACCCTCTTCAAACGCCGAAGGGCGAGCCTTTCGGAAAATCGGTGCGGCGCGTCGGCTTCGAGTGGTCCCAGTCGGCAAGAAGAGCCCGCAGCGCCGCGACGAAAGCAAGCGGCTGGTCGAGCATCACATGATGGCGCGCCTGCGGAATTTCGATGACGGGCGCGGACCGACCGAGAAGGCCGAACATGTAGTCGCCGATCTCGGCGGGCAGCAACACGGAAAACTCGCCGCGCATGACGGCGATGCGGCAGCGCGTGGCGGCGAGACGCGCGCTCATGTCGCCGATGTCGAATCGCTGCCAGATCGCTGGATCGAATTTCCAGGTCCAGCCACCCTCTACCTGTTTGAGCGAATGGCGCGCGATGTAATCGACGATATAGAGGTTCTCGCAAGGCTGCGGCGGCGCGAGACGGAAGCGGCCCATCGCCTCTTCAATGGTCGTGTAGATGCGATGCGGCCGGAACTCGCGATGCGGCGGGCCGCCGGGGCGCTCCGGCGGATTGACCGGACTATCGACGATGACGGTGCCTGCGAGCCGGTCGCCATAAATCGCGCCGGTGAGAATGGTGATGAAGCCGCCGAAGGAATGCCCGACGATGATCGGCGGCTCTTCGTTCTTGAAGAAGCCCGCGTCCTCGCAAACCGCAATCTGTTCTTCGGCGAAAACCTCGATCGAATATTTTTCACGCCAGCCGCTGTCGCCCATGCCGGAAACGTCGATGGCGGCGACGGAATATTCACGCGCGAGAAACGGCGCAATGAAAGACCACCAGCGCGCATGGGCGCCATTGCCGTGAACGAGAAGCAGGCCGGGCTTGGAAGCATCGCCCCATCGCAAATAGTGAACGGGAGCGCCCTCGACCATGATGGTGCGGCTCTCGGGCTCGATGGCGATGGCGCGCTGAAACCAGCCGGGCGCATCGGTGATGAACGGGCCCTGCTCATCTCCGGGTGCAATCATTGGCAGGTGTTGCTCGCTCATGCGCTTGCCGCCTTCTTAGCCGGACGTTCGCCCAGAGCCTTGAAGACGGCGGTGCCGGTCATGATGGTGCGGTCCGCGCACCAGATCCGGCCTTTGACGGTGAAAAAATCATCCTCGACGCCGACGATCTCCGCATTGCCCTCGACCCAATCGCCGATCTTGCCGCCCGACAGAAAATCGGTGAGGAGCCGCACCGTCACCCAATAGCGATGCGTCTTCATCGTGATCGCATGACCGAAGGCCATGTCCGCAAAAGCCATCAACATGCCGCCATGGCAATTACCCATGCCGTTTGTGTGATGCTCCTGCACGAGAAAGGCGCGCGTATAGGTGCCGTCCGTTCCGATCTTCTCATAGAGCGGCCCGATCTGACGCCCGAAGCCGTGAAACCAGTTCATCGGCACATAGCCGGGCGGCAAAGGAATGGAGCGCTCTTCGAGGAGGTCGTCGGTCATGGCAAGAACTCGATGGCTGAATGGGTCATTCCGGCTTGGGGACGCCCGCCTTCTTTAGCGCGCGCGCCTGACGCTGGGCAAGCTTGGTGGCATCGAAGCCTTCGATAGTCTCGTTGAAGAGCTTGTAGAAATTCAATTCTGCACCGAGGTGCAGAAATACGCCGCCAAGGCCGATGGCGGCGCGGTCCATGAAGACGAATTCGCGCGGCGGCGTTACCGGCCCAAGCTTGCCAAGCGCCTGATGCACCTGAAAGGCTTCCTTGCGGCCATATTCGGCCGGGCTCACGCCGTCGGCAATCGAGCGCACGCGATTGTCGAGCATGGGCGCGTAAATGAACCCGGCCCAGACGTTCAACACATCGATCAGTTCATTAGTGAGCCTGGTGAAGCCCCAGCGCTGATAGGCGGCGGCGGCACGGTCGCGATCTTCCGTTTCGAGTGCGCGGTAAAGCTCGACGACGCCTTCGACAAAGGCGGCGGGAAAAATGCGGATGCATCCATAGTCGAGAAGATTGATGCCGAGATCTTCTCTGACGGTGTAATTGCCCAAATGCGGATCGCCATGAATGACGCCGTAATGGCTGAAGGGATACCACCAGGCCATGAACATCGCTCCCGCGATGGCGTTGCGTTCTTTCAGCGTGCGGTCGCGGAAAGAGAGCAGCGGCTTGCCGTCGAGCCAGCTCATCGTGAGCAGACGTCGGGTCGAAAGCTCTTCGATAATTTCCGGCACCGCGATGCGATCTTCTTTGGCGAAGATGTCCGCATAGAGACGCGTATGCGCGGCCTCGCGCGCATAGTCGAGTTCCTCGACAAGACGCGCGCGGATTTCGGCATAGATCTCGCGCGTGTCGATGGTCTGATCGAGACGACGGTGAATGGAGAAAATCAAACCGAGCTGATTGAGATCTGCATCGACCGCCGATTGCATATCGGGATATTGGAGCTTCGCGGCGAGATTGCGCCCGTCGAGACCGGTGGCGCGATGCACCTGCCCCAAAGAGGCGGCGGCAGCGGCTTCATGCTCGAAAGATTTGAACCGCGTTTCCCAGCCGGGCCCGAGCTCGGCGCGCATCCGGCGCTTGACGAATGGCCAGCCCATTGCAGGCGCGGCGGATTGCAGCTCGGACAATTCGGCGGCAAATTCCGGCGGCACCACATCGGGAACGGTCGCCAGCATCTGCGCGACTTTCATGATCGGTCCCTTGAGACCGCCGAGCGCCGCTTTCAATTCGCGCGCCGTCTTGTCGTTGTTGGGTGTGAGCCCGAACATGCGCTGGCCCGCAACCTTGGCGGCGATGCCGCCGACACCCGCCCCGACCTGCGCATAACGCTTCATGCGCCGTCCGAAACGGTTGGACTCTTCGTCCGCGGGGCCCGGCGTCTTGTCGCTCATGCCTCGTCTTCCAGCTCGTCGATCAACCCGCGAATGACGGAAAGGCCCTTGTCCCAGAAGGCAGGCTCGCTGGCGTCGAGACCGAAGGGTGCAAGCAATTCCTTGTGCCGCAACGTGCCACCCGCAGACAGCATGGTGAGATAACGTTCAGCGAACCCGTCCGACGCCTGCTGGTAGACCGCATAAAGCGAATTCACCAGGCAATCGCCGAAGGCATAGGCGTAAACGTAAAACGGCGCATGGATGAAATGCGAGATGTAGCACCAATAAGTCTCGTAGCCCGCCCCAAGATGAATGGCGGGCCCGAGGCTCTCGCTCTGCACTTCCATCCATATCTTGCCGATCTGCTCCGCCGTCAGCTCGCCTTCGCGCCGTGCCGTGTGAATGCGCCGTTCGAACGTATAGAAGGCAATCTGGCGCACCACCGTGTTGAGCATGTCCTCGACCTTGCCCGCGATCATCGCCTTGCGGCGCTTCGGGTCCTTGGCGTCGGCGAGCAACTTGCGGAAGGTCAGCATCTCGCCGAAGACGCTGGCGGTTTCGGCAAGCGTCAGCGGCGTGTCGGCCATCAGCGCGCCCTGCCGCGCGGCAAGCACCTGATGCACACCGTGGCCAAGCTCATGCGCGAGCGTCATCACATCGCGCGTCTTGCCCTGATAGTTGACCAGCACATAAGGATGCGCGCTCGGCACCGTCGGATGCGCGAAAGCGCCGGTCGCCTTGCCCGGACGCAACGGCGCATCGATCCAGCCCTTGTCGAAAAAGCGCTCGGCAATGTCGGCCATTTGCGGCGTGAAGCCGCGATAGGCGGTGAGCACCGTTTCGCGCGCCTGGCCCCACGGAATATTCGCGTCATCAGATTCCGGCAGCGGCGCGTTGCGGTCCCAATATTCAAGCTTGTCGAGGCCAAGCCATTTTGCTTTCAGCGCATAGTAGCGATGCGAAAGCTGCGGATAGGATTTGCGCACCGCATCGACCAGCGCGGCGACGACTTCGGGTTCGACGCAATTGGCGATGTGGCGCGAATCCGCAATGTCGCCGAACTTGCGCCAGCGGTCTTCGATCTCTTTGTCTTTAGCGAGTGTGTTGGTGACAAGAGTGAAGGTCGCAATATTGGCCTCGAAGACTTTGGCGAGCGAATGGGCAGCCGTTTCGCGCTTGGCGGGTTCCCTGTCCGACAATTGGCTTAGCGCCGCTTCAAGCGCCACGCTCTTGCCTTCAACATCGAAGGTGAGACGGCCAAGCGTTTCATCGTAGAGACGATTCCATGCGCCGCGTCCCGAGACGCTTTTCTCATGCAGCAGCGTCTCGATTTCGTCGGAGAGCTGATAAGGCCGCATCATGCGCAGATCACGCAGCCAAGGCTCGTAATGGGCGAGCGACGGCGATGTGAGCGCGGTGGCCATCGCTTCGTCGTCGAGACGGTTGAGCTCTAGCGTGAAGAAAAGCAGATCGGTTGAAATCTGCGTCACCCGCTCGTTGCTGTCGCCATAGAACTTGGCGTTGACGGGATTGTTGTTGTCGGTCGCATAGAGGAGACCTGCATAGGACATGACACGGCCCAGCATGTCCTGAAGCGCCTCATAGGTACGCACGGCTTCGGCCAGTTGATCGCCGCCATTCGCCGCTTTGGCGAGGCTGGCGAGCTTCCCGCGATACTCAGCGGCAAAGAGCTTCGAGGCTTCCGCGGCACGCGCGAGATCGCTTTGAAGCTCCGGCGCATCGGGGCCGGAGTAAAGATCGTTGAGATCCCATACAGGAAGATCGCTGCCGGTGGACTGCCCAGGGGAAGAGGAATCGGCAAGCGCGCTGGGAAGGCTCTGAGACTGACGCATGGGGGCGCTCCGAAGGCGGGGGATTTGATGGCCTCAAACCTATATCGCGCGCCTGAGCCGTCCGTTCAACAGCGCAAAAGAAAAGGCCCCGACCTTTCGGTCGGGGCCTTCATTTTGTCTAGCGACTTGGCCTTACGGGCAGGTCGACACAACCGCACGACGGTTCAGAGGCTCACGCACGCCGTCGCCCGTTGCGACTGCGAGGTTCGTTTCGCCATCCGAAGCGACCGAGCAGGTCGTCTTGCCATTGGCCGTCAGCGCGTTGGCAACCGAGGTTGCACGGCGGGTACCCAGGGCGTCGTTGTAAGCCTTGCTGCCCGACGTGTCGGTGTGACCGACAACGGCGAAGGACGGCGTGGCCGACTTCGAGATTTCCTGAATCACAGCCTGCGCTTCTTGCGTCAGGTTGAACTTGTTGAAGCCGAAGTAGATGGTCCAGGGACCGCCCACGATCGCCTTGGCTTCGCAAGCCGTCAGCGCTTCGTAGAACGCGGCCTTCTCGGCCTTCACGCGTTCCGGCTGAACCGGACCGCCTTCGCCACCGAGCCAGGAACCGTTTTCGCCGAGCTTGTTGTCGCTCGCCTGTTCGACCCAGCCATCGTAGTAACGCTGCGCCTTGGCGCATTCGCAAGCATGGGGGCCCGTGCGGCCGCCATTATCGAGCGCTGCAAGCAGCTTCGCCCGAGCATCCTGCAATTCAGGCAGGTCGGACGGAAGCACGCCGCGCGTCGCGGGGTCCCAAGGAAGGACCGTTTCGCCAGCCGCCGCAGCGCGGCCCTTGGCGACGATCGCCGCCGTGTCGACCCAGTTGCAATCGACATAAGCTTCAGAGGTCGCACGCTCCTGGTATTCGCGAGCCAGGCAGGCGTTGAAGGAGTCACCGCTGATCGTTTCATGCAGATACGATTCAGCAGTCCAGGTGCCGCAGCCTGCCAGCACAAGGAAAGTTCCCAACGCTATAAGGCGGGATATCATTTTCATCCCAATCTCCGTCGTTATTTATGCTCAACCGCCCGACTGAACGACGGGAGGCCCGGACCCCACCGGTTGACTTACATCAGGCTAATCTAATCGCATGGAACTCAAGGCACCATCAACCGGATTTGCCAGTTTCCCTTAAGTTCGGCCCCCAAAGTTACACGATGGCAACACTATTCCGGGTGCGTGACGATCATTAACCCGGCCTGCTTGCCTCGAGATTGAGCCGATTTTATGGACAGTAAAGCGGGAGCTTGAACATTGGCGCGGAGTTAAGATCGTCTTTACCAATTCGCCCCAATATGGGCCAGGCGAAACGCCCCTGTTAACCGGGGCTCCCTGAACCATCGAGGCACCCAATGACTCAGGCCATCCTGATCGTGGACGACGACCCTGCCCAGCGACGCATCCTGGAAGAGGTGGTGAACCGTGATGGCTATCGTGCTGTCCCCGTGGACGGCGGCGAAGCCGCTCTGGCGTATCTCGAAGGCCCCTCCGGGGCTGAAATATCCTTGGTCGTCCTCGACTTGGTCATGCCGGGGATCGACGGAATGGAAGTGCTGAAGCGCGTCCATCCCGGCAAGCCGAACCTGCCCATCATCGTTCTGACGGCGCATGGCGGCATCGAAACGGTCGTCAATGTGATGCGCGAAGGCGCGACCGATTTCGTCATCAAACCCGTGAGCCCTGAACGCCTCCACGTCTCGATGCGGAACGCGCTCAAGGTTAACGCCCTGACCGGTGAAATTTCCCGTTTGCAGAAAAAGCAATCGGGCCGTCTGACATTTGCGGACCTGATCGCCCGCAGCGCCGGCATGGATCAGGTGATCCGTCTCGGCAAACGCGCCGCCCAGTCGAACATTCCCATTTTGATCGAAGGCGAAAGCGGCGTCGGCAAGGAATTGATCGCCAGCGCCATCCAGGGCGAAAGCGAACGCGCCGGAAAGCCCTTTATCACCGTCAACTGCGGCGCCATCCCGGAAAATCTGGTCGAGAGCATTCTTTTCGGCCATGAGAAAGGCGCCTTCACCGGCGCCAGCGACAAACATGCCGGTAAATTCCAGGAAGCCAGCGGCGGTACGCTCTTCCTCGACGAAATCGGAGAGCTGCCTCTCGACATGCAGGTCAAACTGCTGCGCGCCTTGCAGCAGGGCGAAGTCGATCCCGTCGGCTCGAAAAAGCCGGTCAAGGTCGATATCCGCCTGATCTCGGCGACCAACCGCGATCTCCTGCAAATGGTGAAGGAAGGCCGCTTCCGCGAAGACCTGTATTACCGCCTCAACGTCTTTCCGATGCATGTCCCGCCGTTGCGCGACCGCAAGGAAGACGTGCCTGAACTCGTCGCGCATTTCATTCGCCGTCTTGCGGCGGAAGAAGGAAAGCCCGTCGTCGGCATCGCCCGCGACGCGCTTGCCATGCTTTGCGCCTTCGACTGGCCGGGCAATGTGCGTCAGGTCGAAAACACCATCTTCCGCGCTATCGTTCTTTCCGACGGCGAACTGCTGCAGGCATCCGACTTTCCGCAGATCGCCAGCATGGTCGATGGCTATGCCGAGGTCGCCATGCAGCGCAGCAGCGCGCCCGCCTACGCGCCTGCTCCCTCGCAGGGCTTTGCGGACGCCACCCCCCAGCGCAGCAACACGCTTGCGGATTTCGCCCGCTCCAATTTCTCCGACGGCATCGCCGTGACGGATGAAGCGGGCAATGTGCGCAAGCTCGAAGACATCGAAGCGGAAATGATCCGCCTCGCCATCGAAAAATATAAAGGTCACATGACCGAAGTGGCGCGCCGCCTCGGCATTGGCCGCTCGACGCTCTATCGCAAGGTCCGCGATCTCGGCCTTGAAGTGCGCGAAGGCACATAATCTCTTTTCGATATGACGGCTGAAACGGCGCGGAACTCTCATTCCGCGCCGTTTTGCTGTCTGAGCAAGCATGATGGCCGCCATTGATCCGGGCTCGGGAAGAGTGTTATCCCTCTGCTCCCGCATCGCACCATGAAACGAAATTCCGGCCAAAATGAAGATAGCGTCCGTTACCTTCCTGCTGGGGCTCGTCGCCGCCGCGCTGACGACCGTATGCATCTGGAAATTCTTGGGTGCGCCCGTGCAGATCGTCGATGCGCCGGCCGGCAAGGTGCATTGCGTCAGCTACACGCCTTATCGCGGCAAGGAAACGCCGTTCGATCCGACATTCGTCGCCGACCCCGCGCGCATCGATCAGGATTTCGCGCTGCTCTCGCATGTCACCGATTGCGTCCGCATCTACAGCGTCGATATGGGCCTTGCCGCAACAGTGCCGCTTGCCGCGAAATACAATATGCAGGTGTTGCTCGGCATCTGGATCGGCATGGACGAGGCCAAGAACGCATTGCAGATCGCGCAAGCCATCGAGCTTGCCAATGCGCACCCCAAAACGATCCGAGCCATCATCGTCGGCAATGAAGTTCTGTTGCGCGGCGAACAGCAGCCGGAAGACCTGATCCGCTATTTGAAGGAAGTGAAGACGGCGACGGGCCTGCCCGTGACCTATGCCGACGTCACCGACTTCTGGATGAAGGCGCCGAAGGAACTCGCCGACGCGGTCGATTTCATCACCATTCACATTCTCCCTTATTGGGAAAACAATCCACGCTCGGCCGCCGAAGGCGTCAACTACCTGAAGACCGTGCGCGAAGAAACCGCCGCCGAATTTCCGGGCAAGCGCATCTTCATTGGCGAAACCGGATTTCCGAGCGCCGGCCGGCAGCGCGACGAGGCCGTGCCGTCCATCGTCTCCGAAGCGCGTTACCTGCGCGAATTCGCGGCTTATGCCGATGCCGACGATCTCGATTACAATCTGATCGAAGCCTTCGACCAGCCGTGGAAGCGCGCGCTTGAAGGCACCGTCGGCGGACATTGGGGATTTTTCACCACCGACCGCAAGCCGAAATTCCCATGGACGGGCCCCGTCTCCGAACACCCGAAATGGCGTCTCGAAGCCTATGCGAGCTTCGCGCTGTCGCTGCTGGTGCTTTTCGTGATGGCTCTGCGCGGCGGCAAACCCGAGGCGCTGGGCGGTCTCGCGGCGGGTTTCGGCGCTGGCCTCGCGGGCTCGGCGCTGCTGCTGCAAGCCGAGCATTCAATGATCGCCTGGCGCTCGCCGCTGGAAGGCGTCATCGAATTGCTGGTCTTCGCGCAATCGCTCGCCGTCGTCGCTCTGGTGTTGCCGGAGATCACCAAAAAACGTCAGGCGCCCGCGCCGCTTTCAATTGCCGAAACTCTTGCCTGGCTTCGCAAGCCGACAAAAGTCCGGCTCGGCGCGTCGCTCTATCTCGGCCTCACGCAGCTTTCCGTGACCTTCTCCGCTCTCGTCATTTCCATGGGTCTGAGCTTTGACAATCGCTATCGCGATTTCCCCTTGGCGGCTTTCGGCCTCGCGGCCGTGAGCTTCGCGCTGCTCGCGCTCAATCGCGGCGATCCCAAACGCGTGTCGCCGAACCGCCGTGAAGAAACGTTGTTTACATGTCTCTTCATCGGCAGCGCCGTCGTCATCGCCATCAATGAGGGCCCGCTCAACGGCGAGGCGCTTTGCTGGTGCGTGATCAATCTGCTGTTTGCGCTGCCCTGGTTCGGCAACTTGAAAGCGGCGCTTCGCAACGGCTTTACTAAGCGCGCGGCAACCGCAAAAGCGTGAGCATCAATCCGATGGCTGCGAAGTCGGAATTGTAAAGCACGAGCCCCATCAGGCTCATCGACAAACCAAGCCAAATTGCCCAGCGCCAGCCGAAGGCGATGGCGAGCCCGCCGCCCGCAAGGCCGAGCCAGCCCCAAACCTGCCAGATATGCATCATCACAACGGCCTGCCGACCCGCGCACCAGCCCGGCGCGTCTTCATTCGCGCAGGCAATGCCGATTTCATGGGGCTCGATGAGCAGATAACGCAGCGCCAGAGCGAGAGCGAGAATGGCGCCCCCCGCGATAAGCCATGACATAATGCGGGAACGGGGCCATGAAGGCGCGGCGACGGTCACGTGGTTTCTCTCCAGCAAAAGCGGCGAATAACCCGCTATAGCAGGTCCCGGCAGGCAGGACAAAAACCTCTGCGTCCGCCGATGATTTATCGAAGAGGACCCAAACCCCATCATGCCCTCTGCCGCGACCTTTGCGCATTCGAAGATGCGGAAGAGACCGTTAGGCAGATAGGGAGGCGAGCTCAAATACGGTGCCGCGGCCCGCGCGCCGGGGAGCAGGTTCGATGCCGCCGACCCCGACCATCTGCGCACCCGTGCCATCGTCCGTGAGCGCGGCAAGGAAGCGCGCCGCCCACTGATGAATGTCATTATCGAGAAGCGTGCGCAGCATGCGGGAATGACGCAAACGGCGTTCGTCGATTGACATTTCGAGCGCCCGCTTCAACGCTGCTGCGACGGCTTCCGCTTCATGCGGATTGACGAGTAGCGCCCCCTCGCCAAGCTCGAAAGCCGCACCGGCAAATTGCGACAGGATCAGCACGCCCGGATCGTCCGGGTTCTGAGCCGCGACATATTCCTTGGCGACGAGGTTCATGCCATCGCGCAACGGCGTGACGAGGCCGACATCCGCCATGCGATAAAGACCCGCAAGCGCCGTCCGCGAATAGCTGCGATTAACGTAGCGGATCGGCGTCCAGATCGCTTCGCCGAAATCGCCGTTCACCTGGCCTGTCTTGGCATTGATGAGCTGTTCCATCTCGGCATATTCGCGCACCTCGGAACGGCTCTTCGGCGTCACCTGCAAATAGGTGACGCGGTTGTGCCAGCCTTCGTTGGCGACAAGAAAACGCTCGAAGGCGTCCATGCGCTCGGGAATGCCTTTGGAATAGTCGAGCCGATCGACGCCGATGACGAGACTGCGGCCCGACATGCTGATCTTTACTTCCTTGACAAAAGCCGAACGGCTGACACGCCGCGCACAGCGCGCAAATTCCGCCGTCTCTATACCAACCGGAAAAGCCCCGATCTGCACTTTTCTGCCTTCGACGGCAACAGTACTGCCGGCCGCCTGCGTCTTTCCGCCGAGAGATTCGAGATAACGCATGAAGTTATGGCTGTCATTCTGCGTTTGCAGGCCGACGAGATCGTAGTGCACCAGCGCCGCCGTCACCTCGCGGTGATGCGGCAAAGCCTGAATGATCTCGAGCGAGGGAAACGGGATGTGGAGAAAAAAACCGATTTTGTTCATATGCCCGCGCTCGCGCAGAAATTTCGCGAGCGGCATCAGATGATAATCGTGAATCCAGACGACATCGTCGGGCTTTAGCATCCGCGAAACCTGATCGGCAAAATCGCGATTGACGCGCATATAGCCGGACAGATCGCTGCGCGAGAATTCCGCAAGATCGACGCGGTAATGCATCAACGGCCAGAGCACACGATTGGCGAAGCCGTTGTAATATTCCTGAAGATCGGCGGAGGTGAGATCGGTGACGCAATAGTCGATATTGCCGCTATTCGTCACTTCCGGTTCTGGCGACGGATTCTCCACGATCCGGCCGCTCCAGCCGAACCAGACGCCGCCCCGTTCGCGCAAAGCGGCATTGACGGCGACGGCAAGTCCACCAGCCGCTTTTGCGCCCGGCTGCGGAACTGCAACCCTGTTCGATACGACGATGAGACGTGACACCCGCAACCTCCCTATCCGGCCTGAACAAGACCCTTACGCTTACTATCATTCTCAGACGGCAACGCGACGAGATGCGTCAGCCAGCGACGCACATCCGCAGGCGTGTCGAAACGTCCGCTGACGCCGGGGACATCGCGACCGACCGAAAATGCATATCCACCGCGCGCCAACGCGACACGAAAAGCGGACTCGTCGGTAACGTCGTCGCCAATCATCACCGGCACGCGTCCCGCAAAAGCGTCTGTCTCCATGATGGCGGCGACCGCCGTGCCCTTATCGTAGCGCTTGTATTTCACCTCAAAGACAAAGTGGCCGGGCAGTATCGTCAGGCATTCATCCGCTTGCTGCGCCAAGAGCATTTCTATAGCGGCGAGAAGCTCGACGCGGCGATCGGCGCAAAAACGGTAATGCAGCGCGACGCTCGCGCCCTTGTCTTCGATAATCGAACCTGGAAAACGGCGCGACAAACCGTCGAGTTTACGACTCAACTCCAACGGCACGATCGAGGAAGACGCCTTGCGCACTTCTCCGTTGCAGTTGAGGCGCAACTCGGCGCCGTGAACGCCCGCCGCGCACACGCGCAAAGGTCGGAAAAGCTGATCGATCATTTCGATGCTGCGGCCGCTGACAAGCGCGAGCGCCCCGCCAAGGCGTTGCGTTGCGCTGACGATATCGCCGATCAACGACGCCGGAACCACTACATCCTGCGGACGCGGTGCGAGGTCAATGAGCGTGCCATCGACATCAAGGAAAAGACAAATTTCTTCCGGCGCAAGATTCAACACTGAAACCTCAAACGTGAGTTTGCTCGCGGTGTCCCTGAGCGCCCTCGATTAAAGGCTCTCGAAAAGACAAATGAAATCGCGATGAGGAATATCAACTCACTCAAACAACGAGCGGTAGCCGCGTTTGGTTCCGATTGCTTTGGATTTACAGCGTCTTAGTCAGCTGTAAGGTTTATTTTTTCTGGCGCGGTGTGCGTGAACGTAATATGCCGCAGCATCGGAAACAAATCACCGGTTCGCTCGTTGCTTGGATATACGGGATGAATTTTCGGCGCGCCGGGATACGCGGGCCACCTGAAGCGAGAGGATGAGAACCATGCGTAAGAACATCACAAAGGCCGTGCTCCTTGTGCTGGTTGCGGGCTATGGCGCAGCGGGCCTTGCCGCCTGCAATACCGTCGAAGGCGCCGGCAAGGATGTGAAAAACACCGGCAACACGATCGAGGACTCGGCGCGCAACGCAAAATAAGCGCGGCACCTGTCGTTTCATTCGTTGAGTAACTGCGGCGCTTAAAGCCGCAAACACAGAGAGGAGATGCCCATGTTGTCCTGGGCCGTGACATTTCTGATTATCGCCCTCATCGCCGGCGTGCTCGGCTTTGGCGGCATCGCCAGCACCTCGGCAGGCATCGCGCAAATTCTGTTCGTCGTGTTTTTGGTGCTCTTTCTGGCCAGCATACTTTTCGGCGCCGTGCGCGGTCGCCGTCCTCCCGTCTGATCTGACGGATGCCGCATAAAGAAAGGGGCCTCCTTCGAGGCCCCTTTTTTCTTGCCCGATCGCTGAAGATCAGCTTTTGTCGGCGGAAAGATCATCGACGTCGCGAAGGATCGTATCAAGCGCGGTCACCGACGAGAGCGGCGTATCGGTGCGAAGCGATAACTCTCCGCCCGACAGCATGCGCTCCACGGCGGCGCGGGCGCGCGCCACACGGCTTTTGACCGTGCCGATGGCGCAACCGCAGATCTCCGCCGCCTCTTCATAGGCAAATCCGCCCGCCCCGACCAGTATCAACGCTTCGCGCTGCGCCGTCGGCAATTCGAGAAGCGCGCGCTGCAGATCCGAGAGCTGCATATATTGCTCCTGCCCCGCCGGCATGGAGAGGATTTCCTCGGCCTTGGCATCGTCCCATTCGCCGGTGAAGCGCGAACGGCGCATCTGCGAACGAAAAAGATTGCGCAGGATCGTATGTGTCCAGGCCGCCATGCTGGTACCTGCCTCGAAGCGCTTGCGCGCCACCCAGGCTTTCAGCATCGTTTCCTGGACAAGATCGTCCGCCATGTCCCGGTTGCCGCAAAGGCTGCGCCCGAAGGCGCGCAACTGCGGGATGACCGAGGCAAGCTCGACCTTGAAGTCCTCGTCGTTCAGATGATTGACATCTGGACGCGGCGGTTGCGCGTCACTGCTCATTGGGGCCCTCGGCACGCGGTGGTCATGCGCCTATATCCTGCGACTGCAGAGACATCTTCATGCGTATACGCTTGGAAGCTGAATCGAGATCAAGGTAGGAAGCATCAAAATCGCTGATTTCGGCCAGCTTTGTCTGGTCGAGAAGTTCGAGCCACGACCGTTCGCGCCTGATCAGTTTCTCAATCATGAATTTACGCAAGACGCGGTTGACATGGATATGGCTCAAACCGAGCGCATCGCCGATGATCGTCTGGGTCAGCGGCATATGAAAGCCGTTCTGGTCGCCTTCCGAAACGACCTGCGCACGCCGATGTAGTTCGAGCAGAAAATGCGCCACCCGTTCGCGTGCCGTATTGCGCCCGTTGCGAACGATCTGCTGCCGGAGGATCGCCTCCTCCTGCGCCGCCGCCCACCAAAAGGAGAGCGCGAGACTGCCCTGTCCACGCAACATCGCCAAGGCCTCGCCGGGCGACACCGTCAGCAATTCCATATCCGTGACCGCCATGACCGAATGGTCGGCCTCCTTCGTGACGAAAACCTGCAAATCGAACATATCGCCGGGCATCATCACGTTCAAAATCTGACGACGCCCGTCTTTCAGCATCTGGTAGCGGATCGCCCAGCCCTGCTGCACCACAAAGGCGCGCGAAAAGGCCTGCCCGGCAACAATGATATCGCGCCCGCGCTCGGCCAGTTGCTTCTGACCGGCCAAAGCCCGCAACGGAGCGAAATCGTCTTCTGACAGTTCGGCGTAATAAGACAGCCGCTTGTACAGAGGCATCATTCTGCCCTCATGTATGGAATGGAGCGGATGTCGCAACCCCTCGACGGAAATGAAAATCACCGGCTGAAAGCAATCTCAGCCGCGCGGATGAACGGGTAAAATCGATGACCCACTCGCAATCAACGCGCGGAAGCGAACCGGGTTCCATATGGAACCCGGTTTTTTGGAATCATTCTCGGAAAGGTTTCGGAATGAGCCTGCCGCTCAGTCGGCCATCGTCACAGTGCTGTTGAGAAACAGAGCCTGACTGATGGCGGCTTTGACGGCACTGCGCTGAAACGGCTTGGTGATGAGGAAGGTCGGCTCTGGCCGGTCACCGGTCAGCAAACGTTCCGGGAAGGCCGTGATGAAGATCACCGGCACCGAAATGCCGCCCAGAATATCTTTGACGGCATCGATGCCGGAGCTGCCATCCGCCAGTTGAATGTCGGCGAGAACGAGGCCGGGCTTGCGATGCGCCGCTGCCGCGACCGCCTCCGTGCGGGTGACGGCGGTGCCGCTGACCTTGTGGCCAAGCTCGCGGACGATTTCCTCGAGATCCATCGAAATGATCGGCTCGTCTTCGATAATCAGCACTTCGGTTGCGATCTGCTGGTCGATCTGGGAAAGGGCTTCCTCGAGCAGATCGTCGATTTCTTCATCATCGACGCCGATGATCCGCGCCGCATCCTCGATGGTAAACCCTTCCATCGCGGTCAGCAGCAAAGCCTGCCGGTTCAGTGGCGTCATGCGCCCAAGCTTCTCGGCCGCCGCCTTGACCGGATCGGAGGAGACTTCGCCGTCCGGCGCGACCTCAATGTTGACGGTCGCCCAAATCGTATGGAACAACTGGTAAAGACCGGGGCGGGCTTCGATATCCGCAGGGAAACAGGCCGGATTGTCGATAATGGCCATCAAGGTCGCACGAACGAAAGAATCGCCGCGCTCCTGGCTGCCCGTCAGGGCGCGGGCGTAACGGCGAAGATAAGGAAGATGTGGGCCAAGCTCTTGGGCGAGTGACATAATCGGTCTGGACTCCTGTTTTCTTATATCCGTCGGGACCGGGATCATGGTGCCCTGAATTTAGTGAGCAGAATATGCCTAAGTTAAGGGAACCAATGAGCGAAGAAAGAGTTTCATTCACGCCGCGAGATTTGTGGCCATTTTTATGCGCCGCGAATTTGGTCGGCTGAGTTGTGAAATAATAATGACGTCAGGCAAAGGTAAACGGGGCACGTCATCCGGCAGTGACACTGGAGGAAAAGCCGTGCCCAACCGCGAAGAAGCCAGGCAACGGCGTGAAGCGCTGGGGCGCAGCCTGAGGCGCGTTTACCAGGACGTGGTGCAGGAACCCGTGCCCAATGACCTTGCCGAACTCATGAAAAAGCTCGATCAGATCAGCGAGCCTGACACCTGATGCAACCGTATCGGTCTTGTGGAGTTAATTCCACAAGGGCTGGAATGTGCGTGCACCGAAGGGCGGCGTAAATGTCTGGCTTGCAACGCCACGCCTCCCTCCCCTGCCCAAGAGGCCCATTGCCTGGTCCTCGAAAGGGGCTCCATAGATGCTACGTACAGAATTGAAGTCCCTCCGCGCCAGGCTGCTCTTCCTTCTGAGTTTTACTCTTCTTCCCATCGCGATCATTGCGCTCGCCAACGCCTATCTTGGCTATGAGCATTACCGCACGCAGTTGACGACCGGCGCCGTGGCCGAGGGCGAAGAGGCGCTTCGACGCGAGGAAGCCATTATCGGTCAGGCGCAGAACGTGCTGGGCGCCATCGCCGCCCTGCCACCCGATCCGGCGATGTCTTCTTGCGGCGATGGACTGCGCAGGTTGCTGGCGCAATATTCCGAATTCACCAACATCGCGATGCTGGCGCCGGACGGCAGCCTGCGCTGCTCGGCTCTCGAGGGTCAGGGCGCCATCGCCGCACCAGCACCCCTCTGGTTCAAGGATGCGTTGAACGGACGCCCCTTCTCGGTGAGCGCGCCGCGCGATGACGGCGGCGCGGCCGAACCTTCTTTTATCGCCGCTGCCCCGCTGATCGAAAACACCAATCACGTCAAAACCGTGCTGACGGTGACGATCCGCCTGAGCGCTCTCGAGCGCGTCATGCGCGATTTCAACCTGCCCGAGGGCGGCGCAATGGCCGTGCTCGACCATTCCGGCCATCCGCTGGCGCAGAGATCGAACCAGGCGCCCGCCGAAAACTGGTTGCCCCCCGCATTCCTCGACAAGGGCCCAAATGCCACCAAATCCGGCATCTTCGACGCCTATGGCAGCGACGGGGTCGAACGGCGCTATGTGCTGCTGCCGCTCGCCGGCGATCTCTTCTCCGTCTTCGGCATGCCGGTCGCCTCGATCGGCGACCCGGCATATTTTCTGCTCTACAGCAATATCGGCTCGGCGCTTTTGATGTGGATCGCCGCTCTGGTGACGACGGCATTGGCCGTCGGCTATTTCGTGACCCGCCCGCTGCATCGTATCCGCCGCGGCATGGCTGCCTATACGGCCGGCGACAGCCGCGCGCGCATCATCGACACCGAAGACCTGCCGGGCGAGGTGCGAGAGCTCGCCGCAACCTTCAACGACATGGCCGACACCATCGCCACGCGAGATGAATCGCTGCGGGAGGCGGTCTCGCATCAGAAGGCGCTGACGCGCGAAGTCCACCATCGCGTCCGCAACAACCTGCAGATCATCAACAGCCTGATGAATCTGCAAAGCTGGCGCGCGGAAACAGCGGCGGAGATTGCGACCTTCACGGAAGTCCAGCGGCGGGTGACGGCCCTCGGTCTCGTCCACAGCGCCATCTATCAAGGCGACGACATGCGCTCGGTGAGGCTAAAGGCGCTGCTGACGGATCTCTGCGCCGCGACCGAGCAGGCAATGAGCGACATAGATCCCATGCCCTTCTTCGAGGCCGACGCCGACGAAATGTCCGCCTCGGCCGACATCGCCGTGCCTCTGGCTTTCCTCATTACGGAGATCATCGGCGAGGCCACGCTGCGCCGGAATGGCACGCCCGTGCCCGGCCATATCCGCATCGAACTGCGCAAATCCGGGTCAGGTGGCATCCTGTCGGTGCAGGGCGACAAGCCGCTGTTCGAGCCCACCCATAGCGACGCGCATCCCCGGCGGAATGGACTAAATCTTTTGGCGGGTCTGGTGCGCCAGCTTGGCGGGCTCCAACAGATCAATGCCGAGGGAACCGGAATTCAAGTAACGATTCCAAATATTTCGCCCGTCCGGCATTAACGCCACCAACCCCTATAATTTTTTTTCGGAAATCGAAAATAGCGGGAACCTAATGACGGGAGCCTGCGTTCTATCAGTGTTCGGAATGCTTGATCCAATTTTGGTGCGCCCCAGTCGGGCCGCTAAAAAACCCCGACCCGGCATTTATCGTCCCCCCGTGCCCCCCCGTGCCAGGTCGGGGTTCATTCCGAACCCCTCGAGATCCTCTAATCAACGCCGCGCCTTCCGCGGCGTTCTTTTTTGTGCCGCGCCTTTGCCGGCAAAAAGCGCCCGCGAAAAACCACGCGGGCGCTTTCAGGCCGAATGGCCGGACGTCTGCCGGAGACGCTTACTGGGCGACCAGCGCGCGCAGCATCCAGACGTTCTTCTCATGAGCGCCCATCCGCCCGATCAACATGTCTTCGGAAAACTTGTCTTCGGCCTCCGCCGCCAGATCGGAGACCTTCCGCATGCGGCGCGCCGCGAGTTCATTGTCGGCGATAAGTTCCTTCAGCATGTCGCCGGTGCCCTCGATGCGGCTTTCCGCCTCGATGGCCGACAGCGAGCGAAAATCGGCAAAGCCGGCAGGCGCGGGATAACCGAGCGCACGAATGCGTTCGGCCAGCGCATCGACGGCTTCCGCCAGATCTTGATACTGAACCTCGGTGAGCTTGTGGAGACCGTAAAAGGAGGGGCCGACAACATTCCAGTGGACCCCAAGAGTCTTTACATAAAGCGAGAACGTATCGGCGAGCGACTGCGAGAGCCCTTCCGCCAGATGTTTCTTCTCGCGTTGCTCGATGCCCACATCGGACTTTTCGACACGGGGCTGAAGATCGAGCGGGGATTTCGGAGCAGAGTCCGATTTCACGGCAGGTGAAGATCTGGTCACGGGGAAACCTTCCTGTTTCTCGAGAAATGGCGAAGCTGAATAAAAAATCTCCCGGCCAGCATCGGGCCGGCCGGGAGATTTGTTTCAGGCATCTTGTTTAACGCGGGGCGGTCGAATTGCTGCCCGAAGGAACGATCGACGCCGTTGAATCATCGGCCTCATAAACAAAGGCTGGCGAGGCCGTGAGTTCCGCTTTGGTTTGCTGAAGCGGTATCGGCTGGCCTTTTGCCGCCTTGCCGAGCTTGTCGTAGGAAACCGCGACACGCTTGTCGCCGACACCCATGACGCCTCCAAAGTCGATTGCGGCATATTTGGCCGCACCCTTCTTGTCGAGGATCACGTCGGAGATTTTGGCCATGTCCTTGCTTTCCTGAAGCTTGACCTTGGACCCTACTACGGAGCTGGCCAGCACGAGGCCGGAACCGATCTTGTCTTTTTCGACAGGCGGTTGCGACTTCAGACTGTCCGCCGTCGCATCAATTTGCGCCACGGGGGCTTTCACGCCCTGACCGGCAAAGGTCAACCGCGAAAAATCGACGCCGACTTCCTTGGCGCCTATACCCGCGACGCCGCCAGCCGCGATCAACGCGCGCTTGGCCTGCCCGCTTTCATCCAGAACGATATCGTCGATGGTGCCGAGCTTTTTATTGTCCGATCCCATCACGTCAGCGCCCTTGAGGTAATAGGCGCTGAGCGCATTGGTGGACATCACGGCCACGCCGTTCGACTGCGTGACCGCATCGGGCGACATCGCAGCGTCGGCGCCTTCCGGTGCCGCCTGCAGGCGTGACGTGCCTGTCGTGGGTGTCATCGGCGACGACATGGTCGGTGAGGCGGGCGCTGTATTCTCCGCTCCGGCTGCATAAGCCATGACGGGGACGCAAATGGCCAGCAGCGCTGTCCCTGTGAGAAGGCGTTTCATCACATATCTCCCTTCGAAGATTTACGAATTGATATATGTGTAACGATGGGTCGGATCATTCGTTCCGATGCTGACGAATGTCGATGGGAATGAACAGAGCCGCTGCGCTTGAGCAAGCGTTAATCGGAAGCGCCGAAGAACTCGGATAGCGCCGCAGAAAGGCTCGCGTCGGAATAGGGCTTCACAACGATAGGCACGTGCAAGAAGCGATCTGGAATTGTCCCCTTCTCGCCATAGCCTGTCGCAAAAAAGAACGGCGTGCCCGTCGCCACCAGTTTATCCGCCAACGGAAAAGACGTTTCGCCGCCCAGATTGACGTCTAGCGCGACGACATCGAAAGCGTTCGCGTCGATGAACCCCGCCGCGTCCTGCCAACGTCCCGCGACCTCGACCTGCGTAAAACCGAGGCGGCGCAGCATGTCCTCCGCTTGCAGCGCAATAATCATATTGTCTTCGACGACAAGAGCGCGAAGGTTGCGCCCGGGATTGAAAGCCCTATGCGGGCCCGCTTGACGACGCGGCGGCGCAAAATCGGCATGGCGCGTTTCGACGAACTTGCCTGGAATTTCAAATAAAGCGGACAATCCCTCCGGGGGATAATTCACCTGCGCTTCGCCGCGAAGTTCGAAAGGGATCATGCGTTCGACCAACGTCGAGCCGAAGCCCCGTCGCCCAGGGGGTGAGATCGGCGTCGCGCCTCGTTCTTGCCAGACGAAACGGACAGCCCCGCTCTCCGTTCGCGACCAGCGCACCGTGAGCTTGCCTGCAGCCCGGCTCAGCGCGCCGTACTTGGCGGCGTTCGTTGCGAGCTCATGCACGACAAGTGCGAAGACAGCAAAGGCCTGCGAGGTAAAAGCCAGTTCAGGGCCATCGAGG
Organism: Parvibaculum sp.; assembly: GCA_036499025.1. Classification (GTDB taxonomy): domain Bacteria; phylum Pseudomonadota; class Alphaproteobacteria; order Parvibaculales; family Parvibaculaceae; genus Parvibaculum. Next base: position 4,399 of record DASYEM010000085.1, on the reverse strand, counting down.
ATGATCTCGCTATCTCGAGACATGTATGGTGCGAGCTCGGCTTCGACGAGCGCGCGGATCGGCACATTTGAAATACCGTCGCCATTCATCTGGTCATGCGCAAGCGCCAACGAGCGAACTCGGCCAGCCAAGGTCTGCACGAATTCCTCAAGCGTCGGCGACGCCTCGCCGGTCTTGGCGACCAGCGATTGGAAAAGCGCCAGAAGATTTTTGACCCGGTGATTGAGCTCGGTGATGAGCGTTTCCTGTCGGCGCAATGCAGCCAGCTGTTCCTCATCGTCGCGGTCGAGGCGACGCAGCCGAAGATCCAGAAGAAGTGACCGCAGGGAATGCCCGACTTCGATCTCGACGCGGCTCCAGGACTGCGACCGGCCCAGCTCAATGTCCTCACGCGGCGAGACTCCCGCCTCCAGCGGACGGCCCCATTTGGTTGAGCGCGGCAAAGCCCTGCGAAAGAGCATCAGATATTGGCTGGGGTGACGCGATAGCCTGACGGCGAGCATGCCGCCCGGCCCCGCTTCGCCGTCGATCAAGCCGCCCACGGCGCCGAGATCGTCAAAGATCTGCACGACTGGGGTGGCGGCATCAAGCGCGGCGGCGATCTTCGTCGCGCCCTCAAGCGGGGGCGCCTCGCCAACAGCATCGAATGCCTGTCCGAACCAATAGCCGACGCCATCGATCTTGATGTGCCGTGACAGGGCATCGGCAAAGCCTTGCAGATTTTCTTCCGGGTCGATCTCCATGGCCGGGTCGGCCAGAACGTCGCCACGCACCTTGCGCGCCGTCGCATGCGTGCCAAACGTTTCCGCCGCGCCGAGAAGCGCAATTTGCAGCGCGATGCCGTTGGTGAAAAATTCCAGCGCCGAGCGAATTTCAAAGGGGATGAATCGTGGCTCCGCATTCTGGCAGACCACGACGCCCCACGGCGCCTCGAGCGCACCGATGGGCAGAGCGAAAACCGCGCCGATACCGCTGCGGCGAAGGTAATCCGCATGGGCGGGCGCAAGCGTATCGAGGCCCGGCGCATTCAGTCCATGCATCGCACCGAGCGGCGTTGGACCCGGGATGATGCGCGACGGGACATAGGCCATATCGGGCACATAGCTGAAACGCTTACCCTTGACGAGATTGCGCGCCAGCATGTCGGTTTCTTCGACGCCGTAAAAAATACCCGCTTCCGATATTCCGTCGCGGCGTTCGTCGGCCACGATCTCGCTCGTACCGTCTTCGCGGAAACGAAAAATGGTGGCGCGGTCATATCCCGTGAGTGACCGGCATTGTCTGGCGGTCCTATGGCAGACATCGGCAGCCGAGGTGACGTCTCTGATCCGCGCGCGCATGGCCCGCAGCAAAAAGAAAGCGTCCTCGACGCCCTTCTGACCGGCCTGACGTGGCTTGATTTCGATGATGGCGCGGTTCTGATCCGCATAGAGCGACAGGTCGAACCGCTCGCGCTTGAACCCCATGGCAAGGTTCATCAACCGCTCCGGCTCGCCATTGGCGACCACGAACTGCATGATGTTTCTCAGACGATGAATGGTATGCCGCGACATGAGTTCGCTGAGCGGACGGCCAATAACCGTCTCCGCTTCGGCGCCAAAAATGGGATGCAGGCTTTCGCTTGCGTGTGTGATCACCCATTCCGGCAAGCGAAGAACAATCAGCGCACCATGCGGCTGGACTGTCTTGATCGTCTCTATCGTCCGTTCCTCGCGACATCGACCCACACGGCGCGCCCCGCCCTGTCTGTTTCAGGAGATCGCAAGTCCCGAGGAGAGACAAAGCGATATTCCCGCTCAACTCCGCTATTCTGGACTTGAGATCGCCCGGCTCAAGGCGAAGCCCATTACCACGCAGTCCTGAATTATCTTAAGCAAAAGGCGAAAGCGTGACATTAGCAAGGATCAATGTTTGGACACACGAGACGATTACTGCAAAAAACGGAAATCGCGAGCGAATTTTCTCATAATACGCATCCAAAAAAACGCCCGGCAGTCACCTGCCGGACGCTAACTGCAAGAAGCCGCGACGTCAGGCGAAATAGTAAAGATACACAAGGCCAAAGCCCGCGATAACGAGGGCGAGGCTGATCCCCAGCACATACCGCATCTCATGCAGCGTTTTGCCGGAGCGGGCTTCCTCGGCGCTGATTTCCTTTTTCATCAAATTACCTCGTGGTCATTGTCATGGGGGTCTGCGGCTCCGGCGGTGGAATCATCGGAGCCCCGGGACCGTCCGGCTGCGGAGGCACCTCGGGCGGCACGTCAATGGGCGGCATCTGGGGCACGGGCGGGGTTTCCGGCGGCGTCCCCGGCGCGATCTCGGGCGGAAGCTTGATCGGCGGCACCTCGTTCGGCGGCTCATGCGGGTGAGGTGGCTGCGGCGCGTCAGGCTTCGGGTTCGGATCGTCAGGCGCAGGGGGCTTGCCCGGCTGCGACGCCGCCTCGATTTTCAATTTCGGATTTTCTTGCATCATCGAAAAACAACGCCGCTCGGCGGCGAGAGTTGCATGAAACGCCCGCCGAAACATGAGTTCTGGACACGGGAAGGCTTTATCCACACCGCGACGGAACTGCCGCCCGTCCGGGACGTTGAGCGAACGTGATGAAACAGACGGATCCAAGCCTTGCACATACAACCCGTGGCGCTTCTCTTCCCCGGCCGGGGAGAAGTTGGACGCGCCATCGCACCTATCTGAGCGCCGGGTCTGGCTTCAGCATTTACACGGAGGTCGCCATGACCGAAGACAAAAACAAGACGAAGCAGGAAAACGACGACGCGCTCGACGAGGCGCTGGAGCAATCTTTTCCTGCCAGCGACCCGCCGCCACAAACCCAGCCGACCAAAAAGATTGGCGGAACAAAGCGTAGCGACAAACTCGAAAAATGAGTTCCAGCCCCGCCGGCGGCCGACCCATACGTATCCATGGCGAGAAGACGCGCGAAAACAGGAATGCCATTCGCGTATGTCTGATCGTTTTAACGAGCATCTCCATCGTCTGGGCGATGGTCGCCGCGCAGACGGTTCTGCTGCCGACGTGTTTTGCCGTCATTCTGGCGCTCCTGCTCGCGCCTGTCGTGCGTTCGCTGGAAGACAATTTCGGGATGCCGTCCTGGCTCGCCGCCACCGCCGTTACCGTGCTGACGGCCTGCATACTTGGCATGCTGGTGATGATCGTCATTCCGGGCTTGAGCGATTGGTTGAAGCACGCACCGGATTTCGTGCGGGCATTGCAGGAAAAACTCGCGCCCTTGCAAAAGTCCTTTAGCGCCGTCGATCAGATGACCCGGGACATCGGGCGAATGGGCGGCCAGCGTTCGGTGCCGACCATCGTCACGCCACGTCCCAATATGATCGAGGCCGTGGCGACCGCGACGCCCGGTGCGGTCGCTACAACTTTCTATGTCATCATTCTTACGCTTTTCCTTCTGGTCTTCCGCTCGACCTATCGCGCCCGCTTGATCCTGCTCCCCAAGGACCCTGTCAACCGCCTGCGTGTGGCGCGCATCATTCGCGACGTGCGCGCCTCCGTGTCTCGTTATCTTTTCGTGCTCGCATCCATCAATGTCTGCCTCGCGGTCATCACCGCCTGCCTCTTCATGGCGCTCGACATCAGCGGCGCCGTGCTCTGGGGTCTCGCTTTCGGCTTACTGAATTTCATTCCCATGCTCGGTCCCATCACGCTCATCATCGCCTGCGGGTTGGTGAGTTTCGCGACCGAGCCGAACATCATCGACGGCGCGCTGCCACCGGCGATCCTGCTCGTCATCCACACGATCGAGGCGAATTTCGTTCAGCCTTGGCTATTGTCGAAGCGCATCGTTATCAATCCTTTCGCGATCTTTGTCGGCGTTTCGATGCTGGTGGCGCTTTGGGGACCACTCGGCGCGCTGGTCGCCGTGCCCATGCTGATCCTGATCTACACCGTCTCCTGCCGTGTCCCCTCGATGCGCTTCATCGCCATGTTGCTCGCTTCCGAATATCGAAATCCGGCGCCCGCGCCGCGCAAGGCGAAAGCTCCCGCTTCCACGAGAACCGGTTGGCGCGTCAAGGTCACGAGATTGAGGGTACGCCTGCCCTTTCCTCGACAACGCAAGACGCTGCCCGTGCAGCCGGCCTGACGCCAGACCCGCTATTTGATCGCAGCTGAGGTGCGCCTATATAGGGCGGGGGATCCGTCTCTCGCCCTCATAGAGCTTGCCCTCGCGTCAGCTCAGCCCCCCAGGAGCCTCCATGACGGCCTTGTCCATCCTTGAACTCGTCCGCGTGACTGAAGAAACAGACGCGCGCGGCGCGCTCGACAACGCCCGGAACCTCGCGGCCCATGCCGAGCAATGGGGCTACAATCGCATATGGGTCGCCGAACATCACAACATGCCCGGCATCGCCAGCGCCGCCA
>DASYEM010000084.1:0-47223 GCA_036499025.1 Parvibaculum sp. | reverse complement strand
CAACTATGCTGAGGCGCGTCTCGCTGCTTAATGCAGTGCGATAACCTCAATTTAAGTCCCTGGCTTTAGCCGGTCAGGGCGGGGTTCGGAGGTACCTGGCAACAGAAACCTCCACTTCATTTCAATGAATATTCCCAGTTTGAGAATTTCCTCTTGTTCCCGTAATGGGAACAATCTATGTTTCTGCGATGCAGATCATCTCCAGAAAACGCTTGAGGGATTTTTGGGAAATCCACAATCAGGCCGAGGTTCCCCTCAAGACTTGGTATCTGATCGTCAGAAAGGCCGACTGGAGAACACCCGCGGATGTGAAGAAGGTATTTGGTGCAAACGTGGATTTCATTGCGGACAACCGGATTGTCTTCGATATTTCCGGCAACAAATATCGCCTTGTCGTCCATGCCGCCTACCCGTTCGGACGTATACTGATAAAATTCGTCGGCACTCATGCTGAATATGACAAGATTGAAGCGGAGACCGTGTGATGAAAGACATTCGACCGATTAGAACCGAAGCGGATTATGAATGGGCCGTCGCCGAGGTGACGAAATATTTCGACAAGCAGCCTGAAGTTGGCTCGCCTGATGGCGACCGTTTCGATGTTCTTGCAACACTCATTGAAGCCTACGAAGACCGGTATTACCCGATCACGGCGCCGGATCCCGTGTCGGCCATTCAGGCCTATATGGACATGTCCGATCTGAAGCAAAGCGCGCTAGCCACCATTCTGGGCTCACGGCCCCGCGCTTCCGAGGTGCTTGGCCGCAAACGTGCCCTCACTGTCGAAATGATCTATAAATTGACGCGCGAATGGCCGATCCCGGCTGAAGTCCTTGTCCAGCCCTACCACTTGCAGGCCGACATGGCTGAATGACGCTTTCATCGGGGAAACTGAAATCGTGGCGACAATTCTGATGCCGCTTCCCGCCCGCGATTTCGATCCGACCGAGAGCGGTGTGCCATGGTCGATCCTGGAGGCCAAAGGTCACCGCGTCGTGATCGCGACACCGGATGGCAAACCGGCCACCGCCGATCCGATCATGGTCACCGGCAAAGGCCTCGGTCCCCTCGCCCGCCTCCTCCGCGCCAACGCCGCCGGCCACGCCGCCTATAAAGCGCTGACGCAGAGCCCCGCCTTTCAGGCTCCCATCGCCTGGGCCGAGATCGACGCCGCGAATTTCGACGCGCTATTGCTTCCCGGCGGTCACGCCAAGGGCATGAAGCCCTATCTCGAATCTCCAAAGCTTCAATCGACCGTCGCCGCTTTCTTCGCCGCCGCCAAACCGGTCGGCGCGATCTGCCACGGCACCTTGCTCGCCGCGCGCTCCAAAGCGGCCACCGGCAAGTCGGTTCTTCATGGCCGCAAGACGACCGGCCTCACCCGCGCGCAAGAGCTTCTCGCCTGGGGCATGACGCGGGCATGGATGAAGGATTATTACCGCACCTACCCGACGCCGCTCGAAACCGAAATTCGCGCGCTGCTTGCAAGCCCGAGCGATTTCCTGCCCGGCCCCAACAGCATCGCCCGCGATGCGATGGACAAGCTCGACCGCGGCTTCACGGTGCTGGACGGTAACTATTTTTCCGCCCGCTGGCCGGGCGATGCCCACCGCTTCGGTATCGAATTCGCCATACTTCTGCGATAACTGCGGACGGCATATGGACCCCGCGTCCAAAGGCTGATTGAATCATCCGACCGAGTGTCGATTTCCCGAGGAGTGCCAGCTTTGGCCGAAGACCAGATGCATTACGACGTGATGGCGCAGGAAGCGCTGCGTGGCGTCATCCGCCGCGCCCTCGACGTCGCGTTGAAAAAAGGTCTTCCGGGCGATCATCATTTCTACATCTCGTTCCGCACCGACGCGCCCGGCGTCGATGTCTCGGAAAAACTGCGCAAGCAATATCCCGAAGAAATGACCATCGTGCTCCAGCACCAGTTCTGGAACCTCGATGTGCGCGAAGACGGCTTCTCGGTCGATCTGACCTTCAACAAGATTCCCGAAAAACTTGTCGTCCCCTATTCCGCCGTCCACGCCTTCTTCGACCCGAGCGTCCAGTTCGGCCTCCAGTTCGAAGTGAAAAAACCCGAAGGCGCCCCGGAAACCCCGAAGCCGACCACCGCAAAAGACGAACCGCCCGCCCCCTCCGGCGACGCCGCCGTCGTCAGCCTCGACGCCTTTCGCAAGAAGTAAGAGCCAAAGCAAAATAAAGCCGTCATGGCCCTCCCCGGACTTGATCGGGGATCGACCGGGCCATCCATCTTTTGCGTTTTCCACCGCCTTTTCATTTGTCACCCCGGCCTTGTGCCGGGGTCCAGTAGCGTCAGGCGCGGAGCATGTGGCCCTGGATCCCGGGACAAGCCCGGGATGACAGCCTTCCATGAGGCTCCCCATCCTTTCCCCCCGCCTCCCCCCGTGCTAAATCACCGCCCAAACGAACCTGCCAGCACGGAGCGCATGCGATGACGAAAACCCGCACGGAAACCGACACCTTCGGCCCGATCGAAGTCGCCTCCGACAAATACTGGGGCGCGCAGGCGCAGCGCTCGCTCGGCAATTTCAAGATCGGCTGGGAAAAGCAGCCCGCCCCCATCGTCCGCGCGCTCGGCATCGTGAAGCGCGCCGCCGCCGAAACCAACATGGCGCTCGGCCGCCTCGACAAGACGGTCGGCGAAACCATCGTCAAGGCCGCGCAGGAAGTCATCGAGGGCAAGCTCGACGAACACTTCCCCCTCGTCGTCTGGCAGACCGGTTCCGGCACGCAGTCGAACATGAACGCCAACGAAGTGATCTCGAACCGCGCCATCGAAATGCTCGGCGGCGAGATGGGCTCGAAGAAGCCGGTTCATCCGAACGATCACGTCAACATGAGCCAGTCGTCGAACGATACCTACCCGACGGCCATGCACATCGCCTGCGCGGAAGAAATTCATCACCGCCTGCTCCCCGCATTGCAGATGCTGCGCAATGCGCTGAACGACAAGGCGAACCAGTGGGCGAAGATCATCAAGATCGGCCGCACCCATACGCAGGATGCGACGCCACTCACATTGGGTCAGGAATTTTCCGGCTACACCAAGCAGGTCGAGAACGGCATCGCCCGCATCGAACTGACGCTTCCCGCGCTGATGCAACTCGCGCAAGGCGGCACTGCCGTCGGCACGGGCCTCAATGCGCCCATCGGCTTCGCCGAGCAGGTCGCCGAACGCATCGCCGCGATCACAAAGCTCCCCTTCACCACCGCGCCGAACAAGTTCGAGGCGCTCGCCGCCCATGACGCGATGGTCTTCAGCCACGGCGCGATCAACACGGTCGCCGCCTCGCTGTTTAAAATCGCCAACGATATCCGCCTCCTCGGCTCGGGTCCGCGTTCCGGCCTTGGCGAACTCTCCCTGCCCGAGAACGAGCCCGGCTCATCGATCATGCCGGGCAAGGTGAACCCGACCCAGTGCGAGGCGATGACACAAGTCTGTGTACAGATTTTCGGCAACAATGCCGCGCTCACCTTCGCCGACAGCCAGGGCCATTTCGAGTTGAACGTCTACAACCCGGTCATGGCCTACAACTTTCTGCAAAGCGTGCGCCTGATGGCCGACGCCGCCGTGAGCTTCACCGAAAATTGCGTCACGGGTATCGAAGCCCGCGAAGACAACATCAAGGCCGCGCTCGAGCGTTCGCTGATGCTTGTCACCGCGCTCGCCCCAAAGATCGGCTACGACAACGCGGCGAAGATCGCCAAGACCGCGCACAAGAACGGCACGACGCTCCGCGAGGAAGCCGTTGGCGGCGGTTACGTCACCAACGAGGAATTCGACGCCGTGGTCCGCCCGGAAAAAATGATCGCCCCGGAATAAATTTTACCCATTCTTTCTAAGCCCTCTCCCTCTGGGAGAGGGTTGGGTGAGGGTCTAGTGAGGGTCTTCTTTTCGAAAGCGCCATATGCCCGCTGAGATCAAACGCTCCGTCACCATCTCGGGCCACCGCACCAGCATTTCGCTGGAGCGGCCCTTCTGGGATGCGCTGAAAGAAATAGCGTGTACGGAAGATGTCTCGGTGAACGAACTCGTCCGCCGCATCGACGCCGGGCGCGACAGCGAAGGCAATCTCTCCGGCGCGGTGCGCGTCTACATCCTCGCTCACTTCAAGAACAAGAGCGCCGCCACCTGCGCCTGATATTGCCACGTGCCCGATTACTGCAATGAGGCCTTCGGCTCGGGCCGCAGCATCGGCAGAGGAATGCCGGCGACCGCCGGTCCCTTGACCTTGTCGTCGCCCATGCCGATCAGATTGCGCAACCCCTTCGGAATATAACTTACCCCCGCATCCTCGGCACTCTGCGCGATGATGCGTTTTGCGGCATATTGTTCGACCGCCGCCGTGTCCATCCGTCGTTCAATCTCGCCAACCCTGCCCGCCGCGACATTGGAAAAAGCGGGGGTATCTTTCGGGTCGGAAAAACTGATGTCGAGTTCGCCGTCGGCAGTCAGCCGCGGCAAGTCGAACATCGCGGTGAGCTTCGCGGTCCCGGATTTGAGGGATAACTCATCGCGGGAAAATTTGACGACGCCGTCCTTCATGGTGAAATCGCCGTCGAGGCCGCCAACAGGCGTTGCCCCCTTTGCAAGCGTCTGGTTCGACAACGACGGCAACTGGTTGACGTCTTTTGCAGCCATCAACGCATCGTGAAACGCCGCCACATCGAGCGGCGCGAAGGCGGCATCCCGCGTCTTGATCGTACCCGTCGCATTGACCGACGACACCAGCGCGAACCAGCTCCGTCCCTGCGCTTCCGCCCGCAGATCGATGGAAGCCCGGCCCGCGCCGAACTGCGTGCCCGCGATCTGCGCACTGGCTTTGGCGAGATCCGCGTCCTCGGCATTGAACGTCAGGCCGATACCCGGCTCACCCGACTTGCCGCCTTCGACCCGCAAAGTAAGCGCCGCTTTGCCATCGGCAAACTTCGCGCTGATTGGCGATGCAGACAGCACGCTGCTCGCGAGCGAGAGCTGCATCTCGGCCTCGTTGAGTTTCAGCGTGCCGATACTCAACGTCCCGATCTTCAACGCGACATTGCCTTCGAACTGTCCCAGCGGCGACCAATCGAGCGCCGCCGTCGGCCACAAGGTCTCCGCATCCTTCGCGCCGAAAAGCGGCGTCATGTCGAGTGCATTGGTTTCAAGCTTGCCGGTCAGTGTCGGCAGCTTTCCGTCTATCGCATCGGCATAGGCGGCTTCGCCGGAGACATGCAGATTGCCCGTGACGATCTCGGTATTGTTGAAAGAGAGCAGCCCCGGCTGCGATTTCACATCGGCGGAAAAAACAAAACTCGGACCGCCCGCCTGCGCTGTGGCAAAATCCGTCACATAGGCTGGTGCACCAAGTGCAGCGAAAACGGTTGCGACGCTCGACGCCGAAATATCGGCGTGACCGTTAAAGCTGCGCGCGCCAAGCGGATCGCTCAGCGTACCTTTCGCCATGAACATGCCTTCGCCGACATTGACCCGCAATGTCGTCTCATAAGGCTTCGCGCTCGCACCGTTCATCTGCAGCGACGCCGTGCCCGCGCCGGTCAATGTATCGCTCGCCTTGAAACCCAATTGCCGCAGCAATGCGCGCCCATCTGCATTCGAAGCATTAGCGATGAGGTCGAGGCGATTGACGTTTCCGTCAGCCGCGCGCCCGCGCTTCAACACGGCATCGACCCGGCTGTCGGCCAGCGATCCCTTGACCGTCAGCGTGTCGAGTTTCGCTTCGCTATCGACCGCCTGGCCCGAGGCGAAATCAAACCCGAGTTGCGCCGGTCCTTGAAGCCCCGCAGTCTTCACGTTGAAAAAGGCGAGCAGCCCATCTGTCTTCTCGGCAGAGAGATCGCCTTTGAGCCTGCCCTGCAACGCATCGAGCTTGCCTTGCGTCAAACCGGAAAGCGAACCGGTGAAGGCGAGCTTGGCGCCGGCAAAATCCGCCGCGTTGAAACGCCGAAGATCGAGTGTGCCTTGCGTCACCGCCGCGGCCATGTCGAGCCCGGCAACCGTGGTGCCGTTGACGGTCAAACGATCGGCGGTTGCAGTCACATCGACATCATAGCTGTCGAGAAGCGAAAGCGGCTTCGTATCGGCGGGCCAGAGCGCGCGCAGTGGATCGAGATCGAACGTCTTCACGGCCAGGGCTGCCGTGAGCAGCGTGCGCTTGTCCTGCGGCGTGAAGGAAAGATTGCCCTGAAGATCGCCGGGCGTCGGCGAGGTCGCATAAGCTGCTGCAAGATCGATAAATTCGAGACGATCCGGCGTCAGGCTGATGCGCGACGAAACGGCGAATGGGCGGCGCGGATCTGAACTCGCGGCTACTTCCGTAGGCTTTGCCGGTTTGGCACCCTGCGCCACCGGCTCCGCGCGCAGCGTATCGAGCCAACGCGCCAGCGCCGAGAGATTGCTGCTCGACGCTGCAACCTTGCCGTCGAAACGCGGCGATGCGCCGGGTAAAAGCGCACCGCTCAATTCGAAATTCGTGCCGCCCGCTATGTCGCCGCGCGCGCGCTTGATCGCAAAGGTGCCGTTGTTGAGCGCCACATCGAGCACTGCATCTTTGACGAGGACGTCGCGCAACAGCAGCCCGGCAATCTTCACGTCGGCATCTGCATCGATCCAGCCGGGAACCGGCAAGCTCGCCAACCCGCCAAACGGCACCTTGCCGCCCGCCGACAGATCGCCGATGCGGTCGATCAGCGGATCGAGCGTCAACGCCTCGCCCGCGAGATGAACCGATGCCGTCGGGCGACCGCGCCACGTCGCGTGGCCCTCGCCTTTGAGCGTCGTTCCAGCCATCGCGACGATGAGATTGCGAAAAGTTGCGGTATCGCCATTCGAAACGATACCCGCCTCGATGCGCAAAGGTGGCCGCGCCTTTTCGCCTTCGGCCACTTTGGTGCTGCCAAGTTCAACGCTCGCCGTGCCATCGACGCGCGCCTCGGAGGAAAAGCCGGTCGAAATACCGGAGAACAAAAGCTTCGCCGGCGCTTTCAGGCTTTGGATTTCCGCCGTGATCGGAAACGCCTTGTTGCCACCGAAATTGCCAACAGCAAGCCGAACCGCGAAGGGCATATCGTTGGTCTGCAAGGACAGTTCGGCACGAATGGGGCCGACAAGCGATGTGGCCATGACGTCGCCATTCAGATGCTCGACGCGCCAGTTGCGCCCGCCCCGATGATCAACATAGGTGACCGTGCCCTCTTCAAAGCTCGCCTTCTGAAGGCTCACTGAAGAGAGGCCGAACAATCCATCCTCATGCATTGGCGTGGCCAGCAGGAGATCGCGCCAGTTGTTGCGCCCATCCGCCGAAATTTCGAGGTGGATCTGCGGACGCGTAACCTTGACGCTGGTCACGCTGATCTCGCCGCTGATCAGCGGTGCGAGCGCGACTTCGGCATCCACCTGCCCGATGCGAACGAGATCGGCGTTGTCGCCGCCTTCGACATTGGAGAGCGAGACGTCGTTGAGCGTCAGATGCGGCGCGGGAAGGACAACGAAACTGATGTCGCCGCCAATCTTGACCTCGCGGCCGGTGATCTTCTGTCCCTGCGCTTCAAACTCGCCGCGAAAACGGTTCCAATCGACGAACGTCGGACCGGCGAGCGCGGCGATCAGCAGCACCGCAACCAGACCGGCCAAATAGGAAAGAACCGTATTCAAAAATCCATCTCCAGCCGCCCCCAAGCGGCGGTTTCTTGTCCTTCGTCTTTCGCCTAATGTGAGGCAAGACGCGTCAAACGAACATATCGCGGCAGGCTGCCGCCCATTTGCGGGCAAATTATGGTTTCAGATGGCGGAAATATACTGAATTTCTCGAGATTTCGGAAAATATCCCGCGACGACAAGAAACAGCAGGACCGGAAGGAGAAGGAAGGGCAAGCCGCCGCAAACCGCGTGCGCTTTGGCCGAACCGGCGCGGAGAAGAAAGCCTCCCGCCTCCTCCGCGAAAAAGAAGCCAAGGCGCACGAGTCTTTGCGCCGCGAAACCTCGCTTTCAGACACCGATAAAAATGAGCCGGAAGACCCTATAACGTAATTTCACGCCAGAAGTTCGTCCGTTGACGCATCATTTAAGTCGTTGAGACGACAGCGCCGATCCGGCCCTCATTCCCTTCAAAAACCTCTTGCCAAGCCATCTCACGTCGCATAAATTACTGACCAGTCAGTTATTAAGGCGCTCGAATGACGGCCCTTCCCCAGCCAAAACGGCAAAGACGCAAGGAAGCCCGCCCCGCCGAAATTATGGCGGCAGCCCTACGGCTCTTTTCCGACAGAGGCTTCGCCGCGACCCGGCTGGAAGACGTTGCCGAAGCAGCCGGCGTCAGCAAGGCGACCATTTATCTCTATTTCGACAGCAAGGCCGACCTCTTCAAGGCAATCGTCCGCGACGTAGCAAGCCCTCGCGTTGGAGCGATTGAAGCTTTCATCGATGATTTTGACGGTCCCGCGACTGAACTTCTGCACGGTCTCTATCGGCATGCGAGCGCCATCATAGGGTCGTCTGAAATGCGCTCGATCATCAAGGTCGTGATGGCCGAGGCCGGCAATTTCCCAGAGATCGCCGAATTCTACCGCAGGGAGATCGCCTTTCGCGGATTGCACAATATCGCGCGCATCATCGAGCGCGGCGTGGCGAGCGGAGAGTTTCGCCAATGCGATCCCATGCCGACGGCTCAGAGCGTCATCTTTCCCCTGTTGATGCATGCGCTCGCAACAGAAGCCTTCGGACCGATGCCCGAATTCGCTCCGGAAAAATTTCTTCCCAGCCACCTCGATTTCGTCTTGCGCGGTCTCGCCGCGGAAAAGGAGGCGTGAAAATGCGCCTCCATCCCCTCTTGTTCGCATGCGCGACCGCGCTTCTTCTCGCTGGGTGCGATGACCGCGGCAAGGATAGTTATCAAGGTTATGCGGAAGGCGAATATGTGCGCGTCGCGCCGATCGACGGCGGCATCGTCGATGCAATCCCCGTAAAACGGGGTGACAAGGTCTCCGACGGCGCTTTGCTCTTCCAGCTCGAACAGACATCGGAAGTGGCCGCGCATGACCAGGCTGCGGCGCAACTTGCGCAAGCAAAGTCTCAATATGAGGATTTGCTGACGGGATTGCGCCCAACTGAACTTGAGCAAATCAAGGCGTCTCGCGCCAGCGCCACAGCAACCTTGAAAAAAACCGAACTCGATCTGACGCGCGCCCGCGCTCTATATGCGAATGGAAATGTGTCCAAGGCTGCGCTCGACGCGGCCAAAGCAACGCATGATGCAGCGGCGGCCGCCGTGCGCGAGCTCGATGCGCGCATCGCGACCGGTAACCTCGCCGCCCGCGCCGACCAGATCGCCGCCGCCGACGCTGCCGTCAAAGCGGCACAAGCGGGGCTTGCACAGGCCGACTGGCGTCTCGCGCGACGCGAAGGCCACGCAGTCAATGGCGGCACGATCGAAGACGTTTTCTTTCGGGTCGGCGAATTCGCCGGACCGAGCCAACCTGTCGTCTCAGTGCTGTCGCCCGCGAACATCAAAGTTCGTTTCTTCATTCCCGAGCCGGAACTTGGGAGTGTCCACACAGGCGACAAGGTGACGCTTGCATGTGATGGCTGCAGCGGAAACCTCGTCGGGACCGTACGCTTCATCTCCACGGATGCCGAGTTCACGCCGCCCGTCATTTATAGCGAACACGAAAAAGCGAAACTCGTCTATATGGCGGAAGCTTGGCCGGACTCGACACCTGAAGCGCTTCACCCCGGACAACCTGTGCTCGTGACGCTGGCGGAACCGGCGAAGTGACGACGAACACATCCCCCGCCGCTCGCGCAGACAACGATCTCGTCATCGACGTCGAAGGTTTGACCAAGGCCTTTGGTGGCAAGAAGGTCGTCGATAATGTCGATATGCAAGTGGCGAAAGGCGAAATTTACGGCTTCCTTGGACCCAACGGCAGCGGCAAGACGACAACGATTCGTCTACTTTGCGGATTGCTGACACCTGATGCAGGCCACGGCACATGCCTCGGCTATGACATCTTGACCGAAAGCCCGCGCATCAAGCTCGAAGTCGGCTACATGACACAGAAATTCAGCCTCTATGAAGATTTGAGCATCCGCGAGAACCTCGACTTCATTGCCCGCATCTATCAGCTTGAAAATCGTCGGGACGCCGTCGACGCGGCGATTGAAAAGCTGAACCTGAAAGCACGTGCCGATCAGCTCGCCGGTACACTGTCAGGTGGCTGGAAGCAACGCCTGGCTCTCGCCTCCTGTATCATGCATAAGCCGAAGCTGTTGCTGCTCGATGAACCGACAGCGGGTGTCGATCCGAAAGCGCGGCGCGAATTCTGGGATGAAATCCACGAGCTCGCGGATGGTGGCCTCACAGTTCTCGTCAGCACGCACTACATGGACGAGGCGGAACGCTGCCACAAAATTTGCTATCTCGCTTATGGACGCTTGCTCGCGCGCGGCACGGCGGACGAGGTGATCGCACAGTCGGGGTTAAAAACGTGGACCGTCTCCGGCCCATCCCAACAGCGCATTCATCGACTTGCCCGTGACCTCGCAGCCCGCGGGGGCGTCGATATTGTAGCGCCCTTCGGGACGGTGCTGCATGTAAGTGGCACCGACCGTGACGCGCTCGCGCAAGCCATCGAACCTTATCGCACCGAATCTGGACTCGCCTGGAAAGAAGATGCGCCGACACTGGAAGACGTCTTCATCTTGATGATGAAGCAGACGCCGGACAATTTCCAATGATGGGCGACCGCTTCAATTTTACGCGTCTCGGAGCGCTGATGCGTAAGGAATTCATCCAGATGCGCCGTGACCGGCTGACTTTTGCGATGATGCTGGGCGTGCCTATCATGCAGCTTTTACTCTTCGGCTATGCGATCAACTCCGATCCCAAGCATCTCCCCACCGCTGTCTTCGATCATGACCAATCGACCTTCACGCGCAGTTTCTTGGCAGCGCTTGAAAACACCGATTATTTCAAGGTTGTGGACCACCCCGAAACAGAGGAGCAGGCAGAAAGGTTGTTCGCTCGAGGCGACGTCCAGTTCATTATCGAAATCCCGGCCAATTTTTCACGCGACGTGGTACGGGGCGCTCGCCCTCAACTTCTGCTCGATGCAGATGCAACAGACCCAGCCGCAACCGGTAACGCCATCGCCGCCGTCAATATATTAGCGGGACAAGCTCTCAATCGCGATCTGACTGGCCCGCTCGCGAACCTGCGCCAAGGCGCTCCGCCATTTCAGCTCGTCACCCACGAACGATATAATCCCGAAGGGCGCACGCAATACAACATCGTTCCGGGTATTCTCGGCGTCATCCTGACATTGACCATGGTGATGTTCACCGCGCTCGCGGTCACCCGCGAGATCGAGCGCGGCACGATGGAAAATCTGCTGACGACGCCAGCGCGCCCCTTTGAAGTGATGATGGGAAAAATCTTCCCTTATATCGTCGTTGGTTACATACAGACTGCCATGATCCTGATCGCCGCACGCTGGCTTTTCGATGTGCCGATGATCGGCAGCCTGACGTTGCTCTCTGCTGTCTTGCTGCTTTTCGTCGCAGCAAACCTGGCCGTTGGCTTCACGTTCTCAACGCTGGCACAGAACCAATTACAAGCCGTGCAGATGGCTGTGTTCTTTTTCCTTCCGTCGATCCTGCTCTCCGGCTTCATGTTTCCCTTTCGCGGCATGCCCGCCTGGGCGCAATGGATAGGTGAAATCCTGCCTCTGACGCATTTCCTGCGCATCGTGCGCGGCGTGCTTCTCAAGGGAAATGGCATAGGCGATATCGCGATGGATACGGCCGCCCTTGTTCTGTTTTTTCTGGTCGCAACTGTCATTGCGCTCAATCGTTATCGCCAGACCCTCGACTAGACAAAACGAAACCGGAGCCGCCGCTTTCGCGGCGACCCCGGCAATCCCTGCGAGAGAAATTTAATCTGGATTAACGTTGCTGGGCGGCGTCGCGAGCTGCATCCTTGGCCGAGCCGTAAGCGTTTTGTACTTTGCCTTCAGCCTTGTCCAGCTTTCCCTCGGCCTGCAACTTCTTGTCGCCGGCGACCTTGCCCGCAGCATCCTTCACCGCGCCCTTGGCCTGCTTTGCCGCGCCTTCAATTCGGTCCTTATCCATAAACAACACTCCTTTGTCTGCGTTATTTCGGGTTCATGGGTAAAACGCTCAATCGTGGAAAAAGTCGAAAAATAGAATTTCCCCCCGAAAAATTTCTGCGAGCTAGATTAATCTCGATCAACTCACGGAGGACTTATCGTGAACTCGCTAGGGCAACACACAACGCACCACGCACGCTTCTATATTGCTGCATCTATTGGAATTATCGCGTGGTTCGCGCTCGGACCTTTCGTCGCCGGTCCGCTTCGCCTCGTTATCGCGGGTGACGGCTTTTTTCTCGTCTATCTGATCGTGACAGGAATTTTTCTGACGAACCAAACGCCTGAGCGCATGCGCAAAAGATCGGATTTCGAGGATGAGGGCATTGCGGTCATCGCCGTCATTACGCTCACCGCCGTCCTATTGAGTCTGGGTGCCATTTTTCTGATGCTTCACAGCGACGGTGAGTTGAAACCCCAGCTGCTCGCCTTCACGCTGCTCGGCGTTCCGCTCGGCTGGTTCACGTTTCACACCGTCATGGCATCGCACTACGCGCATCTCTATTACTTGTCTCAGGGAGGCGCGAAGAAACGCGAGGACTCCGGCGGTCTCGAATTTCCCGGCACGAAGGAGCCGGGCTCCTGGGATTTTCTCTATTATTCCTTCGTCGTCGGCATGACGGCGCAAGTGTCGGATGTGCAAG
Source organism: Parvibaculum sp. (assembly GCA_036499025.1). Classification (GTDB taxonomy): domain Bacteria; phylum Pseudomonadota; class Alphaproteobacteria; order Parvibaculales; family Parvibaculaceae; genus Parvibaculum. The sequence continues at coordinate 34,384 of DASYEM010000084.1, read as the reverse complement.
TCAGCGACGGCAACATGCGGCGCATGACATTGCTACACGGCATCATCTCGTTTTTCTACAATACGGTTCTGCTGGCCTTGGCCGTCAATGTCGCGGTCAATAGCTAGACGTTAAACATCTTGCCGGGGTTGAGTATATTGAAAGGGTCGAGCGCCCGCTTGACGGTACGCATGACGGCAACACCCTCGCCATGTTCCGCTTCAAGAAACGCTATCTTGCCCGCGCCGATCCCATGCTCGCCCGTGCAGGTGCCGTCGAGCGACAATGCGCGAACGACCATCCGGTCGTGAATGCGCCTGGCTTCGGCAAGCTCTTCCGGTTTCTCAGGGTCAACCAGCATGATGAGATGAAAATTTCCGTCGCCGACATGACCGACCATCGGTGCGACGAGCGATGACTTGGCCAGATCGGCCTTCGTCTCTTTGATCGCTTCGGCAAGCCGCGAGATCGGCACGCAGACATCCGTGATAAGTCCCTTCTTACCGGGTTGCAGCGCCAGCGCGGCGTAAAGTGCATTATGCCGCGCTTCCCAGAGCCGGGTGCGGTCTTCCGGCTTCGTCGCCCATTCGAAATCGCCGCCGCCATAGTCCAACGCGATGGCGCCAAACCGTTGCGCCTGCTCCGCGACCGATGCCTCGCTGCCGTGAAACTCGACAAGTAGCAATGGCATCTCGGGCAAAGCTAGCTTCGAATAACGATTGCACGCCGCGACCTGCACCTCGTCTAGAAATTCGATCCGCGCTATCGGCAGTCCCGACTGAATCGTCGTGATGACCGCTGCAATGGCGCTTTCGAAATCGGGAAAGGAAACTGCGCCCGATGAAATCGCTTCCGGGATACCGGATAGTTTCAGCGTCAACTCGGTGATGACGCCGAGCGTCCCCTCCGAACCGACAAGAAGCCGCGTCAAATCATATCCGGCCGACGACTTCCGCGCCCGTCGCGCCGTGCGCACGATATGGCCGTCGGCCATCACGGCCGTGAGGTTCAGAACATTCTCGCGCATCGTGCCGTAACGCACCGCGTTGGTGCCGGACGCCCGCGTCGCCGCCATGCCGCCAAGGCTCGCATCCGCCCCCGGATCGATCGGAAAGAAGAGTCCCATGTCGCGCAAATGGACGTTCAGCGCCTTGCGCGTGACCCCGGCTTCGAGATGCACATCGAGATCGGCGGCATTGACCTCAATAATACGGTTCATGCGCGACAGATCGAGCGAAAGCCCGCCATGCGGCGCGGAGATATGGCCTTCAAGCGAAGTACCCGTACCGAACGGAATGACCGGAAAGCGATGGCGTGCACAGATGCCGACAATCCCGGCGACTTCTTCGGTCGATACCGCGAAAGCAACCGCATCGGGCGCGACGACCGGATGCCAGGATTCGTCACGTCCATGCGCCTCTCGTATCGGCATGGACGTGGTCAGGCGATCACCGAGAAGCGCTGCCAATTCGGCGAGAGCCTCGCTCTGGCCGCTCGCCTGCATACCTGCTTTGCTCATGACCACCTCTTTGCTCTCCAGACCTCACTAAACTAGCATGACCGCAAAACAATACTAATTGGGGAGCCTCGACAATGATGACCGCAAAGCCCATCGAATGTCCGCTGCGCAAGGTCGAGGCCGCATGGGTCGATCTTAACGGCCATATGAACATGGCCTATTACCATCTGCTTTTCGACGAGTCTTTGGACAAGGCATTCACCGATCTCGGCATCGGTTGGGACTACACGCAAAAGGGCGAAGGCTCGACCTTCACCGCCGAGGTCCACGTCTGTTATCTCGATGAGTTGAAAGAAGGCGAGCCAGTCCGCATCACCTATCAGCTGCTCGATTGGGATGCGAAACGCATTCACATCTTCGGCAACATGTACCACGCCGAGAAAGGCTATCTCGCCGCCACATCGGAACAGATGTGCGTGCATGTGGACATGAAGACGCGCCGCGTTTCACCGTTCCCCGAGGCCGCGCAAGAGAAAATCGGCGCGATGATGGAAGCTCATCGAAATATCGCACGTCCTGAACAGGCCGGCCGCGTTATCGGCATCAAACGGAAGGCGGCGGAATGAATTTTTTCGCCAACGCGTGATAGACGCCCTCCTTGCAAATCAGCCGTGAGGTGCCTTGCGCGATCAGCGCCGCGAGCATCAGCGGCACAAGAAGCCCATGATTGTCGGTCATTTCGGAAACGATGACGAAGGCGGTAATCGGCGCCTGCACGACACCGCTGAAATAGGAAACCATCCCGAGCAACACGAGTGCGCCAATCGGCGTTTCGGGGAAGAAGCGCGCCATATCCGCGCCTATGCCCGCTCCGACCGAGAGCGACGGCGAGAAAATGCCACCCGGTATGCCGCTGATCGACGATAAAACGGTCGCGATGAATTTTAGCGGCGCATAGAAAATGGACAGGGCTTGCGTGTCGTGCAGCAATGCCTTCGCCTGCGCATAGCCGGTGCCATAGACCGCGCCGCCCGAAAGGAGGCCGCACAGCGCGACAGCCAGTCCACAAGCGGCGGCAAAGATTACCGGATGGGCGGCAACCCACCTCCCCACTCGTCCCGGTAGGCCGAACGCAAAGAGGATCAGCACCCGACTGAACAGCCCACCAAGCAAACCACCGACGACCCCGCAGGCAAGCACGGCAACCCAGCCCGCACCGATCGGCAGCACGGCAGCCGACGATCCGAAATAGGTGTAATTACCCAGAAAGGCGAGCGATGTGAGCCCCGCCGCGATGATCGTGCCGATAATGAGGCCGCTGGCGCGCACCTCGAAGGAGCGGCTCATTTCTTCAATGCCGAAAACGATGCCGGCCAGCGGCGTATTGAACGCCGCCGCAACGCCTGCGGCAGAACCGGCAAGGATCAAGCCGGGTTGGTGTCGCTGCGAGAAGCGGCCGAGCGCATACATCAATGATGCACCGACCTGCACAGTTGGCCCCTCGCGGCCCGTGGAAGCGCCGACGAATAGGCCCATCAGCGTCAGCAGAACCTTGCCGACGGCAATCCGCAACGAAACGAGCTTGTTGCGTTCCGCCGGATCTTTCAGTGCCCGCGCCGCGATCGCCTGCGGAATGCCGCTGCCGCCGGAATTCGGGAAAAACCTGTTTGTGAGATAGATTGTCAGCGCGAAACCTGCGGGTGTCGCGAGGAGGCCACCATATCGCCATGTCCCCAGGAAAAGCCGAAACTCGAGCTGCGCCCAGTCGGAGGCGACCGCAAGCGCCACAGCCGCACCGCCCACGGCAAGACCGCCAAGGACGAAAATCGCCCGTCGCCGCCAGCGCCGCGAATAGACGAAGAAAAGCCGTTTAAATCGGGATTTATCCATGGATGTCTTCAAGCGCATCGTTCGTCCGGGCTTGCGAGCGCTGCCGGTGTTCCTTATTTATCGAGCGGCAGACGAAAAACCAAGCCATTGATGGCGCCACGGCAGCAAAGCCGCGCCGAATTGCCACTTCGTCCCATGCTATATTTCCAGGAATCAAGCCTTCCGACCTAAGAGCCCGTATGAGCGACCCATTTGACCTTGGGGCGATCCCCGAACAGGACACCGCGCGCACGACCAGCGCCGCGGCGATCGCGGGCATGCGCGCGCCCTATCTCGATGGGCTGAACGAGGCGCAGCGCGAGGCTGTCGAGGCGCTGGACGGGCCCGTTCTTGTGCTGGCGGGCGCAGGCACCGGCAAGACACGCGTGCTGACGACACGGCTCGCTCATCTGCTTGCGACGCGACGCGCCTGGCCCAACCAGGTTCTCGTCGTGACCTTCACGAATAAAGCCGCGCGCGAGATGAAAGAGCGCATCGGCAAGCTGATCGGCGGTGTAGTCGAAGGCATGCAATGGCTCGGCACCTTCCATGCAATCGGCGCGCGTATGTTGCGCCGTCACGCAGAACTCGCCGGATTGCGCTCCGACTTCACCATTCTCGATGCCGACGATCAGGTGCGGCTGATGAAGCAATTGATCGAGGCGGAAAATATCGATGAGAAGCGCTGGCCAGCCCGCCAGCTTGCCGCCCATATCGACGGCTGGAAAAATCGCGGCCTGACACCGGACAAGGTGCCTGCAAGCGAGGCGCACGCTTTCGCCAATGGCAAGGGCGGCGAGCTTTACGCCGCCTATCAGGCGCGCATGAAGGTGCTGAACGCCGTCGACTTCGGCGACCTGTTGCTCGAGACGCTGCGCATCTTTCAGGAAAATCCCGAAATCCTTGCGGACTATCAGGACCGCTTCAAATATATGCTGGTCGACGAGTATCAGGATACCAACGTCGCGCAATATCTCTGGCTGCGATTACTGGCGCAGAAACACAAAAATATCTGTTGCGTCGGCGACGACGATCAATCGATCTATGGTTGGCGCGGCGCGGAAGTCGACAACATCCTGCGCTTCGAAAAGGATTTTCCCGGCGCCAAAGTTGTGCGGCTGGAACGCAACTATCGCTCGACGCCGCATATTCTCGGCGCCGCCTCGGGCTTGATCGCGGCCAACGAACAACGTCTTGGCAAAACCCTCTGGACCGAAATGAACGAGGGCGAGAAAGTCAAGGTCTCGAGCTATTGGGACGGCGAGGAAGAGGCGCGCTCCATTGCCGAAGAGATCGAGCAACTGCAGCGCAAGGAAAATATGCTTCACCAGATCGCCATTCTGGTGCGCGCGTCGTTCCAGATGCGTGAATTTGAAGATCGCTTCATCAATCTCGGCATCCCCTATCGCGTCGTCGGCGGCCCACGCTTCTACGAGCGCGCTGAAATACGTGACGCCAACGCCTATCTGCGTCTCGTCGCGCAAGGAGACGACGATCTCGCCTTCGAACGCATCGTCAACAAGCCGCGCCGCGGCCTTGGCGATGTCGCCGTGCAAACCATCCACAGGCTGGCACGATCGCGCGGGGTTTCGCTGATGCGAGCCGCGCGCGAGATCATTACGACCGAGGAGTTGAAACCCGCACCGCGTCGGGCGCTTACGGGCTTTGTCGAAATGGTCGAGCGCTGGCGCGCGCTTGTGACTGGACTCCCTCATACAGAACTCGCCGAGATCATTCTCGATGAGAGCGGCTACACCGAGATGTGGCAGAACGACAAGTCGGCTGACGCGCCTGGCAAACTCGACAACCTCAAAGAACTCGTGCGCTCTATGGAGCACTTCGAAAATCTTGCCGGTTATCTCGAACACATCTCGCTGGTCATGGAAATTGAATCGAAAGATAGCGGCGACAAGGTCAATCTAATGACGCTGCACAGCGCCAAGGGACTGGAGTTCGACAACGTCTTTCTGCCCGGTTGGGAGGAAGGTCTGTTTCCCCATCAGCGTTCGCTGGATCAAAGCGGCTTGGCTGGTCTCGAGGAAGAGCGCCGCCTCGCCTATGTCGGCATCACTCGTGCGCGCAAGCATGCCTACATCTCCTTCGCCGCCAACCGTCGTATCCATGCGCTGTGGCAGAGCGCCATTCCGTCGCGCTTCATCGACGAAATCCCCAAGGAACATGTCGAAGTGGCGGAAAGCGCGATGGGCGCGGGCAGCTATCAAAGCTATGCCCCGAGCCGCTTTGCGCAGGACTTCGCGCAAGGCAGCTCTTATTCGAGTCCCGGCTGGAAACGTGCGCAGGCCAACACCCAGACGACGTCCAAAGTGCGACCGCCCAGCGCCGAAGTTCATGGCGACCTCGTTGCGACCAGCGACCCCGCCGCCGCAAGCTACAGCAAGGGCGAGCGCGTCTTTCATCAGAAGTTCGGCTATGGCGAAGTGCGTGAGATAGACGGCAACAAGCTAACCGTCGATTTCGACAAGGCAGGCCAGAAGAAGGTCATCGACAGCTTTCTGGGTCGGGCCTGATCCATGAGCCTCTGGAAAGCGTCCTTCGTCGTCCCTTACGCGGTGGCGGAGAATTTCTCGAGCGCACTCGAAGACGCTTTCGTGCCGGAAGCTCTGGCCGTCTCAACCAGCGAAACAAACCCCGGCACGGGCCCGCTGGTCAAAACCGCCTCCGACTGGAATGAAGTTGAAGCGCATGGGCTGTGGACCGTCGAAGCATTGTATGCTGAAGAGCCGCATATCGAATTGCTGCGCGGCATCCTCGAAGCCGTCGAGGAAATGGCCGGTACGACGCCCACGCAATTCGCCATCGAACCCGTTGTCGAAATCGATTGGGTGACGCGTTCCCTCGAAGGGCTCGATCCGGTTCGCGCCGGACGCTTCTTCGTCTATGGCAGTCACGACGCTCACAGAATACCGGCGGGCGTCATTCCGCTGCTTGTCGATGCGGGCCGGGCCTTCGGCACTGGCCACCACGAAACTACGACCGGTTGCCTCGAATTCATTTCCGAACTTGTTCGACCGGGCCTCCGGCTTAACGCGCTCGACATCGGCACGGGGACAGGCGTGCTCGCCGTCGCCATTGCAAAGATTGCGCGCTGCAACGTGCTGGCAAGCGACATAGATCCCATCGCCGTGCATGTCACACGCGAAAACGCGCGCAAGAACGGCATGGCGCCTTTCGTCACCGCTGTCGCAGCAAAGGGCTTTAGCCATCCTGCTTTGCGCGCTCGGGCGCCTTATGACCTCGTCGTCGCAAACATCCTCGCACGCCCCCTCGTCTTCCTCGCCCCCGCCTTTGCCGCTTATCTGAAAGTGGGAGGCACGCTGATCCTCTCGGGCATCCTGCGCAACCAGGAAACCATGGTCACGAGCGCTTTGCGTATGCAGGGTCTTTTCCTGCGCAGCCGCAAGCCCAAAGGCGACTGGGTGACGCTCAGGATTCAAGGTTAGTTCGGTTGCGCGGACATCCAGCCAGCGCCATATTAGGTGCATGTTCCAGACCTATGACGACACAGCCAATCCCGCCCTTGGGGCCGAACGCGCCGAACGTCTTCGCGACGAGTTGAAGCGGCACGATCTCGACGGCTTCATGATTCCCCGCGCCGACGAACATCAGGGCGAATACGTGCCGCCCCATGCCGAGCGCCTGCGCTGGCTGACGGGGTTTTCAGGATCGGCTGGCCTCGCTATCGTGCTGGCGGAAAAGGCGGCGATATTCATTGACGGTCGCTACACGCTTCAGGTCCGCTCGCAGACCGACATAAATGTCTTCGAGCCGCAGCATCTGGTTGAGCAGCCACCTGCACGCTGGATCGAAGACAATCTGCCAAAAGGCGCCAAGCTCGCTTATGATCCTTGGCTCCATACGATCGACGCGGTCGCGCGTTACAAGGCGGCAGCCGAAAAAGCCGGCGGCACGCTCGTCCCCGTCGATACCAATCCGCTCGACACGGTCTGGTCGGATCAGCCGCCACCGCCTGCTGCGCCCATCCAGCCGCATGAATTGCGATATGCGGGAGAACCCGCATCCGAAAAACTGAAGCGCGTTTCCGCCTCACTTGATGGCGCAGACGCCGCCATGCTGACCATGCCTGACTCGATTGCATGGGCCTTCAACATTCGCGGCGCCGATGTCGGCCACACGCCCCTGCCCCTCTCCTTCGCGCTGATCCATGCCGATGGTCACGCCGAGCTTTTCATCGACGACCGCAAGGTGGGATCGAAAGCGCGCGCGCATCTCGGCAATATCGTAAGGCTGCGTCCGAGCGAAGAGCTGGCCGAAGCACTCGATGAACTCGGCGCAAACAAGAAGACGGTTCTCGTCGATCCCGCGACCTGCGCCTCATGGATCAATGATCGCCTGCAAACGGCGGGCGCAAAGGTGAAACGCGGAACCGACCCCTGCGAATTGCCAAAGGCCTGCAAGAATGCTGCGGAGATCGATGGCACACGTGCGGCGCATTTACGCGATGGCCGCGCCCTGACACGTTTTCTTGCCTGGCTCGGACAAGCCGCGCCCAAGGGTGGCATTGATGAAATTACCGCCTCGAAAAAACTCGAAACTTTTCGCGCCGACACTGGCGAACTGAAAGACCTGAGCTTCGACACGATCTCGGGCGCTGGCCCGAACGGCGCCATCGTTCACTATCGCGTGACGGAAGGCACCAATCAGCCGCTACAACCAGGCGAACTCTTTCTCGTCGACTCCGGCGCGCAGTATCTCGACGGCACGACCGATGTGACGCGCACGGTTGCCATAGGCAAGGCAAGCACCGAGCAGCGCGACCGCTTTACCCGTGTGCTGAAGGGCCATATCGGCATCGCCACGGCGCGCTTCCCGGACGGCACGTCCGGCTCGCAACTCGACGCACTCGCCCGTATGTCGCTATGGAAGGCTGGTCTCGATTACGATCACGGCACCGGACACGGCGTCGGCTCATATCTCTCCGTGCATGAAGGCCCGCAGCGCATTTCGAAGCTCGGTTCTGTACCATTGAAACCGGGCATGATCATTTCGAACGAGCCCGGTTATTACAAAACCGGCGCCTACGGCATCCGTATAGAGAACCTGCTGGTGGTAACGCCCGCCGCGCTGGTCCAGGGCGGCGAACGTCCCATGCTCGGCTTCGAAACGCTGACGCTGGCCCCCATCGATCTGAATTGTGTCGAGGCAAGCCTGCTGACGGCAGAAGAAAAAGAATGGCTCAACACCTATCATGCTCACGTGCGTGAAGCGCTGACGCCGGGTCTTGATGCTGAAACGGTGAGTTGGTTGAGAGACGCAACGCGAGAGATCTAGCCGCCCGCCATCTCTATCCACTCGTCTTCCGAGATGACCTTGACGCCAAGCGCCGCCGCCTTGGTGAGCTTCGAGCCCGCATCTGCGCCGGCGACCAATAGATCGGTTTTCGCCGACACGCTGCCCGCGACCTTCGCGCCCATTTGTTCCGCTCGTGCTTTCGCTTCCGCGCGCGTCATGCGTTCGAGCGAGCCGGTAAAGACGACCGTCTTGCCCGCAACTGGAGATGACTTTTCCTGCGCTGGCAAAGGCACAGCCTCGACGCCAGCTTTCTCGAGCGTCGTCAGCACTTCTCGATTATGTTTCTCGGCGAAAAAATCAACCAGCGCCTCAGCCAGTACATCGCCGACACCATCGATAGAAAGAAGATCGCGCCGCGCATCGCTTTCGGGATCGACCGCATTTTCCATTTCCTCAACAAAATGCGGAAGCGTGCCATAGCTGCGCGCCAGCAATCGCGCATTCGTTTCGCCGACATGACGAATACCCAGGCCAAAAATAAAGCGATCGATGTCGATCGTCCGCCGCTCATTGATGGCCGAGAAGAGTTTCTTTGCCGACGTATCGCCCCAACCTTCACGGTCTTTTAGCTTCTTCAGACTGCGCTTGTCGCGCTCCTCCAATGTGAAAATATCGCCCGGCTGCATGATTAGCCCGTCGGCATAAAAGGCCGCTATCTGCTTTTCACCGAGCCCTTCGATGTCGAAAGCATTGCGCGACACAAAATGCCGAAGACGTTCAACCGCCTGCGCCGGGCAAATCAATCCGCCTGTGCAACGACGAACGACATCGAGCTTGCCTGTTTTGGGGTCGGCTTCGCGCACTGCGTGGCTGCCGCAGGCCGGGCACAGCTCGGGAAATTTATAACGTCGCGCGCCCTTGTGTCGTTTATCCATGACGACGCGCACAATCTGCGGAATAACGTCGCCCGCCCGCTGCACGACAACGGTATCTCCAATCCGAATATCCTTGCGTTCAATCTCGTCTTCGTTGTGCAGGGTCGCATTCGAAACCACGACGCCACCGACCGTCACCGGCTTCAGTCGAGCGACAGGCGTCAGCGCCCCGGTGCGCCCGACTTGAATATCGATACCGAGAAGCTCGGTCATGGCCTGCTCGGCGGGAAACTTATGCGCCATCGCCCACCGGGGAGAGCGCGACACGAAACCGAGACGCTGTTGCCAGTCAAGCCGGTTGACCTTGTAAACGACGCCATCAATGTCATAGCCAAGATCGGCGCGTTGCTCTTCTATTTCGTGATAGAAGGCGAGCAATTCCTCCGATGAAGTGTTGACGCGAAACAGCGGATTGACCGGAAAACCCCATTTGCGGAACTGGTCCATCATCCCAGATTGCGTGTCGGCGGACACATCGCTGACTTCGCCCCACGTATAGGCGAAAAACCGCAGAGGCCTGCTCGCCGTGATCTTCGAATCGAGCTGGCGCAACGAGCCGGCCGCCGCATTGCGCGGATTGGCGAAAACAGGCTTGCCCGCGCGGGTCTGATTTTCGTTGAGCCGCTGAAAGTCTTCATGGCTCATATAGACCTCACCGCGCACTTCAAACACATCCGGCAAGTTCTTGCCTTTGAGTTCATGCGGGATGTCTTTAATCGTGCGTAAATTCTCGGTGACGTTTTCGCCTTCGCGCCCATCGCCACGGGTTGCCCCGAGTACAAACCGGCCCTTTTCGTAACGCAGAGATGCCGATAAACCGTCGATCTTCGGCTCCGCCGTCACCGCGAGTTCGTCTTCTTCTTTGAGATTAAGAAAGCGGCCAACTCGATTCCAGAATTCGACGACGTCAGCATCAGCGAACCCATTGGAAAGCGACAACATCGCCACTCTATGCGTGACCTTGCCGAAAGCATCGGCAGGCGCGGCCCCGACACTTTTTGAAGGGCTGTCTTCACGCACCAGTTCGGGATAACGCTGCTCGATCTCGTTGTTGCGGCGGCGCAACGTATCATAGTCCGCATCGGAAATTTCCGGCGCGTCTTTCTGGTGGTAAAGCTTGTCGTTCCGGGCAATCTCCGCTGCCAGACGCTCCAGCTCTTCCGCCGCCTCCTCGAGCGTGAGCTTGTCGGCTGGTTTATCCACGCCGCTCACGAGTGGCTCCCGATGAGCTTGCTGGCGGCCGCGCGAGCTTCGTCCGTGACGGTGGCGCCTGCGAGCATTCTCGCGATTTCTTCCCGCCGCTCCGGCGCATCGAGAACATCGACGCGGGTCGCAACGCGTGCGCCCTTCGCCCTCATTTCGCTTTTCGAAATGCGCAAATGATGTTGCGCACGCGCCGCCACCTGCGGCGAATGCGTGACGACAAGGACCTGAGCGACTTTCGACAATTCCGCCAGCCGTAGCCCGACGGCCTCCGCCACAGCGCCGCCAACGCCGGCATCGACCTCATCGAAAATCAGCGTCGGCGCACTACGCTGCGAAGCGAGCGCGACTTTCAGCGCAAGCACAAAACGCGACAGCTCGCCGCCTGAGGCGATCTTGATCAATGGGCCGAGCGGCGCACCGGGATTCGTTGAGATAAGAAAGGACACACGGTCCAACCCGTCAGGGCCTGCGCTCTCCGGCGCCAACCGCTCGACCGATGTTTTGAATGTCGCCTTGTCGAGCTTCAGCGGCTTCAACTCTCGCATCACTTCCTGGTCGAGTTTCGCCGCCGATTTTGTGCGCGCTGCCGAAAGTGCTTCCGCAGCCTTGATATAAGCGGCCCGCGCGGTCTCCGCGGCTTGCGTCAAGGCAGCAAGCTTCACTTCACCGCCTTCAATGTCGGCAAGCTCACCTCTGAATTTTTTGGCAAGCGCGGCAAGATTGTCGACCGTGACATTGTGTTTGCGCGCCGCAGCCCGGAGCGCAAAGAGCCGTGTTTCGGCGCGTTCCAGTCGCAGCGGATCGAATTCCAGCGCTCTCGAGGCACGCCCCAGCTCATCTCGCGCCTCCGCCGCTTCGACAAGCGTCCGGTCGAGCGCGGAGATCGAGGCGTCAAGTCTGCCGCCCACCTGCTCTGCGGCCCGCGCCAGACGCCGCATGGCTTGCGCCAACCGCGCTTCAAGGCCGCCATTGCCCGCCAAGGCATCTTCCGCCTCGCTGAGGTCGGCTGCGATTTTTTCCGAATGCATCATCAGGATGCGCTCTTCAGCGAGCTTTGTTTCCTCGCCCTCTTCCGGGGAAAGCTCATCAAGCTCGCCGACCACATGGCGCAGATAATCCTGCTCCGCTCGCGCCTTGGCCAGCAAAGCCTCGTGCTCGTTCAAAGCGGCCCGCGCCTCGGCGGCTGAGGCCCAGAGACGGCGCACATCAAGTGCCTTTCCCTCAAGTCCCCCGAAGAGATCGAGCAAAGCACGATGTCCGGCGGCGTCGAGAAGCCCGCGCTCGTCATGCTGGCCGTGAATTTCGACAAGCTCATCGCCGACCTGACGCAGCAAGCCAATGCTTACCGGCTGATCATTGACGAAAGCGCGCGTGCGCCCGTCCTTCGTCTGAACGCGGCGCAGGATGAGATCGCCTTCGGCGTCGAGCCCATTGTCTTTGAGAATGGTGCGGGAGGGGTGGTCAAGCGCCACATCGAAAACGGCCGTGACACTGCCCTGCTCCGCCGTCAAACCGACAAGCCCGGCATCCGCGCGACCGCCAATGGCGAGCCCCAACGCGTCAAGCAAGATGGATTTGCCCGCACCGGTCTCGCCCGTAAGCGCACAAAGGCCAGACGCGAGCGCGAGCTCAAGCCTATCGATAAGAACTATGTCGCGGATCGACAGCGCAGCGAGCATATGGACACGCTTCTAGAAAACGGTGTGCCAGGCCTTGCTGATCCAGGAGTCTTTGTTCTCCTCGGGCTTGAGACCTTGGCCCGCGAGGAGCGCATAGCTGTCCTGATACCAGTCGCTACCCGGATAGTTGTAACCGAGAATTGCCGCCGCCGTCTGCGCTTCAGGTTTGATGCCCAGCGACAGATAGGCTTCAACCAACCGATGCAGAGCTTCCGGCGTATGCGTCGTCGTCTGAAAGTTCTCGATGACGATACGGAAGCGATTGATTGCCGCGATGTAGTCGTGCTTCTTCAGATAATAGCGGCCGACTTCCATTTCCTTGCCGGCAAGGTGGTCGCGCGTCAGGTCGAATTTGAGGCGCGCATCGCGCGCATATTCGCTCTGCGGAAAACGCTGGATGACGGAAGTCAACGAAGAGAGCGCGTTTTGCGTCATTTGCTGGTCGCGACCGACATCGGAAATCTGTTCGTAATAGCAAAGCGCGACGAGATAGTAAGCGTAGGCCACTTCCTTGCTGCCGGGGTGCAGCGAGATATAACGCTGCGCGGTCAAAATCGCGTCGTCGTATTCGTTGACCTTATAGTGAGAATAGGCCGACATCAGCGTCGCGCGGCGCGCCCATACTGAATAAGGATGCTGGCGTTCGACTTCGTCGAACTCGACGGAAGCTTTCTGGTAGCTGCCATCCGCCAGCAGATCCATTGCCTTGTTGTAGATCTGTTCGACCGGCCGCTCTTCGTAGGGCAGATCCGTTCCCGCCCCGCCGCAGCCTGCGACCGAGAGAAGCGAACCGACGACGAGTGCACCGAACAACGCAGTGCGCAGACGTGCAACCTGAGAATGCGGGATAAGCAGCTTGGCCTCACTCATGCCGGCAAAGTCCATTTTCAACGGTCACCCGGCAGGACCGTCCCAACCGTCGGAACGAGGCCATCTCATAGCGATTCCGGGAGCGTGACAAGGCCCCGGCGCTTTCAGCCGGCACCCCCGCGCCAGAGGAGGTTCTAGCTTAAACCGGCGCAGGAAACCATAGCGGCCCGTCGCAAAAACAGGGCCGACACAGCCAATAAAAGTGCGGTCGGAAGAGGTAAAGAATGTTGCGGAGGCGAAAGAAAGACTTATTCGGCGGGAACGGCGATGGGGCGACGGATTTCTTCCCCGCCAGCACCAAGCTCGACGATTTCCCAGGCCGACCGGTCCGCGAACAGCGCCCGCAGAACCCGGTTGTTCATGGCATGGCCAGCTCGCACGCCTTCATAGCGACCGATCAACGGCGCGCCGGAAAGCGCCAGATCGCCCACAGCGTCGAGGACCTTGTGGCGGACGAATTCATTGTCGAAGCGCAGGCCTTCTTCGTTCAGCACCCGGTCGCCATCGACGACAACCGTATTATCGAGCGAACCGCCCAAGCCGAGACCGGCCTTCCACATGGCTTCGACATCCTTGAGCATGCCAAAGGTGCGGGCGCGCAGAATATCGTCGCTGAAAGCCGGGTCCTGAAAATCCGCCTCAATGGTCTGACGGCCAATCACCGGATTGTCGAATTCTATCTCGAAGGCAAGCTTGAAACCCTCGCCTGGCAGAAGCGACGCCTTCTTCAATCCGTCTTCCACCACGACGGGCTTCAGAATACGGATGGCGCGGCGCGAAGCATTGAGTGGCTTCAAACCGATCGCTTCGATCGTCTCGACGAAGACCTGCGAGCTGCCGTCCATGACGGGAATCTCGGGGCCGTTGATTTCAATGAATGCGTTATCGACACCAAGGCCCGAAAGAGCGGCCATCAAATGTTCGACCGTGCCGATCGTCGTGCCCGCTTCGTTGCGGATGACAGTCGACAACATCGTATCGCCGACATGATCGTAGCGGGCGGGAATGTCCGTGACATCGGCAGACGCATCGCCAAGATCGGTGCGACGGAAGACAATGCCGAACCCGGCGCCCGCCGGATGCAGGTCCATGCGGATCATGTGGCCGGTATGCAGACCCACGCCTTCAAGGACGATAGGCGCATTCAAAGTCGTCTGCGGGCAGGACACGGTTCTGCCGACGCGCTCGCGGCGATGTGCCCGCGCCTCGTCCAGCATGATCGTGTCAAATTCAGTCCTGCGCACTTCGAATACCCTTTACGGAAACCTGCAAGATGGTTTCTAGCAGTCGCGGCAACCGCTCACAAAACACGCTTTCTTTCAAATTGTTACCATTTGAAACACGTCACAACTCTTTGTTTTAAAACAACAAAACCCCGCTCTCCCGAAAGCGTGTTTCCGGGAGAGCGGGGCTTGCTAAAGCGCCCCCCGCAGGGCGCAACTTGTGTGTGCCGTCAGTTGGCCTGACGACGCAGGAACGTCGGAATCTCGAGCTGTTCTTCCTCGAAGGACGGCTGAACGAGCCGGCTTTCGGCGGAAGGCGTCAGGCTCGGCGCATTGGTGGCGGGCCTCGGCGTTTCAACTTGCGGACGCGCCGGCTCGCGAGCCGTCATCGGTTCGCGGCGCGGCGCGGCAGGCGCGGCCACGGACTCTTCTTCCGTGCGGCGGCGACCGCCGGTCAGACGTTCAAAGAATGTCGGACCGCGCTTCGGCATCCGCGACTGGGCGACCGGAACGGGGCGGTTGCCGAGAAAGGACGGCGTATCTTTTGCCGTCTGTACCCGGTCGAGATCGCCGGGAATGAACGGGCGCTGCTTGGGTTCGGCAAGAACATCCGCCGCCCGCACCACCGGCTCGTCGCGCATGGCGGCTTGCGGCTGTATGCGCTGTTCCGGCTTATGGATGATGACTTCGGCTTCATATTCGCGCGGATCGAAACCACCGACGCGAGGCGCGGGACGTTCCGCCACTTCAAAAGCCGGAAGCTCCGGCTCCACCTCGACCGGAGCCGCAATGCGCTCGGCAACTTCAATCTGCGGACGCGGGGCCGCCGACGGACGCGACGCTGCAAAGGTAGCGGCGGCGCGCGGCGGTGCGCTGCGTTCCGTGGCAACGGCTTTGGCGAGCTTTGCCGTTTCGTTAGTCGGTTGCTGGGCGCAGACTTCATTTTCGATGCCGGTGGCGACAACGGACACGCGCATGTGGCCGTCCATCGACGGATCGAACGTTGAACCGACGATAATATTGGCGTCTGGATCCACTTCTGAACGGATGCGGTTCGCCGCTTCATCGACTTCATAAAGCGTCAGGTCCATGCCGCCGGTGATGTTGATGAGAACGCCGCGAGCGCCCTTCATCGATACTTCATCGAGCAGCGGATTGGAGATCGCGGCCTCAGCCGCCTCGATCGCCCGCTTCTCGCCGGAGGCTTCGCCTGTACCCATCATGGCCTTGCCCATCTCGTTCATCACGGTGCGAACGTCCGCGAAATCGAGATTGATGAGACCGGGTTTCATCATCAGGTCGGTGATGCCGGCGACACCGGAATGCAGCACCTGGTCGGCCATCGCGAAAGCATCCGCGAAGGTCGTGTTCTCGTTCGCTACCCGGAACAGATTCTGGTTCGGAATAATGATGAGCGTATCGACATATTGCTGAAGGTCACGAATACCCTCTTCGGCCAGACGCATACGGCGCGAACCTTCGAACTGGAACGGCTTCGTCACCACGCCGACGGTGAGGATGCCCTGTTCGCGGGCCGCGCGCGCAATCACAGGCGCCGCGCCCGTACCCGTGCCGCCGCCCATGCCAGCGGTAATAAAGACCATGTGAGCGCCGTGAATCTGCTCGACGATCTCGTTGAGCGCCTCTTCCGCCGCCGCGCAACCGACTTCCGGCCGAGAGCCTGCTCCTAGACCTTCGGTGATCGACGCGCCGAGTTGGATACGGCGTTCGGCCGACGAGAGCGCCAGCGCCTGGGCGTCGGTGTTTGCGACCACGAACTCGACGCCGTCAAGACCGGCCTCGATCATGTTGTTGACTGCATTGCCGCCCGCGCCGCCGACGCCGAACACGGTGATCCTAGGCTTCAGTTCCTTCGCCTGCGGTACCGTCAATTTGATGCTCATATTGGCCTCCTGGAAACAAATTGGAAAATCGGGGTTCTTGATGCCGCCATGCCGGGCGGCGCAGCGCCCATTTGACCGGGCGGCGCTGCCAGCCGCCCTAGTCGCCATCGGCTCTTTGCCCCTTCGAGTGCCCCGCTTTCATGCCGGGCGTTGAGCTTGCTCATGCCCGCCATCAGAAATTCTCCTTCAGCCAGCGGCCAAACTTGCGGAATTGGCCTCGGCCTGCTCCACCCTCCATCTCGTTATCGGCGCCAGCCGTTTCGAGCGGAGACATCTGCGAGTATGTGAGAAGGCCGGCGCAGGTTGAGAAAGCAGGTCCGCCGGTCGCCTCTGCGAGGCCGGTCAGGCGAATCGGCTGGCCGACCCGCACCTGCTTATCGAGCATGCGGCTAGCAAGTTCGCGCGCGCCGTTCATCTGGCTCGCTCCACCCGTCAGCACGATGCGCCGCCCGGCGACCCGGCCATAGCCGCTCGCCTCCAGACGGTCGCGCACCATCTCGAATGTCTCCTCAAGCCTCGGCTGAATAATCCCGGTCAGCATTGAACGCGGAATATGATTCGCCGAATCGGCTTCACTCTCGCCCACCTGAGGCACGTCGATCATCTCTCTCTCATCAGACGGACTCGCAAGCGCGCTGCCATATAGCGTTTTCATGCGTTCGGCATGAGCCAACGGCGTCGAGAGTCCCCTCGCAATGTCATTAGTAATGTGATTCCCGCCAATAGACACGGAATCGCAGTAGACCATCGCGCCTTCAAAGAAGACGGCAAGTGAAGTGGTGCCGCCGCCCATGTCGATGACGGCAACGCCGAGGTCCATTTCATCCTCCACCAGCGACGCAAGCCCGCTCGCATAGGGAGAAACGGCGATGCCCGCTACCGAAAGGTGGCACCGCTCGATGCAAAGCTCGAGATTGCGCAACGGACCGCGCTGGCCGCTGACCATGTGCACATCGACACCGAGTTTCTCGCCGAACATGCCACGCGGATCGCGCACGCCCCGGCTGCCGTCGATGCTGTAATTGGTCGGGATGGCGTGCAGAACGTCGCGCGCGTCTGGCTGGAAGTTGCCCTGTGCATAGGAAATCAACCGGGCGCAGTCGCCATCCGTCACTTCGGGCCCGGAGACCGATGCCTTGACGCCGACCGTCTGGCTCTTCGGCTCGCAGCCAGAAATACCGACGACCACATCTTTGATCGTAACGCCGGCCATGCGCTCGGCGGCATCGACTGCAATGCGGATCGCTTCTTCAGCCGCATCCATATCAACGACTGCGCCAGCGCGGATGCCGCGCGAAACCTGATGGCCAATGCCGATGACACGGACCGGAGCATGGCCATTCGACATACGGCCCGGCTCGATCTTGGCGATGAAGCAGGAAATCTTGCTTGAGCCCACATCAAGCGCCGCAACTGTGCCCGCGCGGCCCACCGCGACGGGACGGCCCTGAAAGCCCTTGGAACCCAGACTGACCATATTCATGTATTGCCCCCAGCACTCGCAGCGCCGGCCTTCACTGAGCCGGTTGCACCGTTCAAATTCCTGACCACACCCGGCTTCGAACCGCCCGGCAGGCTAACCTTCGCCGCCAGACCGCCGTCGCGCTCAGCAGCGGCTTCCGGGGTCAGCGCAATCGACACGCGATCCGGCAAGCGCAGATCGACCGATTGAATATCCCGTGAGAAAATCTTGTAGGTCGCGTCGAGCGCCACCACATCGGCCAGTGCCTTCTCGATACCGACCTCGGGCAGCTTCACGTCAACGCCGTTCTCGAGCCGCAAATTCCAGCGACGGTCGCCAACGCGAACAAAAGCACGAACCCGCGACAGAAGCTGCGGCTGGGCTTGCGCCATCAATGTCAGAATGTCTTCAGCTTCCCGCGCGCCCCCGAAACCGACGATGAATGGAAGGTTCGCATAGGCCTGCACATTGTCGTCGGTGATGGGATGGCCCTGCGCATCGACGACCGAGAGCGCGCCGCCGCGCTGCCAGACGGCGAAAGGCTTGCGCTCGACAATGTCGATACGAATGGCGTCGGGCAGAATCCGCGTGACAGTCGCCGACTTCACCCAATCGACGCGCTCAATCCGCGCTCGCGCCGCCTCCGTGTCGAGGCCGAAAATCGGGTCGCCGCGCTTGATGCCGAGCGCGCCCAGCAATTGCTGCGCGTCGGCATGCGAGCGGCCGGATACCGTGACGTCGTCGATGCTGAAACCGGCCAGCGCCAGCACGCGGTTCGCGCGGTCGGCAACCGCGTTGCCCGCTGCCGAGACATGACCACCGACAAACAAACCATAAAGCCCGACCGCCGCGATCAACGCGATTGTCGCCATCGTGAAAGGTTTCATGCCGAATGTGCCTTCGCGCACATCCTCGATCCATTGCATGACCGCATTCGCCGGGCGCGTGTTGCGGCGGCCGAAGCTACGTTCGGCAGGCGCATTGCGCCGGCGTCCCGGCGCGATTTTCGACGCGGGCTTTTTACCCTTTACAGGCACAGCGCGCACCCCAGTGCGCGAAACTGCCTTGCCGCGATGTCCACCGCTCACCGATCGCATGACGCTTCCTCCACCATCCAGCTCACCAGTTCGGCGTATGAGTAGCCCGCGAGATTTGCAAGCTCCGGCACGAGCGACGTCGGCGTCATCCCAGGCTGCGTGTTGACTTCAAGCAGAATGAGTTCCGGCTTGCCGGACTTCGTATCGTCGAAACGGAAATCGGCGCGGCTGACACCTCGGCAGCCAAGCGCACGATGGGCGGCCAGCGCCACGCGCTGCACCTCGGCATAGACATCCGCTTCGATCTTTGCAGGCGCTTCATGGCGCGAACCGCCTGCCGCATATTTCGCTTCGTAATCGTAGAATTGCGTATTGGCGATGATCTCGACGACACCGAGCGCCTCGTCGCCCATCACGGCGCAGGAGAGCTCACGTCCGGCGATGTAACGCTCGGCCATCACCTCGTCGCCAAGGTTCCAGTCGGGAGACGTCAGCTCCGCCGGAGGCCGATTGTCGCCCTGCCGGATGATGAAGACGCCGACTGACGACCCTTGATTGACGGGTTTGATGACATAGGGCGGCTCCATGACATGTCCCGCCGCCGCCTGCTCGCGCGGCACAACAACGCTTTGCGCGATCGGCAGACCAGCCGCCGCGAACATCGCCTTGGCGCGCTCCTTGTGCATGGCGAGCGACGAGGCCAGCACGCCGGAATGCGTATAGGGAATGTTGAGAATTTCCAGAAGACCTTGCACGCAGCCGTCTTCGCCCCAGCGACCATGCAGCGCGTTGAAGACAACATCCGGTTTGATCTTCAGAAGTTGATCGGCAATGTCGCGGCCTGCATCGACTTCCGTGACCCGATAACCGCTCTGGCGCAGCGCATCGGCGCAACCGCGTCCCGTCGACAGGCTGACATCGCGTTCTGGCGACCAGCCGCCTTTGAGAACCGCTACATGTTTGCGAGTATTCATGTGCGCTCCCCTATCCGCTTGATTTCCCAATCGAGCGCCACGCCGCTTTGCGCTTTCACCCGCGCCCGCACGTCTTCGCCCAGATCTTCAAGATCCGCGGCGGTCGCGGAGCCGGCATTAATTAGAAAGTTGCAGTGAAGTTCCGACACCTGCGCGCCACCGCGCGTAAGCCCACGCCCGCCCGCTGCGTCGATCAACTGCCAAGACTTATGGCCTCGGGGATTTTTGAAAGTCGAACCGCCTGTGCGCGTACGGATCGGTTGGCTCGCTTCGCGCTTGGCCGTTATCTCATCCATGCGGGCGAGAATTTCAGCCTTGTCGCCTGCATGGCCCTGATAGATCGCCTCGACAAAAATCAGGCCTTCGTCGGCACCGCAATGCCGATAGGTATAATGCATATCGGCGTTGCTCAGCACATGACGAACGCCTTTACGATCAAGTGCCACAGCTTCAACCAGAACGTCCTTCGTCTCGCGCTCGTAAGCGCCGCCATTCATACGCAACGCACCGCCGATGGAGCCCGGAATGCCGCGATAGAATTCAAGTCCGGCGATGCCCGCTTCCTGTGCGACACGCGCCACCGCGACATCGAGCGCCGCCGCGCCCGCGCGAACGCGATAGTTTTCGAGGGCTTCAATATTCATGAAGCCGCGCCCGAGACGGACCACAACGCCGCCGACGCCGCCGTCGCGCACCAGCAGGTTCGAGCCGACGCCGATCACCGTCACCGGAATATCGTCCGGCGTACCGGCGAGAAACGCCGCGAGATCGTCGATATCGACCGGGCGGAATAGAACTTCCGCAGGGCCGCCGACGCGAAACCATGTCAACGGCGCGAGCGGTGCGTTTTCAACGAGCTCGCCGCGCACAGCAGGCAAGCGCTCGATCAGGGAAGAGGGGGTGACACGCGCGGTCATCATTTGCCCTTCCCCTTCTTCGTTGTGGATTTCGTTTTGGCAGGAGCTTTCTTGCTGCTCTTTTTGCCGAACGCTTCGAGATCGGCAGGCAGCGCATTGGCCCAATAGGTGATCGAACCCGCGCCGAGACAAACGACGAAATCGCCGGGCTTCGCGAGTTCGGAGATAAGCTTCGGCAGGGCCTCGGGGTTTTCGAGCGGCACCGCATGGCGATGGCCACGGTCATGAAGACCTGCGACCAGTCCGTCGCGGCTCGCACCGTCAATGGGTTGCTCGCCTGCCGCATAGACATCGGCAACGACAACCGTATCGGCATCGTTGAAGCAGGACGAGAATTCGTCGAACAGATTGTGAAGACGCGTGTAACGATGCGGCTGCACCACGGCGATGATGCGACCTTCGCAGGCCGAGCGCGCGGCTTGCAGCACAGCGGCGATCTCTACCGGATGATGGCCATAATCGTCGTAAATATCGACGCCATTCCAGGCACCGACATGCGTGAAGCGGCGCTTGACGCCACCGAAACCGGCAAGCGCCTTGCGGATCACCGCTTCCTTGACACCCATCTGCCAGGCAACGCCGATGGCGGCGAGGCTGTTCAGCATATTGTGGCGACCGGGCATCGGCATGCGGATGCTCGCCAGATCGTGGACCTTGCCGGTCTTGCGATCCGTCACCGTCACATCGAATGTATTCTGTCCCTTTTCCATGCGCGCATTGGTCGCGCGAATGTCGGCCTGCGGGCTGGTGCCGTAAGTGACAATCCGGCGATCGCGGACACGACCGATGAGCGACTGCACTTCCGGGTGATCGATGCACATCACCGCGCAGCCGTAAAACGGGACGTTCTCGACAAAGGCGAGAAACGCGTCGCGCGCGGCGTCGAACGTCCCGTAATAGTCGAGATGTTCCGGGTCGATATTGGTGACGATGGCGATGGTCGCAGGCAGTTTAACGAAGGTACCATCGGACTCGTCTGCCTCGACGACCATCCACTCGCCTTCGCCAAGGCGCGCATTGGTGCCATAGGCGTTGATAATGCCGCCATTGATGACCGTTGGATCGAGCGCCGCCGCTTCAAGGATAGCCGCAACAAGTGAAGTCGTGGTCGTCTTGCCATGCGTGCCACCAATAGCGACGCAGGATTTGAGGCGCATCAATTCTGCGAGCATTTCCGCCCGGCGCACCACCGGCAGGAAGCGCGAGCGGGCTTCAACGAGCTCAGGATTATCCGCCTTGATCGCGGATGAAACGACGATGACCTGTGCGTTGCCGAGATTGGCGGCTGCATGACCGACGGAAACCGGAATCTTCAAACTACGCAGACGCTTGACGTTGGCGCTGTCGCTAACATCGCTACCCTGCACCTTATAGCCAAGGTTCTTCATCACCTCGGCAATACCGCTCATGCCAATGCCGCCAATGCCGACGAAATGAATCGTGCCAATATCGAGAGGAGCCGGACGCATCAGCAACCTCCCCGTGCAAAAAGAAGGGGACCGGAGGGACCGCGGCTGTCGGCAATCCGCTTCATCGCCTCGGCTTGGAATTCGCCACGCCCCAGCATCTCGACGAGATCGGCGAGACGGCGCACCGCATTGGGAGCGCCCTGAGCGAGCGCCGCCTTCGCGGCGCTGCCGAGCAGCGCCGCGTCGGCAAGCAAAGCAACGAGACGTTTCGACAAGGCGTCCTCGGAGAAATTCTTCTGTTCGATCATGAATCCCGCGCCAGCCGCTTCGAGTTTTTCGGCATTGGCCTTCTGGTCGTTGTCGAGTGAATGAGGGAGCGGCACGAGGATCGAGGGACGCCCGATAACCGAAAGCTCAGCTACGGTCGAAGCGCCAGAACGACCAATGACAAGATGGGCGGCGGCGATACGCACGGGCATGTCATCGAAGAAACTCTGAAGCTCAGCACTGATGCCCGCATCTTCGTAAAGACCGCGCACGCGGTCGATATCCTCAGGCCGAGCCTGTTGCACGACATTGAGGCGGAAGCGCAAAGCCTCCGGCAAACGCGACAATGCGCCCGGCACGACATCGCTCATCACACGTGCGCCTTGGCTGCCGCCGAAAACCAGAAGATTGATACGGTCGCCCGCGCCCGGCGCGGCATAAGGCGCGGCGGCATGAGCCATGACGGCGTCTCGTACCGGATTGCCGGTGACGACGATCTTGTCCGCATCGCGCGGGCGCAAGAACTTCGGTCCCGCAAAGGTCGAAGCAATCCCATGAACATACGGCGCGACGAGCCGATTAACGCGACCGAGCACCGCGTTCTGCTCATGCACGCAGGTCGGGATACGCCGCATGATCGCCGCCGCGATGGGCGGCAAGGTCGGATAGCCGCCAAAGCCGATCACGGCCGATGGCTGAACCCGCCCCAGAATGCCGAAAGCCTGCGCAACGCCGGAAAGGATCGCTGGCGCGGCCTTCGCAAGTCCCGAAATACCGCGATCATTCGGCGTTGCCGACGGCACCGAGAAAATATCCGCCCCGGGGAACAGGGTATCGAAACGCTGCACCCGTTCATCGGTAATCAGCACGATCTTTCGTCCGCGACGGCGCAGCTCCTGCGCAAGCGCCTGCCCGGGGAACAAATGTCCACCCGTGCCGCCAGCGGCAATCACAATTGGACCATCAGGGCGAAGCGTCATGCGTGCGCCCTCTTTCCATTGGGTGGCGTCACCGACGAACCGGCGCGACGACGCGTCAGCGCAAGTAACATGCCCATGGTGAAGGCCAGCGCGATCATCGACGACCCGCCATAGGAAATGAACGGCAGCGTCATGCCCTTTGCGGGAATGAGATTGACGTTCACCGCCATGTTGATGAGCGCCTGCAATCCAAAAAGCGCAATGAGCCCGCAGGAGGCAAATTGCACAAAGAGATCTTGTTCCTCCATCGACCGCCGCAAGGTACGCAGCACGACAAAGGAGAAGACGCCGATGATGAGCAATCCGGCAATGATCCCATATTCCTCTGCCGCGACGGCAAAAATGAAGTCGGTATGCGCGTCGGGCAGAATGCGCTTCACTTCGCCTTCGCCGGGGCCGCGCCCGAAGAAGCCGCCGGTGTGGAACGCATCAAGCGCACGATCGATCTGATAGGTATCGCCTGAATCAGGATTGAGAAAACGATCGACGCGACTCGTCACATGCGGCATCAAGGTATAGGCGCCAATCGCGCCGATCAGCGCGACGGCAGCAAGCGACCCTATCCAGCGCCACGACAGGCCGGCCATGAAGAAGATTGCGCCGAAGACCATGGTGACGAGCATCAGCTGCCCGAAATCTGGCTGCATCGCCAAGACGCCGACAACCATCGCATAAAGCGCCAGCGCAATGGCCGAGCCGGGAAAGCCCGGCGTCCGCTGCGCTTCGGCGAACATCCAGGCCGCGAGAACGATGAAGGACGGCTTCACGAATTCCGACGGCTGGATCGCCAGAGGACCGAGTTGCAGCCAGCGATGCGCGCCTTTGACCTCCGGGCCAATGAACAGTGTCATCACCATCAGCGAAAAAGCGATGAGGAAGACGATGGCTGCGACACGACGCACCTGCCGCACATTGAGCAGCGATACGCCGATCATGGTCGCGGTCGTCGGAATGAGAAAAAACATCTGGCGATAGACAAAATGAAACGGCGGCAGATGAATGCGCATCGCCACGGCGGGGCTTGCCGCCAGCGTCAGAACACCGCCGATCAGCATCAGACAGAAGATGCCGAACAGGGTCCATTTGTCGACGGTCCACCACCATTCGGCAATCTGGCTGCGGTTGGTACGGGCAAGACGGATCATGCGCTCGCCCTCCCCTTGGTTGAGAGATATTTCAGGACCTGCGTTCGGAAAACTTCGCCGCGCTCTTCGAAATTGTTGAACTGGTCGAAAGATGCACAGGCGGGCGAAAGCAGCACCACCCGCATCTCGTCCTCATTTCCATCTTTATCGGCATCGTTTGCCGCCGCCTCGACCGCGCGGTCGAGCGTATGCGAACGCACATAGTCGACCTTACCTTCAAGCGTACGGGCAAATTCGTCAGATGCGGCGCCGATCAGATACGCACGGCGCAAGCGCGGGAAATAATCTGTCAAAGTCTCGATCCCGCCATCTTTCGACTTGCCGCCGATAATCCAGTAGATGTTGTCGTATGTCGCTAGAGCCTTTGACGCGGCGTCGGCGTTCGTCGCCTTGCTGTCATTCACGTAACGCACGCCGTTTTGCTCGGCGACGATTTCCATACGATGTGCAAGGCCGGGGAAAGTCTCAAACGCAGCGAGGATTTTCTCACGCGGATAACCGAGCGCGCGGCCGGCCGCATAGGCGACGGCCGCGTTCTGCCAGTTATGTGCTCCCGCCAAGGTGCGAAACGAATTGAAGTCACCAGCCTTCTGCGTCTGTGTGCCGGTGCTGTCGTAAAGCTGACCGTCGATCACATAGATGCCGCGTCCCAATGTCTTACCGATGGAAACCGGCACCACCTTCTGTGCCCGCACGGACGAAAGCCGCGTACAGATATCGCTCGAATAGGCATCGTCGATGCCGATGATCGCCGTGTCCGCGGCACCCTGATGCGCGAATAGTTTCGCCTTCACCGCCGCGTAATTCTCGATGGTGCCGTGGCGGTCGATGTGGTCCGGTGTCACATTGAGGAGAATGCCGACATCGGGCGTGAGGCCCGGCGTCAGATCGACCTGATAGGACGAGACTTCAACGACATAGACCGTCGAGGAAGTCGGCATGTCGAGTTCGAGAACCGGCTTGCCGATATTGCCGCCGACCTGCGCATCGCCACCGCAACGCTTCACCATATGGCCGATCAGCGCAGTCGTGGTGGACTTGCCATTGGTGCCAGTGATGGCGACGATGCGGCCGGGCGGCGCCAGAGCTTTCACGGCGCGATAGAAAAGTTCGACGTCGCCAATAATTTCGACACCGGCGGCTTGCGCGAGCTTAACCGTCGGATGCGGCACGGGATGCGTCAGCGGCACACCAGGGCTCAATACAAAGGCAGCAATGTCCGCCCAGCTGCGTGTCGTCAGATCTTCAAGCGTTACGCCCGCAGCCACCGCTTCGTTGCGCCGCGCTTCGCCGTCGTCCCAGGCGACGACCTTCGCCCCACCCGCTTCAAGCGCGCGCACGGTCGAAAGCCCGGACTTTCCCAGTCCGAACACCGCAACGGTGCGTTTTGCAAAGCCGGTGGCAGGGATCACGCTTTTACCTCAGCTTCAGGGTGGCAAGACCGACCATCGCCAACACGACGGCGATGATCCAGAAACGAACGACGACGGTGGGCTCGGCCCAGCCCTTCTGTTCAAAATGATGGTGTAGCGGCGCCATGCGGAAGACACGCTTGCCGGTCAGCTTGAAGGACGCGACCTGCACGATGACGGAAACGGCTTCGAGCACGAAGAGCCCGCCGATGATTGCCAGCACCAACTCATGTTTCGCGGCGACCGAGATCGCACCGAGCGCGCCGCCGAGAGCGAGCGAGCCGGTATCGCCCATGAAGACCATTGCGGGTGGCGCGTTGTACCAGAGAAAGCCGAGCCCGGCGCCGATCAGCGCGCCGCAGAAGACGGCAAGCTCGCCCGTTCCCGGCACGAAATGCACTTGCAGATAATCCGCGAAGACGACGTTGCCGACGAGATAGACGATGAGACCGAGGCTCGCGGCAGCGATCATCACCGGCACGATGGCGAGACCGTCCAGACCATCGGTGAGATTGACCGCATTCGAAGAGCCGACGATGACAAGCGCGCCAAAGAGAAAGAAGAATCCACCGAGCTGGATTAGCACGCCCTTGAAGAAGGGAATGGTCAGCGCGGTCGCCAGCGGCTCTTTCGCAACAGATACGAGCGCCCACATGGCAAGCACGGCGATGATGAATTCGAAGAAGAGCTTGACGCGGCCCGGCACACCCTTTGGCGAGATCTTTGAGACTTTCAGATAATCGTCGGCAAAACCGACCGCGCCGAAGCCGAGTGTCACGAAGAGAACGATCCAAACATAATGATTTGAAAGATCGGCCCAGAGCAGAACCGAAGGCACAAGCCCGAACAGGATCAGGAACCCGCCCATCGTCGGCGTACCCTGTTTCATCACAATATGCGATTTCGGCCCATCCTCACGGATCGGCTGACCTTTGCGCTGCCGCGCTTTCAGCATGGCGATGACATAAGGCCCGAAGAAGAACGTGATGAGCAGCGACGTCATCGTCGCCCCACCGGTGCGGAATGTGATGTAGCGAAATACATTGAGTGCGTTCAGGTCTTTCGACATACCCGCGACCAAGTCGTAAAGCATCAGGCTTCCCCCCTGTTGCGCCGAATGCTTTCGCTGTCGTCGTCGCCCAGCGCCAACAGCGCCTCGACAATCGGCTTCATCCGTGAACCGTTTGACCCCTTCACCATCACCACGTCGCCGTCCTGAATGGCTTCGGCCAGCGGTGTGATCAGCCCCTCAGACGTATCGACGTAAAGCCCCTGCCTGTCCGACGGCAGAGCCTTGAATAGTTCGCGCATATGCGGGCCACAGGCGTAAACGAGATCGATATCCGCGCGCGCAAGCGGTCCGGCCAGTTCGCGATGCAGCGCAATCGATGTATCGCCGAGTTCGAGCATGTCGCCGAGCACAGCGATGCGGCGTGCGCGAGGGCCCGGCTCCGTCTGGCCAAGCGTCTCGATGGAAACGCGCATCGAAGCCGGATTGGCGTTGTAGCTTTCGTCGATCAGCGTGAACGGACGCCCCGTCGCCTCGACTCGATGACGTTCGCCGCGCCCTTTCGGCGCTTCAAGGTGCGCGAGCGCCAATGCGGCCAACGCGAGATCGGCCTCGAGCGCCTTGACGCAGGCAAGCATGGCAAGGCTGTTCATCACGATATGGCGGCCTGGCACCCCGAGCTTATAAGTAACGGGCGTGCCGCAGATCGAAGCGGAAACGCAGGAACATGTATCCTTCAACGCGACCTTTTCGAGCCGCGCGTCCGCTTCGGCATGCTCGCCGAAAGAAATAATACGTCCCGCGCCTGCCGCCTTGGCGCGGGCCTCGAGGCGCGCGAAATGCGGATTGTCGCGATTGAGGATGGCGACGCCGCCCTTCTGCAATCCGTCGAAAATTTCGGCCTTGGCGTCGGCAATCTCTTCAATCGAATTGAAATAGGCCATGTGCACGGCCTCGACCGTGGTAATGAGCGCCACGAAAGGTTCGACAAGCTTCGACAGCGGCGTGATTTCGCCGGCGTGGTTCATGCCGATTTCAAGAATGCCGAATTGGGTTTCGGCGGGCATCCGCGCCAGCGACAGCGGCACGCCCCAGAGATTATTGTAGGACAGCGTCGAAGCATGCGTCGGCCCTTGCGCCGACAAGATCATGCGCAGCGCTTCCTTGGTGCCCGTCTTGCCGACGCTGCCCGTCACGGCGACAATCTTTGCGCCCGTGCGGCGGCGCGCGGTGCGGCCAAGCTGGTTCAATGCTTCGAGCGCATCCGGCACGACGACCAACGGGCCCGCATCGCGCATCGCCTGCGTCACATCGGAAACCACTGCGGCGGACGCCCCGTTTTTAAACGCAACATCGACATAAGCATGTCCGTCCGTGTTGTCGCCCTTGATCGCGACAAAGAGATCGTTTTTCTGCAGCGTGCGGCTGTCGATCGACACGCCGCTCGCGTTCCAGTCCGCGCCTTCGGACTTTCCTTTGGTGGCGGCGACAACTTCAGCCCGCGTCCAGAGAGAGGTCATGCGCCACCTCCCGTCTCGCTGGCGATCCGCTCTTCGGCGTCGCTCACAGCCTGATGATCGGAAAAAGGAATGACTTTCTCGCCGATAACTTGTCCGGTCTCATGCCCCTTGCCTGCAACGACGAGAACATCGCCGGCACTCAGGCTACGCATCGCCGTTTCGATGGCATGTGCGCGGTCGCCGATTTCGATAGCGTCGGGCGCCGCAGGCAGGATCGCCGCGCGAATGGTCGCTGCATCCTCACTGCGCGGGTTGTCGTCGGTCACATAAACGACGTCGGCGAGCTTTGTCGCCGCTTCGCCCATTTGCGGGCGCTTGCCGGGGTCTCGATCACCACCGCAACCGAAAACGACAACAAGCCGCCGGTCGGTATGGGGACGCATCGCCTCAAGTAGATTGATCAACGCGTCCGGCGTATGTGCGTAGTCGATATAGACCGACGCGCCGTTCGGCAGATGTGCAACTTCTTCAAGCCGCCCCTTCGCACCCTTGATCGTCTCAAGCGCGGCAAAAACCTTTTCGGCATTTCCCCCGCAACCAATAGCAAGTCCGGCGGCAACCAGCGCATTCGAGGCCTGAAAACTGCCGATGAGTGGCAGATTAATCGTGTAGTTCCGGCCCTCGTGAATGACATCAAGCGTCTGCCCGCGCGCCACAGGTCGCGCGGCGACGAGACAAATTCCACGGCCCCTGCGGCCGACCGAAATCACGCGATGCCCGCGCGCCCAGGACACGGCTTCAAATTCAGCAAAATGCGCGGCATCGGCATTCAGCACCGCGACGCCGCCCGGCCCCATCACCTCGCCGAAAAGGCGCAGCTTGGAATAAGCGTAATCCTCGAAGTCCTTGTGATAATCGAGATGGTCGCGCGTGATGTTCGTGAACGCAGCCGCTGTGACTTTGACGCCATCGAGGCGATGCTGCGCGAGACCATGGCTAGAAGCCTCCATCGCGAGATGCGTGACGCCTTCATCGGCAAGTTCGGCCAGCGCCGCCTGCAAGGTGACAGGATCTGGTGTCGTCGCTCCGAGATCGCGCTCACCCTTGGCGCTGACGATGCCGACGGTGCCGAGACTTGCCGCTTCAAGTCCAAGCGAGGACCAGATGTGACGCATAAAAGTAACGATGGATGTCTTGCCGTTTGTGCCGGTAACCGCAGCGACCGTGCGCGGCTGCTTGTCATAGAATCGCGCGGCCATCAGCGCGAGGCGGCGGCGCGGATTACGGTCGGCTATGACCGGCACATCGACGGAAATTTCCGATCCGGTCTTCACGAGGATTGCCGACGCGCCCTGCGCAATCGCCTGCGAAATAAAACGCGTGCCGTCGAGCTTGGTGCCGGGCAGTGCCGCGAAGAGGAAGCCGGGGCGAACGTCGCGGCTATCCGCCGTCAGGCCGACGATCTCTGTCGCCTCCCCTTCGGGAAGCGGAGGAAGATCGGACCCGATCAACGCCGCGAGCCGCATGTCAACCAACATTCCTAATCGCCTGAACCCGGTACGTAAGTGACGAGTTTTGCCTCATGGATCATTCCGTTTTGCGCGACCGGCACCTCTTCAGGGGAGATGCCGAGAAGCGGCGCGACGCGCTTGACGACGCGCGCCGTTACAGGCGCTGCGTTCCAACCTGCCGTCGCATAGCCGTACGTCGCTTTCGAACCCTGCGGCTCGTCGAACATGATGAGCATCACGTAGCGTGGATCGTTCGCCGGAAATGCGCTGAGGAAAGATGAGATCAAACGGTGCTGCGCATAGCCGCCATTGACGGCTTTCTCCGCCGTGCCCGTCTTGCCCATCACCGGATAGCCCGGCACATCGGCTTTCTTGCCGGTGCCTTCGGTGACGACGAGACGTAGTAAGCCCCGCATCTCCTTGCTCACTTCAGCGGAAACGAGGCGCGGGCCTTCTTTCACCGTGTCGTGACGCAGGAAGGTCGGCGTCACCTTCGTGCCGCCGTTGACGATCGCGGCGAGCGCGCTGACAACCTGGATCGGCGTCACGGCGATACCCTGACCGAATGAAACGGTGACCGTCGATAGTTCGCCCCAGCGCGCTGGAATAAGTGGCGCGCCCGATTCAGGCAGTTCGATCTGCGGCTGGCTCAACAGGCCGAAGCGGTTCAGATATTCGCGGTATTTATCGGTGCCGAGCTGTAGCGCGATTTTCGCCGTGCCGATATTCGACGAATACATGAAAACTTCCGGCACGCTCAACCAGCGATTTTCAGCATGGAAATCGTGGATCGTGAAGCGGCCATATTTGATCGGCTGCGTCGCATCGAACTTTTCGCCGATCTGCACCCTGCCGCTGTCGAGCGCGGAGGCGAGCGTCACGGCCTTGAATACGGAACCCAATTCGTAAACGCCAAGCGTGGCGCGGTTGAAGCGCGCATCGTCGCTCGCCGCCATCGGATCGTTCGGGTCGAAATCGGGCAGTGAGCTCAGCGCCATCAGCTCGCCCGTATGCGCATCCATAATGATGCCGACGGCGGCCTTCGCCTTGAATTCGTCGATGCCCTTCACAAGCTCGTCGCGCAGAGCAAACTGCACACGCGTATCGACCGAGAGCGAAACAGGCTGCGCGCGGTCGCCGCCCTCATTGCCACGGCCCAGAAGCAGCGCCTTATCGATATAGCGCTCCATGCCCGCCGTACCGCGATTGTCGAGATCGACCATGCCGAGCACATGCGACGAGCTGTGCCCGTTGGGATAAACCCGCTTCTGCTCGCGGCGGAAGCCAAGACCCGGCAGGCCGAGATAGTGAACGGCATATTGCTGCTTCGGCGTCAGATCGCGCTTCAGCCAGATGAAGGCGCGGCCCGTTTCAAGCTTCGCGGCCACATCTTCGACATTGAGATCGGGCAGCGCGGCGGCAAGCTGGCGCGCCGTGTCCACCGGATCGATGATAGCGCGGCCATCGGCATAGAGCGACGCCGTGACGATGTCGGTCGCCATGACTTCGCCGTTACGATCGACAATGTCGGGACGATGGATCGGATCGTCGGCATCGAGCGCGGCCACATGCGGGCCGCGATTGGCGCCAACTATGGCGAGTTCGACAAGCCGCGCGCCGACAAGAGAGAATCCGACGGCGAAGACGGCGAGCGACAAAAAGATGCGGCGCTGCGAAGGCGTGCGCGCCTCTTCATATCCACCCGCATAGGGCATACGCGGCTTTGCAATGGCGTCATGGCCTGCGAAAACGATGCGCCCGCGCGGGGTATGCTGCTGGTTGCGGCGGCCGATCATTGGATCGCCCTTTCGCCAGCGCCAAGATCTGAAGGTGCAATGCCTGCATATCCGCCCAGCGGCTTGCGGCCAGCAGGCGCGTAGAAGTCATCCGCCTTGTGCGGCATCGGCACATCGGCGAAGGAGCCGATCTGCGAAGCCTTCAGCGGCTCGAGCGACGTATAGCGCTTGGCGAGTTCCTGCACGCGCTCTGGCTGATTGAGATAACTCCATTCGGCGCGCAGGACGCGAATGCCCTCCTGCTCGCTCGCGATGTCGCGCTCGATCTGGTTCGCACGCTTCTCCGCCGCCTCGGCGCGATACTTGATGTCGTAAAGCCCGATCGAGAGCGCGATCACGGCAACGACGAGAACGATGTTGAGCATGCGGATCATGCGCCCATCTCCGCCATGGAGGGCATGCGGGCAATTCCAAGCGCCGCATAATCGAGCGGCACGGCAGGCGCAGATGTGCGCTCCGCTGCGCGAAGTTTCGCCGACCGGGCGCGAGGATTGATCTCGGCTTCGGCAACAGACGCCTTGCGCGCCTTATGCGCAATCTCGTGAAACGACGGCGCCGTCTCGTTGCGTTCCGGCATGAAGCGATTGGCGCGGGCAGCGCGACCCGTGCGCGCTGTGAAGAAGCGCTTAACCAACCGGTCTTCGAGTGAATGGAAAGCGACGGCGGCAAGCACGCCATCCTCGCGCAGCAGAGCCTCGGCATTCGAAAGCCCGTGCGCCAACTGACCAAGCTCGTCATTGACGAAAATCCGCAACGCCTGAAACGTCCGCGTCGCCGGATGAATGCGATCCTGCGGGCGGCGCCCGATGACGCGCTCGACAACACCGGCCAGCGCCAATGTGCGCTCGAACTGAGCCTCGTTGCGCGCTATGACGATTGCCTTGGCAACAGCGCGCGAGCGCTTCTCTTCGCCATAGACCGCGATGATGCGCGCCAGATCGAGTTCGTCGAACGTGTTGACCACATCGGCGGCGGAAAGCCCTTGCCCGCTCATGCGCATGTCGAGCGGCCCGTCCTTCTGAAACGAGAAGCCACGCTCGGCTTCGTCGAGCTGCATCGAGGAAACGCCGAGATCGAGCACAACGCCATCGACCGCCTGATGGCCGAGCTCGCGCACCAGCCGCGCCATGTCGCCGAAGCAACCTTCGATCAGCGTCAGACGTCCGGCGAATTTCGATTGCAGATCGCGGCCGCGCAAAATGGCGTTCGGATCGCGGTCGATCGCCAGCACCGCGCAATCGGCGCTGCCGAGAATGGCGCTCGTGTAGCCGCCCGCTCCAAACGTACCGTCCACATAGAGGCCGCCGTCCTTGGGCCGGAGCGCTTCAAGCACGTCGGCAAGCATCACGGGGATATGGGCTGGCTTGCTCATAAGCCGCTCCCCACGGGACGCGGCGGCACAACGGCATTGGTCGGCTGCAACAGATCGCCGAGCGACTTCGCATCGCCCAGCGCGTTGGTGCGGAAAGCCTCGTAAGCCTTGGGCTCCCAGATCAGGAAACGTGCGCCGAAACCGACAAACGTCGCTTCATCGCCAATCTTTGCGTGAGTGCGCAGTTCTTCCGGCAGGACGATGCGGCCATCGCCGTCAAAGGAAATATCGTGGCTTTCGCCGTAAAGCGCTGCGGCGAGATTGTCGTGTTCATTGGAAAACATGCCGAGGCGGTTGATCGCCTCATCGAGCATGGAGCCGTATGCAGGTCCGCCCGCTTCGAGGTAAGCGCCCTTGAAAGACGGCGAGCAAATGATGCCGTTGAGGCCTTGAGCGATCACGATCGCGCGAAATTTGGCCGGCACGGAGACACGACCTTTCGCATCGATCTTGTTCGTGAAACGCCCCCGGAACGACTCCATTGGCCGTGCTCATTTCCTGTTGGGGCGACCCCACCGCTCAGGGTTCGCCCGCATTCCCCGCCCCCACAAATCGCCCCGGCTGGGCCGGCTTGGCTGGTATACGGGACATCATGGGATAACATGGGATGGTATGGGCGTCAACGGGAAACCCTAGGTATTCAGCGGTCTTGAGGCCGGTTTAACATGGCTAACAAGTGATTAAAATTGGACGAATACTTTAGAACATAAGAAGAACAAATATAATGACTGAACACACCGGAGCCTCGGCGGCTCGTGTGGAGACATCGCGACGGCCCTGTGGCGGCATCGCGGCAATCCAAAAATGAAGCGGCAAAAATCTCGGCGGTCAGTTCCGAAATCGGAACGCAGCCAGAACCGGTTTAGCTATCCTGCTCCGTCTTCCGGGCGGACAGAGTGGCGTTCGCGCCGGGTTGCTGGCTTGCCTGGAGCGATATCATCTGCCCGAGTGTGCCCGAACTGAGAGGCGACGTACCGACCGCCCCGGCTTTGCCACCAGATGAAGGGGTCGAACTCTGCCCGTCCTGCGGACTGTTCAACGCCTCTTTCACCTTCTCCTTGATCGCATTTTCGACCTTCAGCCGCTCTTCCGACGGCATGGACTTCAGGCTGTCTTCAGTCAGGCCCATTTGCTTCAATATGGAAGCACGCAAGCGCTCCATCGGAGACATCTTGGCGTAAGCGAGAAATTCCTCTTTGACGCTGTCCGCTTTTGTGTCGGCGGCTTTCGTGCCTGGA
>DASYEM010000083.1:0-6736 GCA_036499025.1 Parvibaculum sp. | reverse complement strand
GGTCGCGGTCCATGTCCAGATGATCGCGACGAGGAAAAAACCGATGGAGGTAGAGAGCAAGATGGCGAGATAGGTGCGCGCGCCGTTCCGTGCTTCCGGCGTACCCTTGTGCGCAACCAGTGGATAGGTCGAGAGCGTCAACAACTCGTAGAAGATGAAAAGCGTGAAGAGATTGCTGGCAAAGGCGATGCCGAGCGTCGCCGCGATGGCGAGAATGAAGAAGATCGCGAACCGCGTCTGATGCGCTTCGCCCGCCGCGCGCATATAGCCCGCCGCATAGACCGCGATGACGATCCAGAGGCCGGAAGCGAGCAAACCAAAAACCATGCCGAGCGGTTCGAGCGCGAAGGAAAGCGGCAGGCCGGGCATGACTTCGAAGAGAAAAAGCTGCGGGACCTCGCCTGCAAGCATGGCGTGGAGAAGAACGAGAACCAGCGCAAAGGTGATGGCGGCTGTGCCGACATGGGCGGCGTCGCGCGCTTTCGGCCAGGGCGCGAGCGCGCCGATGAGCGCCATCGCGCCGAGCGGCAGGAAGAGAGCGAGATAGAGGGCGAATTCTGCGGTCATAATTTGCCCCTCACTGCCAGAACAGGCTGGAGGCGGAAATCAACGCGTTCGCGGCGCGGCTCGCCGCGTCGCTGGTGAGTTGCGCGTCGATGCCGAAAATAAGGCTCGCGCCTGCAAGCGCCCAGATCGGGATCAGCACGGAGAACGGCGCTTCCATGCGCGTGACGCCCTCCGGCGCTTCGCGCATGTAAGCCGCTTCGATGAAACGCCAGACATAGACGAAGGCGAGGAGCGAGGACGCGACGATGAGGAGGGCGACCGGCCACCAGCCTTCGGCGAGCGCGGCCTGCACCAGATACCATTTACTGACGAAGCCGACAGTGAGCGGCACACCGACAAGGCTCAAGCCGCCGATTGTGAAGGCCGCCGTGCTCCAAGGCATGTCGCGGCCTATGCCGTGCAATCCGCGGATCGATGTCGTTCCGGTTTGCATGAGGTAAGCACCCGCGACCATGAAGAGGGCGGCCTTGGAGATGGCGTGATTGAAGAGATGGATGATCGAAGCCATCAACCCCGCATGGGAGAGCATCGTCATGCCGACCAGCATGTAGCCGATCTGGGCAATGCTGGAATAGGCGAGCACGCGTTTCAGGTCATCCTGAAAAATCGCGACGATGGAGCCGGCGAAGATGCCGATAATGGCGAGCGGCAGGATGATGTAGCGCAACACATCGACTTCAAAGCCGATGCCGAAACCGAAAACGGTGAAAAGGAAGCGCAAAAATACATAGACGGCGACCTTGGTCGCGGTCGCTGAAAGAAAGGCGCTGACGGCAGAGGGCGCATAGGTATAGGCGTTGGGCAGCCACAGATGCAGCGGGAACATCGCAAGCTTCAGGCCGATGCCGACCACGATGAAGGCAAAGCCCATGCGAAGTGTGCGGCTGTCACCTTCTTCAAGGAGCCGTTGCGCGAGGTCAGCCATGTTAAGCGTGCCGGTCGCCATGTAGAGGAAGCCGAGGCCGATGACGAAGAAGGTCGCGCCGATGGTTCCCATGATGAGATAGTTATAAGAGGCGGTGAGCGCGCGCTTGTCACGGCCTGCACCGGAGGCAACCAGCGCATAGGTCGAGAGCGAAGAGATTTCGAGAAAGACGAAGACATTGAAGGCGTCGCCCGTAATCGTGACGCCGAGCAGTCCGGTGAGGCAAAGAACGAAGGCCGTATAGAACAGGCCGTGACGGCGCGCTTCGATTTCATGGGCGACGCTGGCGCGAGCATAAAGCAGCGTCAACGCGCCGATGCCGGAGACGATGAGCAGTACAAACGCGTTGAGAATATCGACGCGGTATTCGATGCCGATGGGCGGTGCCCAGCCGCCGAGATGATAGGAAATGACAGAGCCGTCGAGGACGGAGAGGAATAGCGCGACGGCGATGGCGAAGCTCACAAGGCTGGCGAGGAAGGCCGTGGCCCAGGCGCGCATGCCCAACAGCGCGCAGAACGGCGCGGCGATCAGCGGAACGATGACCTGAAGGATCGGCAACTGGGAGACGAGAGCTTGCGGCATCAGCCCTCTTTCTCCATCTCACGCTCGGTTTGTGCGATTTCGTCTTCCTCGATGGTGCCGTAACTTTCTCGAATGCGGATGGTGAGCGCGAGCGCGAGCGCAGTCGTCGAGATACCGACGACGATGGCGGTGAGGATCAGTACGTGGGGCAGGGGATTTGAATATACCTGGCCCGGCAGGCCGGTGACGATGGGCGCGGTGCCGCCCGCGATCTTGCCCATCGAGATGTAAAGCATGAAGACCGAGGCCTGAAAGAGGTTGAGGCCGACGATCTTCTTGACGAGATTGCCGCGGGAAATTGCGATGTAAAGGCCGATCATCATCAAGATGACGACCATCCAGTAATTATAGTGACCGGCGATCTGGGCGAGCAGGTTGTCCATCACCAGTCCTTGTCGTCGAGATCGGGTTCGCGATGCGCGAAGGCAACGAAGATCGCCGTCATGGCGCAGGCGACCGCGATGCCGACGCCGAGCTCGACAATGAGGATGCCCCATTCCTGGCCGTGGACGGGGTCGGAGCCGAACTTCGAATAGTCGAGATAGCCGACGCCGAGCAGCATCGAAGTGACGCCCGTGCCCGCATACAGCAGAAGACCGAGCGACATGCCCGCGATCAAGACTGCCTGCGGAACGACGCGGGTCAGCGCCTCCACGCCGCAAATCAGCGCATAAAGGATGAAACCAACGGCGAAGATGACGCCCGCTTGAAAGCCGCCACCCGGACCGTAATCCCCATGCCATTGCACATAGAGCCCAAAGAGCAGGATGAAGGGCAGCAGAAGCTTGGCGACGACGCGCAGGATCAGATGATGGTGCATGTCACTCGCCCCCGTCTTTACGACGCGGAAAGCCGATCAACAGCAATACCGAAATGGCGGCGACGAAAATTACCGTGACCTCGCCCAGCGTGTCGTAACCGCGATAGCTGGCGAGAACGGCGGTAACAACGTTGGGGACACCGGTCTCGGCGCCTGCCCGAACGAGATAGGCACCGCCGACATGCGTTTGCACCGGCGTGCCGGGATGCCCGAAGAAAGGCATATCGAGTGTGCCGTAGATCAGGGCTGCACCAGTAACGAGGCAGCAGATGAGCGGCAGCGTGACGCTGTGAGCGGATGGCTTCTCCTCGCGCGCGGTGAGCGCCAATGCGCCGAGCATCAGCACGGTCGAGATGCCCGCGCCGACAGCGGCTTCGGTGAAAGCGACATCGACAGCATCGAGCGTCATGAAAAGGCCCGCCGCGAGCAGGCTGAAAAGACCGGCAAGCATGGTGATGGCGAAGAGATTGCGGAGTCTGACGATGGCGAGCGCCGTCAGGATGAGAAAAACGAAAAGGATCAGATCGACGGCGATCATGGTGCGCCTTTCTCATCGAGGCGGTTGCTCTCGTCTTTTTCCATGTGCGGCGGACGAATGCCTGCGGCCCATATGGCATTGGCGATCGCGTGGGTCGCGGTCGGCCCGGCGATGAAGATGAAAAGTCCGATGATGGCGAGTTTTAGGGTAACGAGGGTAAACCCGCCCTGAAGCATCATCCCGCCAAGGATGAGCGCAACGCCCAGCGTGTCGATCATGCCCGCCGCATGAATGCGCGACCAGACGTCCGGCAGGCGGATCATGCCGAAAGCGCCGACGATGAGGACGAGCCCGCCAAGCAGGAACATCGCCCAGCTTGCTCCGTAGACCATGACAGAGAAAAGATGCGCCTGATCCATCAGCGCGCTTCTTTCGTATGAGGCGCCGCGCCGAGTGCGCGGTAGCGCACAAACTTCAGAACCGCGATGGTGCCGACGAAATTGATCAGCGCGTATAGAAGCGCGATATCGAGAAAGTCGGGACGGGCTGTCAGAAAACCCAATAGGCCTATCAACAGCACTGTCAGTGTGCCGAAGGAATTGACCGCCAGAACGCGGTCGTAAAGGGTCGGACCGGCAAAGGCGCGGGTGACGACAAGGAGCATGGCGACAAAAAGGGCGGCGGTTGCGGCGACAAACATCGTCATTAGTGACCCTCGGCGGCACTAGCGCGGCGGTCCATCTCGTCAAACGAAGCGAAAGGCGCCGACAAGGCATGGACGAGCAGAGCGTTTTTGGCAGTTTCCAACGTGACTGTGCCGGGGGTCAAAGTGATCGAATTGGCGAAGATCACCCGTCCCATTTCGGTTCTCTGGCTGGTCGGTACAAAGATGAACCGTTGGCCGAGAGCCATCCGTGGGGAGAGAATGATCCTGCCTACCGCGATGTTCGCCTTTACGATTTCACCTGCCAGCCAGAGCCAATAGACCGGCAAGGAAAGCCGGAGTTGGGTAGGGATCGTTTCGGCATCGATCAGGTGCATACGGGCGGCAAGGGCGACGCACAAGGCGGACGAAAAAATGCCTATAGCAAGCAGGAATGCCGTGTAATGCCCGGACAGAACTAGCCAAAACACGAACAACGCTATGCCGAGGGCGATTGCTTTCGCCATGCTCCCTTCGCCTTTCATGGGTTGGGCGTTGCCGATCCGCCACTTCGAACCGACATGTTGCAGTCTATATTGTTGGCGGGGAATATGCGTCCATAAAGCGAAGCAACCGCTACCGCTTTTAAAGCGTATCGGACACTGTTATAGTTACGAATTATGCGTGGGGGGTCGTGGCATAAACCACGAACCGGACGGTAACACCGGCGGTCGATCGTATATGGCCAATAAGACGTACAGACAGCCGGTCTGATGTCGTGGTGGGGATGGAAGAGCGTTTAGAAGAATCTGCGGCGGGGATCGTCGATGCGGCGTTCGAGATCAGCGGCATCGTCAAATGGTTTGATGCGGTCAAAGGCTATGGCTTCATTATTCCCGATGACGGTCGTGAAGATGTTCTCATTCATTCGTCGTGCCTGAAGCAAATGGGACGGGAAGCCCTGGAGGAAGGGACGACCGTTCTTTGCGAGGCCGTTCGCCGGCCCAAGGGGTATCAGGCCGTCCGCGTACTCGAGGTTGACGACACGACGGCGGTGAAGGGGCCCGCGCAATCCGTCCGCACGCTGAGCACGCGCTCGCCGACGGCAGGTGTCGTCCCGATTGGCGAATTTGAGATTGCTCTCGTGAAATGGTTCAACCGGGCGCGCGGCTACGGCTTTGTGACGCGCGGCGAGGGCACCCCGGATATTTTCATTCACATGGAAACGTTGCGCCGCTTCGGCGTCCGGGATCTCGTGCCCGGTCAGGAAGTCAAAGTGCGCTTTGGCGAAGGCCCCAAGGGGCTGATGGTCGCTGAGATGGTGCCGGACGAGAACTGAGCCGTTCGGGTTAGGCGAGACAGGGGCGGCAAGTCCGGTATGATGGCATGCGCTTCGCGGGAGATCGCGGAGCGCATTGTTATGTTGTGCCACCCGTTTCGAGAGCCGCCATGTCCAGTTCAGATCACGACGACGACGCCCCCGAGGGTTTCACCCGTTCGACGACACGTGGGCCTTACACCAGCCACAATGGCCCTTTTTTCCACAAGGCAACGGAAGACGAGTTCTGGCACGGCGTTCGGGTCAAGACGCGCCACTGCAACTCGCGCGGCATCACCCATGGCGGCATGCTGATGGCCTTCGCGGACGGGTTGCTGGGAACGGCGGTCTTCCGCGCGACCAAAACCGTGGCGCTGACCATCCGCATGAACTCGGATTTCCTGTCCTCGGCCCGGCCCGGCGATTGGCTCGAAGGCACCGCCCGCGTCACCCGCGCGACCCGCTCGGTGGCCTTCTGCGAGGCAGAACTCTATGTGGGATCGCGGCCCGTGCTGAAGGCGACAGGCGTGTTCAAGCTGATGTCGCGGCACAAGGTGCCGGGCGACGGAGAACCCACGGCTTCATGATCTTGGTCGGGGCGGAGAGATTCGAACTCCCGACCCTCTGCTCCCTAACCTTGGCCCCGCTGGCTTAATCGCCGGTGGGGCTTTTTTATTGAGCGAAGTCCGGGGGCGTGAGCGCCACCTTGCGCTTGGAATTTCATAGTAAAATAGTAATGCCATTCAACAATAAAGCAGGTAAACCCGGAGCGGGCTATTCGCCGCGAAGACTGTCCGCGGCTAAGGGGGTATTTTGGCGACTATGAAAAGTGCGAGGGCGGCGATCCGCCGAGTGTTGGGCGTACAACCGAAGATGCGCGTTCAGTTTCGCGCCGATGGGTTGGGGGTCAAAGGCAAGAACCTAGGCTTTCTCGAAAATCCTCGCTTCGCTGCCGCTTGGGAAACCGCTCGGCAGTTAAACGCTGAGGCCTGGAATAACGACGTGCCCGACATTCGCTGGCGTGCGCACACTTGCTGCTGGGCGGCGACACAGGCCATGCACATCGAGGGCGATTTCGTCGAGTGTGGCGTCCACGGCGGGCTTCTTTCCCTGACAGTTGCCAATTTCCTCGGCTTTGCCGGAACCGGCCGCAATTTCTGGCTCTTCGATACGTTCGCTGGGATCCCCCTCGAGCAGCTTGCACCGGCTGATCGGCCTTACGCCGAGCAACTGAACAAGGACCATCACCACACCGACATTTTTGATATTGCGACCCGGAATTTCTCGCCGTTCCCGAACGCGCGCTTGGTGCGAGGCTTGCTGCCGGGCACGCTGGCCGGCGCTGAGATCAAACGAATCGCCTATCTCTCGATGGACCTGAACAACGCGCCTGCCGAGCT
>DASYEM010000082.1:0-35645 GCA_036499025.1 Parvibaculum sp. | reverse complement strand
ATCGGCCATCTGAACGACGTCTCGGTCTATCGCGAGATGATCCGTCAGGGCGTCAACGAATATCTGGTGAGCCCGCTCTCGCCGATGCAGCTCATCGAAGCCGTGTCGCGCCTCTATGTCGATCCGGATTCGCCGCCCATCGGCCGTTCCATCGCCTTCATGGGCGCCAAGGGCGGCACCGGTTCCAGCACCATCGCGCACAATATCGGCTGGTGCATCTCGACGCGCATGAACGAAGACGTGATCATCACCGATCTCGATCTGCCTTTCGGCACGGCGGGCCTCGACTTCAATCACGATCCGGCGCAAGGCATCGCCGATGCGTTGATGGCGCCCGAGCGCCTGGACGACGTGCTGCTCGATCGTCTGCTGGTCAAATGCTCCGATCATCTGAGCCTCTTTGCCGCGCCCGCTGTTCTCGATCGCGATTTCGACATGGACGCCGACAGCTTTGAAAGCGTGCTCGAAATCGTCCGCGAAACCGTGCCCTGCGTCATCGTCGATCTGCCGCATATCTGGTCGCCCTGGACGAAGAAGCTGCTGCTCGCCGCCGATGAAATCGTCATCACGGCCACGCCGGATCTCGCGAGCCTGCGCAACGCCAAGAACATCATCGATCTGGCGAAGCTGACGCGCGCCAACGATCACATGCCGCATCTGGTCATCAATCAGGTCGGCGTCCCGAAGCGTCCCGAAATTCCGATCAAGGATTTCGCCGAAGCCATCGGCATCGAACCGACGCTCGTGTTGCCCTTCAATCCGGGCCTCTTCGGCGCGGCCGCCAATAACGGCCAGATGATCGAGGAGCTCGACCCCAAGGGAAAATCGACCGAGGGCCTGCGCTATCTCGCCAAACAGCTTTGTGGCCGAGACCCGCAGCCCACCAAGGCTGCAAAGAAATCATTCCTGCAGCGGCTTGCCCGCAAAGGCTGACCCGGAGGGTCTAAGGCGTGTTTGGACGGCGTAGCGATACTCAGACGGCCCCGCGCAAGGTTGCGGCAGTGCCTGCGGCTGCTTCCGCGGCGAGCCCGGCTGCGCCGAAAGCCGAAGCGGCAGCGGCGAAGCTTCCGCCGTCGCGCGCCGCCGTGGTGCCCCCGCCGCCCAAGCCCAAAGCGTCAGACCAGCGCTCCGAAAACTACTATCAGATCAAGACGACGATCTTCAACGCGCTGATCGACACCATCGATCTGACCCAGCTTGCCCAGCTCGACGCGGAAAGCGCGCGCGAGGAAATCCGCGACATCGTCAACGAAATCCTCTCGATCAAGAACGTCGTCATGTCGATCTCCGAGCAGGAAGCCCTGCTTCAGGATATCTGCAACGACGTGCTCGGCTATGGCCCGCTGGAACCTTTGCTGGCGCGCGACGACATCGCCGACATCATGGTCAACGGCGCTGATCGCACCTTCATCGAAGTCGGCGGCAAGGTCGAGCTGACAGGTGTGCGCTTCCGCGACAACAGCCAGCTGATGAATATCTGTCAGCGCATCGTCAGCCAGGTCGGACGCCGCGTCGATGAAGCAAGCCCGATCTGCGACGCGCGCTTGCCCGACGGCAGCCGTGTCAACGTCATCGTGCCGCCGCTGGCCATCGATGGCCCCGCGCTGACCATTCGTAAGTTCCGCCGCGAAAAGCTGACGATGAAGAACCTCGTCGAATGGGGTTCCATTTCGCAGGAGGGCGCCGACGTTCTTTCGATCATCGGCAAAGTCCGCTGCAACACCTTGATCTCGGGCGGCACGGGTTCGGGCAAGACGACGCTTCTGAATTGCCTCACCGCCTTCATCGAAACCGATGAGCGCGTCATCACCTGCGAAGACGCCGCCGAACTTCAGCTTCAGCAGCCCCATGTCGTCCGTCTCGAAACGCGCCCGCCGAACCTCGAAGGCCAGGGCCAGATCACGATGACGGAGCTGGTGCGCAACTGCCTGCGTATGCGCCCCGAACGCATCATCGTCGGCGAAGTCCGTGGACCGGAAGCTTTCGACCTGCTTCAGGCCATGAACACCGGTCATGACGGTTCGATGGGCACGCTCCACGCAAACAGTCCGCGCGAGGCTCTGTCGCGTCTTGAGGGCATGATCACGATGGGCGGCTATTCGCTGCCCTCCAAGACGATCCGCGAAATGATCACCGGCTCGATCGACATCATCATTCAGGCCGCCCGTCTGCGCGACGGTTCGCGCCGCATCACCCACATCACCGAGGTGCTGGGCACCGAAGGCGACGTCATCATCACCCAGGATCTCTTCGTCTACGACATCGAAGGCGAAGACGATCACGGCAAGCTGATCGGCAAGCACAAGGCGACCGGCATCGCGCGGCCCGCT
This sequence comes from Parvibaculum sp., assembly GCA_036499025.1. Lineage (GTDB taxonomy): Bacteria > Pseudomonadota > Alphaproteobacteria > Parvibaculales > Parvibaculaceae > Parvibaculum. The sequence continues at coordinate 33,315 of DASYEM010000082.1, read as the reverse complement.
TTCTGGGAGCGCGCGCGTTACTACAACCAGCATCACGCGCTTGCCGCCGCGCTCGATCGCGCTCAGGGCTGAGGGGGATCGACGCATGAACCCCACTCTCGTGATCTTCGGCATCGCGATCCTGTCGGCGCTTTGCATCGTCGCGATCGGCTTTGTGTTCGTCGGCAAGGACGACAAGACGACGAAGCGCATGGCGACGATGGCCGGCGCGCAGCGCAAGGCGCATCGTGGCGAAAACAGCGATGTCGACAATAGCGACAAGCGGCGCAAGCAGGTTCAGGACACGCTGAACTCCATCGAGCAGAAGCAGAGCGAAAGAAAGAAAGTCGATCTGCCGACGCGCATCGAGCGCGCCGGTCTCGTGGCCACGCCGAAAAAATTCTATCTGATCAGCGCCGGGGTCGGCGCCGGGCTCGCCCTGCTGATGCTGGTTTCGGGATTCTCGCCCCTGATCGCGCTGGCCGCCGGTTTCGTCGGCGGCTTCGGCCTGCCGCGCTGGGTCTTGTCCTTTCTGGTCAATCGCCGCCAGAAAGCATTCCTCGAAGAATTCGCCAATGCCATCGACGTCATCGTGCGCGGCGTGAAATCCGGCCTGCCGATCAATGATTGCCTGAAGATCATTTCCAACGAAGCCGCCGAACCCGTCCGCACCGAGTTCCGCGATCTCGTCGAAGGCCAGAAAGTCGGTGTCTCGCTCGATCAGGGCCTCGGAAAGGTCTATGAGCGCATGCCGCTCGCCGAGGTGAATTTCTTCCAGATTGTGCTGTCGATCCAGGCAAAGTCGGGCGGCAATCTCGCCGAAGCTCTGGGAAATCTTTCCAAGGTGCTGCGCGAACGCAAGAAGATGCGTGCGAAAATTCAGGCCGTGTCGCAGGAAGCGAAATCTTCCGCAGCGATCATCGGCGCGCTGCCGCCGGGCGTCATGGGCGTGCTCTATCTCACCGCGCCGGATTATTTGATGCCGCTGCTCACCACGACGGCGGGCAACATGATTATCGTCGGCGGTCTTATGTGGATGGGGATCGGTGTCCTCGTCATGCGCAAGATGATCAATTTCAACTTCTGAGGCGCGATGTTTTCGCTTATCGAGGCCGTTTTCAATCTGCAAAGCGCGATCATGATCCTGGTCGGCGTCGCCGCGTTTGCGACGGTGCTGACCTTGACCTTGCCGCTTTTCGAAAGCGACAAGCTCGGCACGCGCATGAAATATGTCGCGACCGAACGCGAGACCTTGCGCCAGCGCTATCGCGAGCAGATGGCGGCGGACAAGGGCCGCCTGCGCCAGACCCCCAAGGGCTTCATGAAAGACGTCGTCGAGCGTTTTGCGCAAGGTCGCATGCTCGAGAACGAAGCCATCAAGGCAAAGCTCCGTCAGGCCGGCTTTCGCGGCCAGGGGCCGATCTACACGTTCATCTTCTTCCGCTTCGTGATGCCGCCGCTGCTGTTCCTGGTGACGCTTTTCTATCTCTATGTCGTCAACAGCTTCGGTCTTGCGACCATGCCGCGTTTCGCGGTCGCCGCCGCGGGCGCCTTCTTCGGCTTTTATCTGCCGAACCTGTTCGTTCAAAACGTCATCGCGCGCCGTCAGGAATCGATCAAGAAAGCCTTCCCCGACGCGCTCGATCTGCTGCTGATCTGCGTCGAGTCCGGCATGTCGGTCGAAGCCGCCTTCGCCAAGGTCGCCGCCGAAATCGGCAGCCAGTCGGTTGAGCTTGCCGAAGAGTTGAGCGTCACGACCGCCGAATTGTCCTATCTGCAGGAACGCCGCAAGGCCTATGAAAACCTCGCCTCGCGCACCGGCCTGCCCGGCGTCAAGGCTGTGGTGACGAGCCTCATTCAGGCGGAACGTTACGGCACGCCGCTCGGCCAGTCGCTGCGCGTGATGGCGCAGGAAAATCGCGACATGCGCATGGCGGAAGCCGAAAAGAAAGCCGCCAGCCTGCCGCCGAAACTGACCGTGCCGATGATCGCATTCTTCCTGCCGGTGCTCTTCTGCGTCATTCTCGGCCCGGCCGCGATCAAGATTTTCGGCTGGCACTGAACGCGCTGGCCTGCAATTCCTGAAACAAAAAAGGCGCCCGGTTCGGGGCGCCTTTGTCGTTGGATCGTTTGACGTCTCAGCGCGTCGATGTCGCCGCCGCGGGCGCGGCCTGCGCCGTCTTGCCGTCCAGCGTCTCCATCTGCTTCCACAGCGCGGGCTGTGTCAGCATGGCGCGCAGATAGGCGATGTTGTCGTCGGCGACGCCCTGCGGCAGGTCGGCGCGGGCAAGTCGCGTCGCTTCTTCAAAATTGCCCTTGAGGCCGAGCACGACGGCAAGGTTCTGGCGCGCGCTCGCACTGGCGCGGCTATCGCCGACGGCCTTGCGCAGCGTCGTTTCAGCGGCGTCGAGATTGCCTTCCAGCGCATAGGAGAGGCCGAGATTGGTGAGAACCGACGGATTGCCCGGCTCGATCTTCAAGGCGTCGGCATAGCGGGCCTGCGCCTCGCTATAGCGGCCAAGCTGGTCGAGAGCGACGCCTTCAGCCGACAGCACCGTCCAGTCGCCGGGCTTCAGCTGATTAGCGCGGGCGAGGTTCGCCTGCGCCTGATCGGGCTGTCCCGACGCCGTCAGCACCTTGCCGAATTCGGCAAGCACCGCCGCATCGTCCGGGCGCGCCTGCTTGGCGTGCTGCATGACGGTAAGCGCCTGCTCGTTCGAGCCGATCTGGCGCAGCGATTTCGAATAGTTGAGCGCCGCTTCGGTGTCGCCGGCATTGCGGTCGTAAAGGCTGCCCCAATAAGCGGCGGCGGCGACATAATCCTGTGTCTTGGTCGATGAAATCGCGGCGTCGCGCAGGGCCGCGTCGCTTTTTTCCTTGGTCGCGCCGGACATCAGGCCGGTGTCGGACGCGGCGGAGGCCGAAGCGCCCTTCGTGCCGGGTGCGGACGTCCCCGTGCTGGCGCAGCCGGACAAGCCCAGCGCCGAGACGAGCGCGGTCGCAAGGAGAAGAGTGGAACGCCTGGAAAGGCGAGGGCGGAATTGAATGTCGATCATGGGTTCACGGCGTCCCGGTAAGCGCGGACGAAACTTGAGCCTGATTTTGGCCCGGGACCCTTCAAGAAAAGATTAATTATAATCGCGCCGGGACGCCTTGCCTTCCGCCGCGCCCGCCGACCTGCCTAGAATGGGCGATGGACGGAGAAGGGTGGAAGCGCATCCGGGATGCCTTGCAGTCCCGCGCAAAGGAAGCGGCGCGGCACCCTCTTGCCCGCTGGGTCGCGGGTGGTGTCGCCGCCGGCTTCGCGGCGGGCTTCCTTTTCCTGATCTATTGGCAGGCTCCGGCGAGCCTCGACGAAGAATCCGAAAAAATCACCTTTTTCCAGATCGGCGCCGGCGCGTCCGACGGTCCTTATTTCGCCATCGGCGGCCGCCTGTCCGCGATCATCAGCCGCCCGCCCGACACAGGCCGTTGCGAGCCGGGCGGGCCCTGCGGCGTCGAAGGCGTGCTGGCTGTCGTGAAATCATCCTCGGGCGCCGTCGCCAATGTGCGCGCTGTCAGCGCGCGTCATTACGAATCCGCGCTGATCCAGTCGATTGTCCTCGATCAGGCCTTTCGCGGCGTCGGCGCCTTTCGCGGCGAAAGGCCGTTCAAAAATCTCCGCGCCATCGCGGGCGTCTATCGCGAGACGGTGCATCTCATCGCAAGCCGCGGTTCGGCGGTGGCAAGTGTCGCGGACCTCAGGCGCAAACGTGTCTCGGTCGGCGCGAAGGGTCTGGGGACGGAGCGCGCGGCGCTCGACATCTTGCGCGCCTATGGCCTCTCGCCGCGCGCCGTCGATCTTTCTCACGAAGAGCCGAAGGACGCGGCGGAGCGTCTGCTGCGCGGTCAGCTCGACGCTTTCTTCTTTGTCGCCCGTGATCCGTCGCCCTTCATCGTCGATCTCGCCAATCGCGGCGCCGTCGACATCGTGTCCATCGCCGGTCCTGAAGCCGAAGCGCTTGCCCTCGCGCATGGCGAGTTCATGGCGGCGCATATCCCTGAGGATATGTATCGCTTCAACCCGGCGCTCGACACATTGGCGCTGAACACCGTCTGGGTCTGCAACGCGTCCGCCGATCCCGCTCTCGTCCATGACATCGCGGCGGCGCTTTTTTATCCGGGCAATCGCGAGCTGCTGCCGGCAAGCGAGGACTTGCCGCCGCCGCCGAAGAAACGCGACAAGATCGCGGAGGAGGCCGGGCGCCGCCAGCTGATGAGCGACGCGGTTCAGAATCTGGTGATCCCGCTTCATCCCGGCGCGGCGCGTTTCTACCGCGAGGAAGGCGTGCTTTCGCCCGAGCCCGCCACGCCTTAGGCGCGCGATGCCATCTCGGCCTTCGCGCCCGCTTCCCATTCGAGAAAAGCCGGAAGCCTCAGCACCGCCTCCATATAGGTCTTGGCCGAACCGTCATCGCCGAGCTTGCCGAGATCGACGCCGTAAGTGCGAAACCGCGTCACCACCGGCGCATACATGGCGTCCGCGATGCTGAACGCGCCGAAGAGCATGCCGTCATCCCTGGCCGCCTTTGCGCCGAAGCGCGTCCGCATCCCGCGCCAGATATCGACGATCCGCCGCGCCGCCGCGAGCGACAGCTCGTTCTGCCCCTCGCCCGGAAAGCGACTGACAATGTCCATCGGCATGTCGCGGCGCACATCGACAAAGCCCGAATGCATTTCCGCCGAGATGCTGCGCGCCAGCGCCCGGGCCAGCGGGTCGGCGGGCCAGAGCCCCTTTTCCGGGAAGAGATCGGCCACCGTCTCGCAGATCGCCAGCGAATCCGAAACGACCTCGCCGCGCCACTTCAGCGCCGGAATTTGCCCGGACGGCGAATGCTTCAGAATGTGCGTTTTGGTATCGTCCTGCCGCAGCCGGATCGGGACCTCGCGGAAGGGAATGCCCGCGACTTTCATGGCCAGCCAGGGCCTGAGGCTCCAGGTCGACCAGTTCTTGTCGCCGATCACCAATTCGAAATCATGCGCTGTCATGGTGCCTGCCTCCGCTTTCGCGCCCGTTGCGGGGCTTCTATTCCCTCTATCCCGGCCCGTTGCGGGCCTTCTATCCCCTCTATAATGTCTTCGCGGCGTCAAGGCGACGCCCTTGTTGGAGCTTCCATGCTCGATATTTTCGTGACGACCAAAGACACTTCGGCGACGCCGGTCTGGCTCGTCCGTTCCGCCGACCTGAAACATTGGTGCGCCGAACATGCGGGCGCGGGCGCGGCCTGGGTCGAAACCTCCGGCTTCAAGGCCGATGCGGGCAAGGTGCTGCTGCTGCCCGATGGGTCGGGCGGTCTCTCGGGCGCGCTGCTCGGCACCGGCGACGGCTCCGATCCTTTCGTCACCGGCGCGCTCGCGGGTGTCCTGCCGGTCCGCACCTATCGCCTCGCCGGACGCCTCGGCACCGCTGCGGCGGATGCGGTTCTCGGTTTCGCGCTCGGCACCTATCATTTCAACCTCTACACCGCGAAGACGCGCGAATATCCGCGCCTGATCCTGCCCGACGATGTCGATGGCGAAGAGGTCAGCCGTCTTGTTGCGGCGATCTTCATGGTCCGCGATCTCATCAACACACCGACCAACGATCTGAGCCCGGCGGATCTTGCCGATGCGGTGCTCAAAGTCGCCAATGCGCATGGTGCGAAATCTTCGGTCATTATCGGCGACGATCTGCTGGCGCAAAATTATCCGATGGTCCATGCCGTTGGCCGCGCCGCCGAAATCGCGCCGCGCCTCATCGATTTCACCTGGGGCCGCGCCGATGCGCCCAAGGTGACGCTCGTCGGCAAAGGCGTTTGCTTCGACACGGGCGGCCTCGATCTGAAGCCCTCCAGCGCCATGCTGCTGATGAAGAAAGACATGGGCGGCGCGGCGAATGTGCTGGCGCTGGCTTCGCTCATCATGGGCGGCAAGCTTGACGTGCGGCTGCGCGTGTTGATCCCGGCGGTCGAAAACAGTGTCGCGGGCAATGCCTTCCGCCCCGGCGACGTTCTGAAAAGCCGCAAAGGCTTGTCGGTCGAAATCGGCAACACCGACGCCGAAGGCCGCCTGATCCTCGCCGACGCCTTGACCGAGGCCGACAGTGAAGCCCCCGATCTCGTCATCGACATGGCAACCTTGACGGGCGCCGCGCGCACCGCGCTCGGCCCCGAGCTTCCGCCTTTCTATACCGACGACGACGCGCTCGCCGCCGAGATTGCAACCTCTGCGCTCGCGACCACCGATCCGCTCTGGCGCATGCCGCTCTGGAACCCTTACGACGCCTGGCTCGACAGCAAGATCGCCGACGTCAATCACGTCTCCGACGGCGCATTCGCGGGCTCAATCACGGCGGCGCTCTTCCTGCGCCGTTTCATCGACAAGTCGAAAGCCTGGGTGCATTTCGACATCTATGGCTGGGCCGCAAAACCGCGCCCCGGTCGTCCCGTCGGCGGCGAAGCGCAAGCGATCCGCGCGCTCTATCACCTTCTCAAAAACCGCTACGGCTGACTTCTTTCTTCTCACCCTCCCCTTGAGGGAGGGTCAAACCGCTGCAAGCGGTTTGGGGAGGGGTCATCGTTCGGCGTTCCAAACGCTGACCGTTCGCGTCGTGCCTCGTCATTGCGAGGAGCGAAGCGACGTGGCAATCCATCTTCTTGCACTCCTGCCATCACTCACTAGACTGATCCGGTCCCGAAACGGATCGGGCGGGGGAGATTAAAAGATGACCGTGGAGCTGAAGCCGGTGCAGGCGCTCGCGCTCTGGCAGAATGTCGTGCTGGAAACCGTGCGCCGCGATGGCCCCGATCTTTCCTCGCGCCAGCTTGCGATCCTGCTCACCGTCTATCTGACGCCGCCGCCGCACACCGTGCGCGGCCTCGCTTCTTCGTTGAAGGTCTCAAAGCCCGCGATCACCCGCGCGCTCGACACGCTCGGCCAGCTCGATCTGCTGAAGCGCAAGCGCGACGATGCCGACCGCCGCAACGTGCTGGTCCAGCGCACCGTCAAAGGCTCCGTCTTCCTGCGCGACTTCGGCGATCTCGTCGTCGATACGGCCGGGAGGCTCGACGCATGACCAAGGCGGCAGGCCCCGACCGGCGGCTCAATCCCTATCGCGACGATCTCGCCGCCGCTCATCTGCGCGGCGAAGTGAAAGCCGCGCGCTTTGTCGAGGGCGACGACCAGCAGATGAAGCTCGCCTGCGCGCCGATCCTGCAACGTCCCGACGCCGACGCGCCGATGGAGACGCAGCTTCTCTTCGGCGAGGTCTTCCGCGTCTATGAAGAAAAGAACGGCTGGGCCTGGGGCCAGTCGGTGCATGACGATTACGTCGGCTATGTCGATGCGAAGGCACTCGCGCCGCGCCTCTACAGGCCGACGCATAGCGTCGCCGCGCTGCGCACCTTCGTCTATCCGCGCCCCGATCTGAAAAGCCGCCCGGCAAGCCCGCTGGGTCTCAATGCCAAAGTTAAAGTCATCGGCGCGCGCGGCGATTTCAGCGAGATAGAACGCGGCGGCTGGATTTTCACAAGCCACCTCGCGCCCATCGACGCCCATGTCCGCGATTTCGTTTCCGTCGCCGAAGAACTGCGCGGTACGCCCTATCTCTGGGGCGGGCGCGACAGTCTCGGGCTCGATTGTTCCGGCCTCGTGCAAGCCTCGCTCGAACGCGCCGGCATCTCGTCCCTGCGCGACACCGACATGCAGGAAACGACATTGGGCGAAGCGCTTCCCGAGCCCATCGACTTCCGCACCCTGAAACGCGGCGATCTCGTTTTCTGGAAAGGCCATGTCGGCATCATGCTCGACGCCGAGCATCTGATTCACGCCAACGCCTTCCACATGCGCGTCGAAGCCGAACGCCTCGACATCGCCATGTCCCGCATCTCGCGTAACGCCGGTCACGTCACCAGCGTGAAGCGCCTGCCCAAGCGTTGATCTCGGGCTCAAAAATTTGACCCTCATCCTGAGGAGCCGCGAAGCGGCGTCTCGAAGGACGAGGCCCTCCACCGCAACCGGCTTTACCCCTTCACCACACCCACCGGCGCCGCCCGCAAATCGAACGCCGCCGCCAGCAGCGCCTTTGTGTAATCGCTCTTCGGCGCGTCGAAAACCTCGTCCGCCGTTCCCGCTTCCACCACCTTGCCGCCGCGCATCACGATGATGTCGTCGGCCAGCGCCCGCACCACGCGCAGGTCATGGCTGATGAAGAGATAGGCGAGGTTGTGCTTGCGTTGCAGCTCGCGCAGCAGATCGACAATCTGCGCCTGCACCGACATATCGAGCGCCGATGTCGGCTCGTCCAGCATCACGAAGCGTGGGCCGAGCGCCATCGCCCGCGCAATCGCGATGCGCTGCCGCTGTCCGCCGGAAAACTCATGCGGATAACGGTCCTGCGCTTCCGGGTCGAGCCCGACTTCGCTGAGCGCCTGCGAAACGCGCGCCCGGCGCTCCGCCGGCGTCGCCGCGATCTTCTGCACGACAAGCCCTTCTTCCACGATCTGCCCGACCGACATGCGCGGGGAGAGCGATCCGTAAGGGTCCTGAAAAACAATCTGCATATGCTGGCGAAGCGGGCGCAGCTCCTTCGACTTCATGCCGTCGATGGCCTGTCCCTCGAAGCGGATCGGTCCCTCGCTCGACAACAGCCGCAACATGGCGAGCCCCAGCGTCGTCTTGCCCGAGCCGCTTTCGCCGACGACGCCGAGCGTCCGCCCGCGCCGCACCGACAGCGTCACGCCGTCGACCGCCTTCACATGTCCGATGGTCTTGCGCAGCAAGCCCGCCTTGATCGGGAACCAGACCTTGAGATCGTCGGCCTCCATGACGATGGGCGCATCCTTCGCGGCCCCGAGCGCGCGGCCCTTCGGCTCCGACGCCAGCAGATGCTGGGTGTAAGCATGTTTCGGGGCGGTGAAGACGTCCTCCGTCGCCCCCGCCTCGACGATCTTGCCTTGCGTCATCACGCAGACGCGGTCGGCCATCTTGCGCACGATGCCGAGATCATGCGTGATAAGCAGCAGCGCCATGCCCATCTCGCGCTTCAGGTCCTTCAGCAATTCGAGAATCTGCGCCTGCACCGTGACGTCGAGCGCCGTCGTCGGCTCGTCGGCGATGAGCAGGTCCGGCTCATTCGCCAGCGCCATCGCGATCATCACGCGTTGCCGCTGCCCGCCCGAAAGCTCATGCGGATAAGCGCCGAGCCGCTCTTGCGGGTTGGCAATGCCGACCTTCTTCAAAAGCTCGACGACGCGCGCGCGCACCGCCGCACCCTTCAGCCCCTTATGCTCGATCAGCATTTCGCCGACTTGCCGCTCGATCGTATGCAGCGGATTGAGCGAGGTCATCGGCTCCTGAAAGACCATGCTGATCCTTGCGCCGCGAATGGAGCGCAATGTCTTCTCGCTCGCCCCGACGAGATTCTGCCCGCCGAAAAGAATTTCGCCCGACGGATGAAACGCCTGCGGATAAGGCAGCAATTGCACGATGGAGAGCGCCGAGACGGATTTCCCCGATCCGCTTTCGCCGACCAGCGCCACCGTCTCGCCGGGCTTCACGTCGAAGGAAATGCGGTCGACCGCCAGCGTCTCGCGCCCGTCCATGCGGAAGGCGACGGACAGGTCCTTGACCTCGAGAAGCGACCCGCTCATTGCAGCACCTTTCGCGGATCGAAAGCGTCGCGCACCGCTTCGCCGATAAAGACCAGCAGGCTCAGCATGATCGCCAGCGTGAAGAAGCCTGTGAGCCCGAGCCACGGCGCCTGCAAATTCGCCTTGCCTTGCGCCAGCAATTCGCCGAGCGAGGCAGACCCCGGCGGCAATCCGAGCCCGAGGAAATCAAGCGCCGTCAGCGTCGTGATCGACGAATTCAGGATGAACGGCAGAAAAGTCAGCGTCGCCACCACGGCGTTCGGCAGCAGATGTTTGACGATGATGCGCCGGTCGGACAAGCCCAGCGCGCGCGCCGCCTTGATATATTCGAAATTCCGCCCGCGCAGGAATTCCGCCCGCACCAGCCCGACAAGCGACGTCCACGAAAAAAGCAGCATGATGCCGAGCAGCAGAAAGAAACTCGGCTCGAACATCGACGACAGAATGATGAGCAGATAAAGCGTCGGCACGCTGGTCCAGATTTCGATGAAGCGCTGGAAGAGAAGATCCGTCCAGCCGCCGAAATAACCCTGCACCGCGCCCGCCGCGACGCCGATCACCGAAGAGGCGGCGGCGAGAATGAGCCCGAACAGCACCGAGATGCGGAACCCGTAGATCAGCCGCGCCGTCACATCGCGCCCCTGATCGTCGGTGCCGAGCCAGTTCTCCGTCGAAGGCGGCGCGGGCGCCGGCACCGGCAGGTTGAGATTGATGGTGCGGTAATCGTAGCGGATCACCGGCCAGACGATATGCCCGCCCGCATCCGCGATCAGCTTCTGCACATAGGGATCGCGGTAATCCGTCGCCGTCTCGAATTCGCCGCCGAACGCCGTCTCTGGGTAATCCGCAAACACCGGCGCATAGACATCGCCCTTGAAGGTGACGATGAGCGGCCTGTCATTGGCGATGAATTCAGAAAAAATCGAAACCGTGAACAGCAGCAGGAAAAGCCAAAGGCTCCAATAGCCGCGCTTGTTCGCGCGGAAGCTCCGCCAGCGCCGCTGATTGACCGGGCTCAATGCGAAAGAGGGCAAGCGCATCGCCTAGACCTCCCGCGCTTCGAAATCGATACGCGGATCGATCCACATATAGGTGAGGTCCGAAATCAGCGTCATGATGAGGCCGATCAGGCTGAAAATATAAAGCGTGGCGAAAACCACCGGATAATCCCGATTGATGACGCTCTCGTAGGAAAGCAGCCCCAGCCCGTCGAGCGAGAAGATCGTCTCGATGAGCAGCGCACCGGTGAAGAACGCGCCGACGAAAGCGCCGGGAAAACCGGAAATCACGATCAGCATCGCGTTGCGAAACACATGCCCGTAAAGCACCTGGGATTCAGACAGTCCCTTCATCCGCGCCGTCGTCACGTATTGTTTCTTGATCTCGTCGAGAAAGGAATTCTTGGTGAGCAAGGTCGTCGTCGCGAAAGTCCCGATCACCATCGCCGTCACTGGCAGCGTGATATGCCAGAGATAATCCACCGCCTTCATCGGCAAGCTCAGGTCGGACCAGTTGTCCGACGTAAGCCCGCGCAACGGGAAGATGTCGAAATAGGTCCCGCCTGCGAAGAGCACGATCAGAAACACCGCGAACAAAAAGCCGGGGATCGCATAACCGACGATGATCGCCGCGCTGGTCCAGAGGTCGAAACGCGATCCGTCTTTCACCGCCTTGCGGATGCCGAGCGGGATCGAGATGAAATAGGTGAGCAGCGTCGTCCACAGGCCCAGCGAAATCGACACAGGCATCTTCTCGGCGATGAGATCGAGCACGCTGACGTCGCGGAAATAGCTGGTGCCGAAATCGAAGCGCGAATAATCCCAGATCATCTTGCCGAAACGCTGATACCACGGCTTGTCGAAACCGAACTGCACTTCAAGCTGCTTGATGAATTCCGGGTCGAGCCCGCGCGCCCCGCGATATTTGCTGTTGAGCGCGGCGTCCGCGCCGCCCGTCACGTTCTGCTGCGAAAAATCGCCGCCGCCCCCGCCGCCGATGCGCGCCGTGGCCGAAATCTCGGTGCCCGAAAGCTGCGCGATGATCCGCTCGATGGGTCCGCCCGGCGCGAATTGCACCAGCAGAAAACTCAAAAACATGATCCCGAGAATGGTCGGGATCATCAGCAGAATGCGCCGGATAATATAAGCCGCCATCTCTATCCCTTGAGCCCGAGCTTCGCCGCGCGCGACCCGTCCACCCACCATGTCTGCTCGACGCCGCGATCGTAAAGCGGCGCCACTTTCGGCCGGTCGTAAATATCCCAATAGGCGACCGTATAGCTCGCCTTGTACCACTGCGGAATCCAGTATTGCCCAGCGCGCAGCACCCGGTCGAGCGCGCGCGCCGCGACGATCTGTTCCGGCCGCGTCTCCGCCGCGATGACCTTTTCGATCAGCGCATCGACGGCCGGATTGGCGATGCCGCAAAGATTGCGGCTGCCGGGCTCCTTGGCGAAATCCGATCCCCAATAGCTGCGCATCTCGATGCCGGGCGTGAGGCCCAGCGAATAGCGCTGCACGGTGAGATCGAAATCATAGGATTTGATGCGATCCTGATACTGCGCGGAATCGACCAGCCGCGATTGCGCATCGATGCCGATGAGCTTGAGGTTTTTCGTGTAAGGCCCCTCGATCCGCTGAAATATCGGATCGTCGCCGAGAAACTCGATGGTCAGCGCCTCGCCCTTGGCGTTGCGCCGGACGCCGCCGGAAATTTTCCAGCCCGCCTCGTCGAGAAGCTGCGCGGCGCGGCGCAGAAGCTTGCGGTCCTGCCCCGTCCCGTCGCTCGCCGGTGCGGTGACGGCGGGCCCGAACACGGCGGGCGAAAGCACGGCGCGGAAAGGCTCGAGCAGCTTCAACTCCGCGGCGTCCGGGCTTCCTTCCGCCCGCATCGGCGAGTTTTCAAAGAAGCTCGATGTGCGCTTGTAAAGTCCGTAGAAGAAATTCTTGTTCGCCCATTCAAAGTCGAAGGCCAGCACCAGCGCCTCGCGCACGCGCGGATCGGCGAATTTCTCGCGCCGCGCATTGATGAACCAGCCTTGCGCGCCCGACGGCGTATGGTCGGGCATGGTCAGTTGCTTGACGCGCCCGTCCTTGACGGCGGGAAAATCATACTGCGTCGCCCAGACCTTCGAGGTGAATTCCTCGCGGAAAAGATAATGCCCGGCGGTGAAAGCCTCAAAGCCCGCCGTGCGGTCGCGATAGAACTCGTAGCGGATGCGCTCGAAATTCCAGCTGCCGAGATTGACGTTGAGATCGCGCGCCCAGTAATCCGCCACGCGCTGATAGACGATATTGTCGCCCGCCTTGAACGTGCCGATCTTGTAAGGCCCGCTGCCGAGCGGCGGATCGAGCGTCGTCGCCTCGAACTTATGCGCCGTGTAATAGGCTTTGGAAAAAATCGGCAAGGTGCTGGCGATGAAGAGCGCCAGATCGCGCGTCTGCTTGCCGGTGAAGGTGACGGCGAGCGTCTGCTTGTCGGTCGCCTCCGCCTTTTTCATTTCGCGCAGATTGAGCGAGATCAGCGGATGGCCTTTTTCCTTCAGCAACATGAAGGAAAAAGCCGCATCCTCGGCGGTCAGCGGCGTCCCGTCATGGAAGCGCGCTTCCTTGCGCAGGCGGAAGACCAGCTTGTCGCCTTTCTCCATCACCTCGACGCTTTCGGCGACAAGTCCATAAACCGCATCCGGCTCGTCAAAAGCGCGCGCCATCAGCGTGTCGAAAATCAGATCGAGCCGGGCGGGCGCATTGCCTTTCAGGATATAGCCGTTCAGCGTGTCGAAGGTCAGCAGCGAGCCATTATAGGACGTCACCGACGGCATTTCCGACAGCGTGCCGCCCTTCGGCGCTTGCGGATCGACATAGTCGAAATGCGTAAAGCCTTTTGGATATTTCAGCTCGCCGAAAATCGACAGCCCGTGGCGCGGTCCCGCATCGAGCGCTTTGGTTTGCGCCTCGACGCGCAAGGGACGCAACAAAGCGGCGGCGGCGCTCGCGCTCATCAGCCGCAGAACCGACCGCCGCGAAAAACGCGAGGCGTGCATCATGGTTTTGAGGACGCCTTCTGCTGCGCGGCCTTGCCCTTCGCGTCAAACCACCAGATATCGGGAAAGCCGACGGAATAGGCGGGTGTCGGCGTGGGATGGGCAAGCCGCGCCCAATAGGCGACACGGCTGAAGGGCGAGAACCATTGCGGCACGACGTAATGCCGCCACAGCAGCACGCGGTCCAGCGCATGTGTCGCGGTGAGAAGCTCCTCGCGGCTTTTGGCGAAGATCACCTTGTCGATCAGCTTCTCGATCACCGGATCGCAAATGCCGATCACATTGCGGCTGCCCGCCGCCTTGGCCGCCTCGCAGCCCCAGAAGTCGCGCTGCTCATTGCCGGGCGACAGCGATTGCGGAAACGACTGCACGATGATGTCGAAGTCGCGATTGTCGACGCGGTTTTGATATTGCGCCGTATCGACGGTGCGCAAGACGACCTTGATGCCGATGCGCTCCAGCGATTGCTTGTAGGGCGCGACGACGCGCTCGAACATCGGATCGGCCAGCAGGAATTCGACCTGCAACACCTTGCCCTTGGCATCGGCGCGCACGCCATTCGCAAGTTTCCATCCCGCCGCATCGAGAAGCTCGGCGGCGTGGCGCAAGTTCGTCCGGTTATTGCCCGAACCATCGGTCTTCGGATTGGCGTAAGCGGCGGTGAAGAGCGCTTCCGGCAATTGCGCGCGGAAAGGCTCGAGCATCTTCAATTCGTCGCCCGTGGGCACGCCGCGCGAGGCAAGCTCGGTGTTTTCGAAATAGCTGCCGGTGCGCGCATACTGGCCATAGAACAGCGTCTTGTTCTGCCATTCGAAATCGAAGGCCCAGTTGAAGGCTTCGCGCACGCGCTCGTCCTTGAAAATATCGCGGCGCAGGTTGAAGGCGAAGCTCTGCATGCCCGCGCCGTTCTGCGTCCGCAATTGTTCGAGCTTGATGCGCCCGTCCTTGACCGCGGGCAGCTTGTAACCGGTCGCCCAGTTCTTGGCGCTGTTCTCCATGCGCAAATCGACCTGATCGCCCTTGAAGGCTTCAAAGGCGATGGTCGGGTCGCCGTAATAATCAAAGCGCAGCGTGTCGAAATTGGCGGTGCCGATTTTCACCGGCAGATCCTTCGCCCAGTAATCAGCGACGCGCCGATAGACGATCGTGCGGCCGGGCACGACCTTGACGATGCGATAGGGCCCGCTGCCCAGCGGCGCATCGAGCGTCGTCCGCGAAATATCCCGCGCCTTGCCCTTGCTGTCTTTGGCGAGCCAGTAATGCTTGGGCAGGATCGGCAACTGCCCGACGATTTGCGGCAACTCGCGATTGCCCTTCATCGAGAAGGTGAAGCGCACCTTGTTCGGCGCAATCGCCTCGGCCTTCGTCACGTTGTGATAATAGGCGGCATAAAAGGGGTTGAGCTTCTTCAGCGTCTCGAAGCTCCAGATGACGTCCTCCGCCGTCACCGGCTTGCCGTCATTGAAGCGCGCTTCCTTGCGCAAGCTGAAGGTGACGGACGAAAAATCGGCGGGATAGGAAAGGCTCTGCGCGATGAGCCCATATTCCGCGCCCGGCTCGTCGAGGCTCGGCTCCAGCAGCGTATCGTAAATGATCGTCGCGCCCGCCGCGACTTCGCCTTTGACGATGAAGGCGTTCAGGCTGTCGAAAGTGCCGATGGCCGCATAGCGCAGTTCGCCGCCTTTCGGCGCTTTCGGGTTCACATAGTCGAAGCGTTTGAAGTCGGGTTTGTATTTGAGATCGCCGAACAGCGATGCGCCATGCCGCTCCGCGTCGGCGGCGCGCGCGCTTTGCCCGGCAAGCCCGGCAAGGGAAACGACGGCAAGCACGAAAAGCGCCGCCATGCGCCCGGTCCTGGCTCGCGTCATTGATCCTCCCACTCGACAGATCCAGAGATCGTAGCCCCGGAATTTCCGCCCATTGTGGCCATTTTTCGAGGCCAGCGCGAGCCTTGTTCCTCAGTTCGCGCCATTGGCCTCGTCCTTCGAGATGGGCCTGCGGCCCTCCTCAGGATGAGAAGGGAAGCTGAAGCTGTATCCGTGAAATCAAACCCTCCCCACCATCCTTCCTCATTCTGAGGAGCCGCGAAGCGGCGTCTCGAAGGACGAGGCCCCGGCGCTCACCTCCGCAACGGAAGAAGCCACGGCAACAAAAAAGCGCCCGGAAATCTCCGGGCGCTTCGTTTGTGATCGGACTGAACCGAAACTCGTTTAGTGCTTGGCCGCGTCCGGCTTGGCCGCTTCCGGCTTTGCCGCTCCGGCTTCGGGCTTCGCACCTGCTTCCGGCTTCGCACCGGCGGCAGGCTTGGCGTCCTTGGCCGCATCAGGCGCGGCGGCGGGCGCCGCTTCAACCTTCGGCAGCGGCTGGTTCGAGCCCAGCGTGTTCAGATAGACGAGCAGGTCGGCGCGCTGCTGCGGATCCTTGATACCGGCAAAGGACATCGCGGTGCCGGTGATATAGCCGCGCGGATTTTCGATGAAGTGGAAGAGTTCGTCGAAGGTCCAGGTGCCGCCCTTCTTCTTCATGGCGTCCGAATAGGCAAAGCCCGGCGCGCTTGCGCGTGCGCGGCCGACAACGCCGTAAAGGTCGGGGCCGATCTTGGCGCCCGCGCCTTCCGCGAGATTGTGGCAAGCCGCGCACTTCTTCGACTGCTTTTCGCCGACGGCGGCGTCCGCCTTGGAGAGCAGCACGGGCAGCGGAACTTCCGGCGCGGCAGGGCCAGCTTCGGCGGTCGCGCCCTCGGCGACGACGCCTTCGACGACGAAGGCCTTGGGGTTGGCTTCATGCGTCTCGTAAATGATCTCAGCGGCGTTTTTCACGCCGAGCACGAGGAGCAGCGAAAAGAGAACCGCGCCTGCAATCTTGTTGAGTTCGAAACTATCCATTGTGCTCTCGCGCCGCCAGAATTCAGGGGTGGGCCATATTTCAGGCTCGGAAAAAGGGTCGCTGAAGGCAGGGTAACGTGTCGTCGCCCCGGCCAGAACCCCCATAATTGGCGCGGAGATTAGCCGCTTCCGCGCCCGCGCCGCAAGCCGTATAAGACGCGGACCCCGCCGCCGCGAAATCGAAGCGCGTGAGCGTGCAAATGCGGGGTGAATTGCGGCGATCCGCCGCAGGAATAGGCGGGCGCGCAAGCGCCGTTCAAGGCGGCTCAAGGGAGTCCTGATGTCCAATCCTATCATCGTGATTCCCGCCCGCATGGCCTCGACCCGCCTGCCCGGAAAACCACTGGCCGACATTGCCGGTCTGCCGATGATCGTTCAGGTCTGGGCCCGCGCCCGCGAGGCCGATCTCGGCCGCGTCGTCGTCGCCGCCGCCGAAGCTGAAATCGCCGAGGCCGTCCGCGCCGCGGGCGGCGAGGCGGTGCTGACCGATCCCGATCTGCCTTCGGGCTCCGACCGCATCTGGCAGGCGCTCGGCGCCGTCGATCCAGATGGCCGCCACGACGTCATCGTCAATGTGCAGGGCGACCTGCCGACGCTCGATCCGCGCCTCATCCGCACCGCCGCCGATGCGCTGGCGAATGCCGGGGCCGATATTTCGACGCTTGCCGCCGAGATCAAGGTCGAGGAGGAACGCACCAATCCCAATGTCGTCAAAGCCGTCATTGCTTTTAGGGAAGGGGCCTTCCGCGACGGTCAGCGCGCGGGCAGGGGGCTCTATTTCACCCGCGTCACCGCGCCCTCGGGCGATGGGCCGCATTATCATCACATCGGGCTCTACGCTTACACGCGTTCGGCGCTCGCCCGCTTTGTCGCCCTGCCGCCGTCGCCGCTCGAAAAGCGCGAGAAGCTCGAACAGCTCCGCGCGCTCGAAGCGGGCATGAGCGTCGAGGTGGCGCTCGTTGACACCGTTCCGCTCGGTGTCGATACTCCCGCCGATCTCGAAAAGGCGCGAGCGGCGCTCAAAAATCGGACATGAAACGTGGCTGAAAACACCATCGCCTTCCAGGGCGAGCCGGGCGCAAATTCGCATATCGCCTGCCTCGAAGCCTTTCCCGAGATGAACGTGCTGCCTTGCGCGACCTTCGAGGATGTCTTCAACGCCATTCAGCAGGGCAAGGCGAAACTCGCCATGCTGCCGATTGAAAATTCGCTGGCGGGCCGCATCGGCGACATTCATCACCTGCTGCCCGATGGCGGTCTCTACATCGTCGGCGAGCATTTCCTGCGCATCCGTTTTCATCTGCTGGGGCTCAAGGGCGCGAAGATCGCCGACCTCAAGACCGTGCAGAGCCAGACCCCTGCGCTCGGCCAGTGCCGCAACGTGATCCGCGAACTGGGCCTCGCCATGGTCGTCGGCGCCGACACGGCGGGCTCGGCCCGTCAGATCGCCGAAGCGGGCGACAAGTCGCAAGCCGCCATCGCCACCGCGCTTGCGGGCGAGATCTACGGTCTCGAAGTTCTGCGCGCCGACATCGAGGATGCCGAGCACAACACGACGCGCTTCCTCATCATGGCGAAGGAGCCGAACGACGCCGAGCCCGAGGATGCGCCGATCATCACCAGCTTCATCTTCCGTGTGCGGAACGTACCCGCCGCGCTCTACAAGGCCATGGGCGGTTTCGCCACCAACGGCGTCAACATGACGAAGCTCGAAAGCTATCAACTTGAGGGTAGTTTCAACGCGACGCAGTTCTATGCCGACATCGAAGGCCACCCCGCCTCGCGCAATGTCCGCCTGGCGCTGGAAGAGCTTGAGTTCTTCACCACCGAACTGAAGATCCTCGGCATCTACAAGGCGCATCCCTTCCGCGCCTCTATCGCCGCCGCGAACCGCTAAACGCCACGCCTACCCGACATAAGCCCGACATAGGACTGTCATTCCGTCGTCAAAAAGACGATGATGCGCCGGGCTGCGGCGCTCCTGCGACGCAATAACGAAAGTGGCGAGGCAAAGCCCGCCGCTTTGGAGGCGTCGCGATGAGTTCCGAGTTGAATCCCGACAGAAGCGCCCTCTGGCGTCTGGGCGATGTGGTCGCCGTGCTCTTTCTGGCCATCGCCATCGCCGAAACTTATTTCTGTTACGGCGACATCACCTATTACCTCGAGAACCATCTCTTCGAGTGGAGCCAGGACCTTTTTCTTTACATGGGCGCGGTGCTCTTTTTCATCGCCTCCGCCAGAGCGCATGACCGCGTCGCGCAGCTCTCGCTTCTGGCGCTGACGATGTTCTGCCTCAGCATCCTCTTTCGCGAAATGGATGTGCGCGGCACGAATCTCGACGCCTATCTCGATTACGCTTTCCAGCACCGCTGGCACTACGCCTTTCTCGGCGTCTTGTGGATCACGATTTTCATCCTGTCGCTCCGCCATCTCCGCCTGAGCTTCCTCTTCATGCTGCGCTGGCTGCTCGGGGCGACCGGCGTGCTGATGGTGGCGGGGATTTTCTTCTATGTGATGGGCGACGTCGCCGAAAAACATTTCCTCACCGGCGATCCCAACATCAGCGAAATGATCGAGGAAAGCATGGAACAGTTCGGCACGCTGTTCATCGGTTTCTCCGGCTGGCTTACTTTGCGCCGCCGTCCGCGCTGACAACGCCGAATTAAAAAGGCCCGCATCGCTGCGGGCCTTTTCTCATGTCCGCTCGGCGAAAGTTTTGACGAGCTGATGCGCGATGGCGAACGGCGGCGGCAGCCAGAAGCTCCCGTCTCCCTTGCCTGCCAGCACGGCTTTGACTTCATCCCGCGTGAACCAGCGCCCTTCGGAAAGCTCGATCCCGTCGATCTCGAACGTATCGTTCTCGGCCACCGCCATGCAGCCGATCATCAGCGACGAGGGATAAGGCCAGGGCTGCGTCGAATGATAGGAAACCGACGCCGTCGTCAGCCCCGCTTCCTCGTGGAGTTCCCGCGCCACGGCCTCTTCAATCGATTCGCCCGGCTCGATGAAACCGGCCAGCGCCGAATGCATCCCCTTCGGCCATATCTTCTGCCGCCCGAGGAAACATGTGTCGCCATGCGTCGCCAGCATGATGACGACGGGATCGGTGCGCGGAAAATGCTCCGCCTTGCAGGACGGGCAGGCGCGCTTGTAGCCCGCTTCCGACATCTCCGTCCTGTTGCCGCAAACCGAGCAGAAGCCGTGGCGCAAATGCCAGTCGATCATGCTCTTGCCCTGAGCCATGATTGCAAGCTCGCTCGGCGTGATCTCGCCCGCCATGGCAAGCCCGCGCAAATCCTCGAACGCGCCGAGCCCCTTCAGCGCCGGATGGTTCTCATGGTCCTTCAAGCCGCTGACATCGGCGGCGAAAAGCGACTTGCCGCGCTTGTTGATGCCGAGAAACACGATCAGCGGCTCGGGCCCCGCCAACTCGCGCAAAAGCCCCATTTTGAGCCAACCCACATCCTTGCCCGCGCTGGGCTTCTCCTCGGGCAGCACGAAGGGCGACAATCGGTAAAACGGCACGAACAGGCTCGACGCATCGGCGATCTGCGCCGCCACCCAGTCCTTGTCGGCCCGGCGATAGCTCGCCCTGTCGAGCGGATTATTGGCGAAAATATTGGGATTCTGGGGGATGCCCATTCTCAGACGTTCCTCTGAAGCTCTGAATTTTGTTGGCCGGGAGGTTGGCACGAGACGCCGCATTGCTCAATGCCACCTCGCCCTTGCATCTGCCGCCTTTTCCCCTGATATACTGCCCTCGGGAGGTTGGCGTCGGACGGAGCCCTCGCCAACCCGGTCAGATCCGGAAGGAAGCAGCCGTAACGAGTTAGCCTCGGGTTGTCGTCCAGCCTCCCACCTATTTTCTCCCTCGCATTGGGATCTCGATGGACGACAGCGTGGAAAATACGGCGCTTGAAGCCATCGCCTCCGACGAGGAACCGGGTTTCGCGCTTTTGGGCGGCGAAGCGAAACCGCCCCGCCCACAGGCGTCCGGCTATCAGGTCCTCGCCCGCAAATACCGCCCTTCGAATTTCGACGATCTGGTCGGCCAGGAGGCGATGGTCCGCACCCTCTCGAACGCCTTCGAGAGCGGCCGCATCGCTCATGCCTTCATGCTCACGGGCGTCCGCGGCGTCGGCAAGACGACGACCGCCCGCATCCTCGCCCGCGCCCTGAACTATGAAAAGCCGGGCGTGACCGGACCGACGATCCACATGGACGGCCCCGGCGTCCATTGCGACGCGATCATGGAAAGCCGCCATGTCGACGTCCTCGAAATGGACGCCGCGTCCCGCACCGGCATCGACGACATCCGCGAGATCATCGAAAGCGTGCGCTACCTGCCCGTGTCGGCGCGCTACAAGGTCTACATCATCGACGAAGTCCACATGCTCTCCAAAGCGGCCTTCAACGGCCTGCTGAAAACGCTGGAAGAGCCGCCCGCCCATGTGAAGTTCATTTTCGCCACCACTGAAATCCGCAAAGTCCCGGTCACGGTTCTCTCGCGCTGCCAGCGCTTCGATTTGCGCCGCCTCACCGTCGATGAATTGACCGGCCTCCTGTCGCGCATCTCGCAAAAGGAAAACGTCGCCGTCGAGGAACCGGCCCTGAAGCTTCTCGCCCGCGCCGCCGACGGCTCGGCCCGCGATGGCCTCTCGCTTCTCTACCGTGCGATCTCCCACGGCGTCAGCGAAGGCGAAACGCAGATCCGCGAACTCGCCATTCGCGACATGCTGGGCCTTGCCGACCGCGCCCGCATTTTCGATCTCTTCGACATGCTGATGAAAGGCGACATCGCCGCCGCTCTTGGCGAATTGCGCGCCCAATATGATGTCGGCGCCGATCCCGCCGTCGTCCTCGCCGATTTGGCCGACCTGACGCATTGGCTGACGCGCCTGAAACTCGTGCAGGGCGCGGGTGACGACATGGCCATGTCCGAAACCGAGCGCGTGCGCGGTCAGGAAATGGCGGCGAAATTGCCGATCCGCGTTCTGTCGCGCGTCTGGCAGATGCTGCTGAAGGGCATCGTCGAAGTGCAGGGCGCGTCCCGCCCGATCGCGGCGGCGGAAATGGTTCTGGTCCGCATCGCCTATGTGTCGGACGGCCCGAGCCCGGAAGATCTCATCGAACAATTGAAGGGCGGCGGCGCGCAATCCCGCCCCGCCCCGTCCGGCGGTTCTTCGGGTGGTCCCTCCGGCGGCGGTCCCCGCGCGCAATTGCGCACCGTGTCGAACACCGGCGAGCCGGAGCGCCAGCCCGTCGCCACGCAAGCCGTCAGCGCTCAGCCCGCCGTGGCTTTCGCGCGCTTTGAAGACGTCGTCGCCTATTTCGGCGCGCAGCGCGACATCCGCATGAAGTCGTCGCTGGAAGCGGGTGTCCGTCTCGTCCGTTTCAAGCAGGGCCATATCGAAATCCAGCCGCTCGCCGACACGCCGCCCGACATCGTGCGTGAGCTTTCCGAAAAACTGACCCGCGCCACCGGCCAGCGCTGGGTCGTCTCGCTCGCCAAGGGCGGCAGCGAAGCCGCGCCGACATTGAAGGAACAGGCGCATACGCGCGGCGAAGCCTTGAAGGCGAGCGCCGCCGCCGATCCGCTGGTCAAGGCCGCGCTCGCCGCATTTCCCGGCGCAGTCATTGTCGATGTGCGCGACAAGCTTGCCGCCGACGACCTCGCGCTTCCGGCAAGCGGCGGCGATGAATTCCCGACCGATGACGAATTGGAAATCGACTAAGTGAAGAACCTCACCGACATCATGAAGCAGGCGAAAGCTCTCCAGTCGAAAATGGAGGAACTGCAATCCGAGCTTGAAACGCTTGAAGTCGAAGGCACGGCAGGCGGCGGTCTCGTCCGCGTCGCCATGTCGGGCAAGGGCCTTCTGAAGCGCGTCTCCATCGCACCCGAATTGATGAAGACGGACGAACGCGAAATCCTCGAAGACCTGATCGTCGCCGCCACGAACGACGCGAAATCCAAAACCGAAAAACTCGCCGCCGAAAAAATGAAAAACCTCACCGGCGGTCTGCCGATGCCGCCCGGCTTCGGCCTGTGATGTTGTTTCGGGTTGCGATGTTTATGAACCCACCCTCTTCCTTCTCCTCCCCCCTAGAGGGGGAGGCGGGAACGCGAAGCGTTCCGGGTGGGGGGGCTTCTTCAAAAAACTCTTTATGCTTTAAGCGACCCCCCCTCCCAACCCTCCCCCTCAAGGGGGGAGGGCTTTTCTTCTCTTCACCTCTCCCTCGTGGGGAGGTCGATAAATGTGCATCTCGCGCATTTATCGGGTGGGGGGCGCTGCGCTCAATGCCGGACACCACCCCATGCCCGTAACCGGCCCCGAGATCGAACGCCTGATCCAGCTTCTCTCAAAGCTGCCCGGCCTTGGCCCCCGCTCCGCGCGCCGCGCCGTCCTCCAGCTCATCAAGAAAAAAGAAACCCTGCTCGCCCCGCTCGCCTTGGCAATGGCCGAAGCGGTCGACAAAGCCTGCATCTGCACGACCTGCGGCAATGTCGATACGCAAGACCCCTGCGCCATCTGCCGCGACCCGTCCCGCGATCCAACGATGCTTTGCGTCGTCGAGGATGTCGGCGATCTCTGGGCGCTCGAACGTGCGGGCGTGCATAAAGGCCGCTATCACGTCCTCGGCGGCGTCCTCTCCGCCCTCGACGGCGTCGGCCCCAACGACCTCAACATCGGCATGTTGATCGAGCGCGTCGAAAAAGGCGAGATCAAGGAAGTGATCTTGGCGATGAACGCCACGGTCGATGGCCAGACGACCGCCCATTACATCACCGACCGCCTCGAAGGCGTCGACGTCTCAATCTCCCGCCTCGCCCACGGTGTCCCCGTCGGTGGCGAACTCGACTACCTCGACGACGGCACATTGGCCGCCGCCATGAAATCGCGGCGGCCGTTTTAGCGCAGGCTTTTCACCACCCACGGATGTCATCCCGGCCTTGTGCCGGGATCCAGGAGCGGCAACCTCCGAACCCGCAGCTCTGGACCCCGGCACAAGGCCGGGGTGACAACCGAAGTTAAGAGCAACCCCACCGGCCCAACCCACTCCCCAAACCCTCATCCTGAGGAGCGATGCGCAAGCATCGCGTCTCGAAGGAAGAGGCCACCGAAGGCTCCGTCATTGCGAGGGCTGAAAGCCCGAAGCAATCCAGTCCTTGCGACGCTGGATTGCTTCGCTATCGCTCGCAATGACAATGAGAGCGGTCTTTACGCCTCCACCGCCTCAGCCATCCGCCCGAACCGCCCGGCGTTGAAATCATCGATCGCCTGATGAATCTCATCCTCGGTGTTCATCACGAACGGCCCATAGCCGACAATCGGCTCATCGAGCGGCTCGCCGGTCAGTACCAGCACCGTCGCCTCGCCATGCGCCTCGACTTCGACGCCGGTATCCGCGCGGTCCAGCACCACCACTTCCGACGCGCCCGCCTCCTCGCCATTGACGCTGACGCGCCCGGCCAGCACGACGATCATCGACGTATGCCCTTCCGGCAGATCGAAATGCGCTTTCGCATCCGCCTTGAGCCGCGCATCCCAGACATTGATCGGCGAGAAAGTCCGCGCCGGTCCCTTATGTCCGTCGAAGACGCCCGCGATCACGCGCACGCGGCCTTTGCCACCGGGCAGATCGACCGACGGAATATCGCCGTCGACAATCGCCTGATAGCCCGGCTGGCTCATCTTGTCTTTGGCGGGCAGGTTCACCCAGAGCTGCACCATGTGAAACGGCCCACCCGTCTTGGTGAATCCCTTGGAGTGAAACTCCTCATGCAGAATGCCGCCCGCCGCCGTCATCCACTGCACATCACCGCGCCCGATGACGCCGCCATTGCCGGTGGAATCGCGATGCTCGACTTCGCCGTCATAGACGATGGTGACGGTCTCGAAGCCGCGATGCGGATGCTGGCCGACGCCGCGCGACGTCAGCGCCGGGCCGAATACATAAGGCCCCGCATGGTCGAGCAGAAGGAAGGGGCTCAGCTGCTGGCCAAGCCCGTTATATGAAAACAGCGACCGGACCGGAAATCCGTCTCCGACCCAGTGCTGCTGCGGATTGCCGTGAACCCCGAGCACTTTCTTCATGGTCTGTCTCCTGTCGGCGCGGGCAAATGCCCGGCACTCTTTGACAGCCAATATAGGTCCGGCTCCCCGCCGCCAGTAGACGTCCGCCCCGCATAGAGTGTTCCGCTGGAAGAACAATCCGGTGCGCCACGGCATATTGTTCTGTCGGGCCGGATCGGTATACGAGAGCGGATTGTTGTTGACGTAAGCGTAGCGGTTGAGGCTTTGGGTGTGCTTGCGTCAGGTTCATGGGGCGTCGGTGGCATTGGCCGTCCAGTAGACCTGGACCGAGTTCGCGTCCTTCAACTGACTGAGATAGCCATAGGCACCGTAGCTATAGGCGACCATGAAGCGCGAGGGATAGGCGACCTGGGCGACATTGCTAGGTCACCCACCAGATTACAGCGTCTCGAGACAATCGATCATAACTTTGCGACCCATGTCTCACCTGTTTTTCGATCTACAATGACTTTTACTGGCGGGCATTGAATTTCTTTACCCGCAACGGGGAGAAACAAAAATAAAGCTGCGGTATTCTCCGGTGCATTTAAGTTCTTAACATCATCAGCATACGAAGATCTCGGACAGGACCGCCCGTAGAGTGGGTTGCCCAACACATCGGTCGAAGCAATTTTTAGACAGAGGGCTTCTCCGAGTAAACCTACATCAGATTGGACATAGAGATAGGCTGCCCCGAGAAAAGCTAGGAGTGCTCCGCTGGTCGTAATTATCTTCATTTCGGAAAGTCCTTTGGCGTGGGTATAGAGCCGCTGGCGCCTCCGGTCGCACCGGCTATCATGGCGGCGACCGTGGACCCTCTGCAAGCCTAGTGCACCAGCCATCCAAACCTGACCGAACATGCGGGTGACGACAACGATGGCGATGACCATCTGAGAAGTACCCGGTCGGCAGGCGCATATCGAAGGCAGCGAAACGGAAGGCGCGAGAGATGACCGATAAAACCAGAATGCCGACCCTCTTCATCCCGCATGGCGGCGGTCCCTGTTTCTTCATGGACTGGAACCCGGCCGATACCTGGACGCGCATGGCGGAGTTTCTGAGCGGTCTCGCCGCGACCCTGCCGCGCCGCCCGAAAGCGATCCTGCTCGTTTCCGCCCATTGGTTGACGCCGACATTCGAAGTCGGCGGCAACGCGAAGCCCGATCTGATCTACGATTATTACGGCTTCCCCGAACACACCTACCAGCTTCGATACGGCGCGCCCGGCAGCCCCGATCTCGCCGCCCGCGTGCGCGGGCTTCTGTCGGCGGACGGCGTGGCGAACGGCATCGACCTCACGCGCGGCTTCGATCACGGCGTCTTCATTCCGCTGAAGCTGGTCTTCCCCGACGCCGAAATTCCGGTGGTGCAATTCTCGATCCGCGCCGATCTCGACGCCGCCGCCCATATCGAAGCGGGCCGTGCGCTCGAAGCCCTGCGCGACGAAGATGTACTGATCCTCGGCAGCGGCATGAGCTTCCACAACATGCGCGGCTACGGCAATCCGGCCTTCGGCCCCGTATCCGACGCCTTCGACGCCTGGCTCACCTCGGTGGTCTCAGCCGATCCCGCTGCGCGCAATGCAGCGCTTGCCGACTGGGCCAACGCGCCCGGCGCGCGCCAGTCTCATCCCGTCGGCGGCGAAGAACATCTCCTGCCGCTGATGATCGCCGCAGGCGCGGCAGGCGACGGCAAAGGCCAGCGCATCTTCGGCGACCGCGTGATGGAAACAACGATCTCCGCCTTTCGTTTCGATTGAATGTGGCACATAAATGAACCCTCATCCTGAGGAGCCGCGCAGCGGCGTCTCGAAGGACGAGGCCCCGCACTAACGGCTAGCGCGCCGCCGCAACCAAAGCCGCAATCGCCCCGCGCAACATCCCGGCAAGCTCCGCATCCGCGGCTATCCCGCCCTCCGGCAGCGCGCGCCCCGCAAGCTGCACCGTCACCGACGCGTCCCCGATCACCCGCGCCGACATCACCGTCAAAATCTCGATGAGCGAGGCCACTGCATAGGTCGAGCGCGGCGAGGCATTGAACAGCGCCACCGGCTTTTCAACGAGTTCACTGCTCCCGACCACCCAGTCGAGCGCGTTCTTCAACACGCCCGGCAGTCCATGCGCATATTCCGGCGTCGAGAAGATCACGCCATCCGACGCGGCAAGCGCCGCGCGAAACGCCGCAACGCTTGCAGGCGCGTCATCGTCTGCGATATCTGGATTGAAATGCGGCAATGCGCCGATGCCGTCATAAAGCGCGATCTCGACGCCTTCCGGCGCAAGCTCCGCCGCCGCTTCCAGCAACGCCGTGTTCGAAGACACGCGCCGCAAGCTGCCGGAGATCGCAACGAACCGCATCAGTTGCTGGTCAGCAGATCGCGGTCAACGCGCGCGGGCGCCAGAGCCACATCGGCATCGGCTTCGCCAAGCTCCACGTCGTGAATCTTGTCGCCACGTTTGGTGATCTGGTCAGCGGAGGTGCGGATCTGGCGGATGTCCTTCTCTGCCATCTGGAAATGCTTTTCCAAATTCTCGGTGCGCTCGTCGAGCAGCTTCACATCCTTTAGCAACAGCCCGACATATTTCTGGATGACACCCGCCTGCTTGCGCATCTCGACGTCCTTCAGCACCGCGCGCACCGTATTGAGCGTCGCCATCAAGGTCGTCGGCGAAACGATCCAGACGCGCGCCTGATAGGATTTCGTCACCACGTCTGGAAAATTCGCATGGAGTTCGGCATAAACCGCTTCCGACGGCAGGAACATCAGCGCCGATTCCGCCGTCTCGCCCGGCACGATATATTTTTCCGAAATCGCCGCCACATGTTTCAGCAGATCGCCGCGAAACTGCCGCTGCGCGACGAGCCGTTCGGCATCGTCTTTCGCATTGCGCAGCAGATGGTAGGCGTCGAGCGGAAACTTCGCATCGATGGCGATGGAGCCGGGCGGGTTCGGCAGATGCACGAGACAGTCGGCGCGCGAGCCGCCTTTCAGCGTCGCCTGAAACGCATAGGCCGATGGCGGCAGCGCGCTCTTCACGATGTCCTGCAACTGCACTTCGCCGAAAGCGCCGCGCGCCTGACGGTTGGCCAGAATGTCCTGAAGTCCGACGACCTGCGTCGACAGCGCCGTGATGTTCTTCTGCGCCTCGTCGATGACCGCAAGCCGCGTCGCCAGATTGCCGAGCGTCTCGATGGTCTTAGTTGAACTCTCCTCAAGGCTCACGCCCATGCGGGTGCTCACGAGGTCGAGCCGTTCATTGAGCGTCTGGCTGAGCGCGGTCTGGGCCAGCGATTGCGCCTGCGCCATGGCGGCGAGCCGGCCGACCATCTCGTTCTGCTGGCTCGCGAGACGGGCGAACTCGCCTTCGAGCGGGTTCGGTCCCGCGACCGTCCGGGGGCGGGTGAGCCAGAAAATAATCCCCGCGAAAGCCGCCACGATGAGCGCGCCGAGGAGGAAGGAAAGCGGATCGGTCATAGGCAACCTTGTTGAGGCGTCTGGTTCGGCAAGAACCGACAACTTACCGACAACTATAGCCGATTCCCGGCAACGGCATTTTTAGCCCGCCGCCGTCTTCGATTTTCCCCTTATGTGTGATTATGTGTGGGAACGGGGCATCTAAATGGGGGCAGTCATGTGCAAAATTCTGGGCGTTTTCGCCGTTTTTCTGGGGTTGGCGGCCTGCGGGCCGTTCATGGAAACTCGCTACGACTTCAAACCGCCGGCGACGAAGTCCGGTATGCAATGCGTTTCCAACTGCCAGTCGGACCAGTCGCAATGTCTCGAGCATGGCCGTCGCCAGAAGGAGATGTGCCGCAAGGATGCCGACCGCCAGATCGAGCGCGACTACCAGAAAGCCAAGGACAACTACATCGTCGCCTTGAAGCTCTTTGCCAAAGATCCCTCTAAGTTTCCTGAACCCAAGGAGCCCTCGCGCGGCTATCCAAGCTATTACCAGTGCGACCAGATGGGATCCGAATGCGTGCCCCAATATCAGATGTGCTACCGCTCCTGCGGCGGCGAGATCCGCGAATACCAGGTCTGCACCGCCAATTGCGACCAGAAATAGCCAAGGTTTCCGCCGGTTTTTAGCTTGCTTGACGGGCATGGTCCGGGAGCTTATTTCAAGGCCATGACCATCCGCGAGATCATCACCGCGCCTGACCCGCGCCTCAAACAGGTATCGAAGCCCGTCGCCAAAGTGGATGACGAGCTGCGCCGCCTGATGGATGACATGCTGGAAACCATGTATGACGCGCCGGGCATCGGCCTCGCCGCCATTCAGGTCGGCGTGCCGAAGCAGGTGATCGTGATGGACCTCGCCCGCGAAGGCGAACCGCCCGAGCCGCGCTATTACATCAACCCGGAAATCCTCTCGACCTCCGACGAAACCGCCGTCTACGAAGAAGGCTGTCTCTCTGTGCCGGAATTCTATGAAGACGTCGAGCGCCCCGCGCAATGCCGCATTCGCTACCTCGACTATCAGGGTGAAATCCGCGAGCAGGATTGCGATGGCCTTCTCGCCACCTGCATTCAGCATGAGATGGATCATCTGAAGGGCGTGCTCTTCATCGATCATCTCTCGAAACTCAAGCGTTCGATCATGTTGAAGAAGCTCGTCAAGGCGAAGAAATTCCAGGAAAAGGAACCGGCTTGAGCCATCTGGCCCATCCGGTCACGCAGCCATGAGCTTGCGCATCGCTTTCATGGGCACGCCGGAATTCTCCGTACCCGTCCTGTCCGAGCTGATCGGCGCGGGCCACGAGGTCGCCGCCGTCTATTCGCAGCCGCCACGCAAGGCCGGACGCGGCATGACGGAACAGCCCTCGCCCGTGCATCGCTTCGCCGAAAGTCACGGCCTTGCGGTGCGCACGCCCGTCTCGCTGAAATCGCTCGAAGAGCAGCAGGCCTTCGCCGATTTGAATCTCGACGTCGCCATCGTCGTCGCCTATGGCCTCATCCTGCCCAAACCCGTTCTCGACGCGCCGCGTCTCGGCTGCCTCAATCTTCACGCCTCGTTGCTGCCGCGCTGGCGCGGCGCCGCGCCCATTCAGCGCGCGATCATGGCGGGTGATACGGAAACCGGGGTCATGGTGATGCAGATGGATGTGGGCCTTGATACGGGCCCGGTTCTACTCGCCGAACATGTGCCGATTGCGCCGACCTCGACCGCAGGTTCGCTCCATGACGATCTTTCGCAGATCGGTGCATCGTTGATGGTCCGCGCGCTCGCCGCCCTTTCGCGCGGCACGCTTCAGGCAAAGCCGCAGCCGGACGACGGCGTCACTTATGCGAAGAAAATAGAAAAGGACGAAGCGCGCATCGAGTGGTCGCGCTCGGCCCGTGATCTCGATTTCCATATCCGCGGCCTCACCCCCTTTCCCGGCGCTTTTTTTGAAGCGGCTTCGACGCGTGTCAAAATCCTGCGCGCCACGCTTGCGGCAGGCAAAGGCGCAGCGGGCGAAATCCTTTCGCTCGACGGTGGCATCACGATTGCTTGCGGCGACGGCGCGTTGAAACTCACTAAGTTGCAGCGCGCTGGCAAAGGACCGATGAATGCCGCCGATTTCCTGCGCGGCTTTCCGCTGAAGAAAGGCGAGAGGCTCGCCTGATGCCCCGCTACAAACTCACCATCGAATATGACGGCACGAATTTCTGTGGTTGGCAGAGTCAGGCCAATGGCGGCGCGGTGCAGGATGCACTCGAAGCCGCCGTCAAAGGTTTTTGCGGACAGGACATCCGCGTCCACGCGGCGGGCCGCACCGACGCGGGCGTTCATGCGCTTGGTCAGATCGCGCATATCGATCTTGAAAATGCGGTGCGCACCGATGTTCTTCGCGATGCGGTCAATGCCCATCTGCGTCCGCATCCGGTTGCCATTGTCGAAGTTGTGGAAGCCGGTCCCGAATTCGAGGCGCGTTTCTCCGCGATCCGCCGTCACTATCTCTATCGCATCGTCAACCGCCGCGCCCCGCTGACCCTCGACCGCAAACAGGCATGGCTTGTTCATGTGCCGCTCGACGCCGACGCGATGCATGCGGCCGCGCAAAGCCTGATCGGCAAACACGATTTCACGACGTTTCGCTCTCTGCAATGTCAGGCGAAATCGCCGGAAAAGACGCTCGATGAATTATCCGTCGCGCGCTATGGCGACGAAATCGAGATCACCGCGCGGGCGCGAAGCTTCCTGCACAATCAGGTGCGCTCGATTGTAGGCTCACTGAAGCTGGTCGGGGACGGTCGCTGGAGCAGGCGCGATATCGAGCGCGCGTTGAAAGCGAAAGACCGCACCGCCTGCGGTCCCGTCGCGCCGCCGGACGGTCTTTATCTGCTGAAAGTCGATTACGAATAGCGTCTAATTGAAGCGCAGATCGACCAGCTCGACATCCTTCGCCCTGATGGTCTCGCCGAAGAAAATGCCGCCGACGCGCGCAAAACGCTCCGCGCTGTCCGTGGCGAGAAAGCGATTGCGGCCTTTGGCCTTCCGCTTCGTCGCAAGGCCGCGTTCATTCAACGCCGCTTCGACAGCCTTCGCCGTCGTCTCGGCGCTATCGACGAGCTTCACGCCGCGCCCGACAACCTTGCGGATCGTCTTCGCCAATACCGGAAAATGCGTGCAGCCGAGCACCAGCGTGTCAGGCGAAGCCTTGCGCTTGAAGAGCGGCGTCAGATACCGTCGCGCCGTCGCTTCAACGACATCGCCCGAAATCCATCCTTCTTCAGCGAGCGTCACGAAAAGCCCGCAGGGCTCCTGAATGACGTGAGCATCGGGGGCGAGCGCATGTATGGCGCGCGCATAAGCGCCGACACGCACCGTGGCTTCCGTCGCGATGACCGCGATGTGATTTGTTTTGGTCGCGGCAACACCCGCCCGCGCACCGGGTTCGATTACGCCGATAACGGGAATGGGGGCAAGGGCTTCGGTGAGAGGTCCGAGTGCAACCGACGATGCCGTGTTGCAGGCGATGACGATCATCTTCACGTCATGCGTCAGCAGATGCTTCGTCGTCTGCAACGAATAAGCCGTCACCGTCTCGGCGCTCTTGGTGCCGTAAGGTAGCCGCGCCATGTCGCCGAGATAGACGAGATCCTCATGCGGCAATCGCGCGCGCAACGCTTTCAGAACCGTGATGCCGCCAATGCCGCTGTCGAAAACGCCGATGGGCCGGTTGTCGCTCAAGATGTGGGGGCCTTTTTGAAATAGCTGCGCAGCACGGCTTCGTAAATATCGGCGAGCTTGCCGAAATCGGCGACGGGCACATGTTCATCCACCTTGTGCATGGTGGCGTTCTGGAAGCCGAATTCGACGACCGGCGCATAGGACCTGATAAAACGAGCATCCGACGTGCCGCCCGTCGTTGACGTCTCGGCGGTTTCGCCGGTGACTTGCTTGATCGCGTCCGCGATGAGGGCTGAAAAATCGCCGGGCGGGGTGATGAAACTCTCGCCGGAAATTTTCGTCTCGAATGTATAGGAGCCACCCATCTCCTGGGTCACCTGATCGAAGACGCCACGCATCCATTTATCAAGGCTTGCACCCGTATGCTCGTCATTGAAACGGATATTCATAACAGCGCGCGCGGTGCCCGGGATGACGTTGGTGGCGGTGTTGCCTGTGTCGATAGTCGTCACTTCGTAGTTCGACGGCTGGAAATGCGCATTGCCATTGTCAAGCGTATGTGCGTTCAGACGGCGGATCATTTCCATGAGGCGTGGCAGCGGATTGTCGGCCTGATGCGGATAGGCGACATGGCCCGCCATGCCGTGGACCGTGAGCCAGCCGTTGATGCTGCCGCGCCGGCCGATCTTCATCATGTCGCCGAGTTTGGACACGCAGGTCGGCTCGCCGACAAGGCAATGATCGAAGGCTTCGCCGCGTGCCTTGAGGGCTTTCAGCATCTTGACCGTGCCGTTGACGCTCGGGCCTTCTTCATCGCCGGTGATGAGGAGGCTGATCGAGCCCTGACCGTCGACAAGCTTGCCCTCGCGCACGAGGCGCGATGCGGCGGCGACAAAACTCGCGATTGAACCCTTCATGTCGGCGGCCCCGCGCCCGAACAGCCTGCCGCCTTTGATTTCGCCGCCGAAGGGATCGACCGTCCATTTGTCAGCGTCGCCGACGGGCACGACATCCGTATGCCCCGCAAAGCAGAAGTGAGGGGCGCTACTGCCGATCCGCGCATAGAGATTGTCGATGTCGGGCGTGTTTTCGTCGCTGAAACGCATGCGCTCGCAATTGAAGCCGAGCGGCGCGAGCCATCCGGCCAACGTCGCAAGCGCGCCTTCATCGGCGGGCGTGACGCTGGGACAGCGGATCAGCTCGACGGCGATTTCCAGCGGATCGTAAGGCGGGGTCGGCACGGTCATGGCATCCCGTGTACCGCGCCGCGCCGTGAGCCGTCAAATGGGCCGTCAGTCGCGCAAAAGCTCGTTGATTGCCGTCTTTGCCCGCGTCTGGGCGTCCACCGTCTTGACGATAACGCAGCAATAAAGGCTCGGGGAGGGCGACCCGTCCGGGTTGGCCTTGCCCGGCAGCGAACCCGGCACGACGACGGAATAGGGCGGCACCTTGCCGATATGCACTTCGCCGGTCGCCCGATCGATGATCTTGGTCGAGGCGCTGATGAAAACGCCCATCGACAACACCGCGCCTTCGCCGACGATG
>DASYEM010000081.1:0-1927 GCA_036499025.1 Parvibaculum sp. | reverse complement strand
GGCATCGGTGAGCATGTTGACCGCGATGAGGATCAACCCGAATACGAAACTCGCCAGCAACAACCTGCGCAGGCGCGCCCTGTGTTCTTCCGAAAGTTCGGCGGCGAGAAAGAACAGAAAAACGGCCATGGCGAGAGATGTCGCGATCTTGGCCGTCCGTTCAAGCCCGTACCCGATATCGGGCGACCAGAACGAGGACAGTCCGATCAGCAAAACCGCAAGGCCCCAGACCCACCAGATCTCTGTTTCCATCAGCGGCATGCGCATGCGCTGGCGCAGCCGGATCGCGCCGATGAGCGCGAATACGGCGGCGATCGGCATGACCGCGCCCATCACGCGCGGCGCCAGCACGCTGATCCAGGTCGCCAGACTGATAAGAACGGCAAAGGCGATGCTTTCCGGCCTGCGGAACACCTCCAGCGTGTCGCGCGCGCCTTCTCCCCAAGACCGTCCCCAAAAGCGTGCTGTCATCGCAAATTATTCCGAAATTGAGGGCAAGGTTTGCTTCAGCCGTCCGCCGATGCGCACCGGCTCGATACGCAGCGCGAGGCCGGTGCCGGGTTCCGTTTCGACATAGACGCCGCAAAGCGTCGCGGGGCCGAGCGCGGGCGTGAAACGTCCGCTCGGAATCTTGGAGAGGAAACGGCTGACCGGCTCGTCCTTCTCCATGCCGATGACGGAATTGTAATCGCCGCACATGCCCGCATCGGTTTGATAAGCGGTGCCGCCGGGAAAAATCTGCGCATCCGCCGTCGGCACATGACTATGCGTGC
Source organism: Parvibaculum sp. (assembly GCA_036499025.1). Lineage (GTDB taxonomy): Bacteria > Pseudomonadota > Alphaproteobacteria > Parvibaculales > Parvibaculaceae > Parvibaculum. Next base: position 1,154 of record DASYEM010000081.1, on the reverse strand, counting down.
CGACGACGAGGCTCGCGCGCCCATCGCAGAAATGCCCCATCGCCATTTTTTCCGACGTCGCCTCGCCGTGAAAATCGACAACGATGGCGTCGGCGATTTCGCCGAGCGGGCAAGCATCGATTTCATGTCCGATGGCGGAGAACGGATCGTCGAGCGGGTCCATGAAAACGCGAGCCATCGCATTGATGACAAGCACGCGCTCGCCTTTTGCGGTTTCGAGCAGGCTTGCGCCCCGGCCCGGCGTGCCTTTGGGAAAATTGACCGGACGAATGAGGCGCGGCTCGCGCTCGATATGCACCAGCGCCTCGCGCTGATCCCAGGCATGATTGCCGAGCGTCACCGCATCGACGCCGGCATCGAAGAGATCATTGCAAATCTGCGCCGTGATGCCGAAGCCGCCCGCCGCGTTTTCGCCATTGACGATGACGAAATCGAGATCGAGCTTGCGGCGCAATCCCGGCATCTCGGCAACAATGGCATCGCGCGCCGAGCGCCCCACAATATCGCCGAGAAAAAGCAGCTTCATTTGATCTGTCCTGAAAACGCACGCGCGCCGTGTTCCGTCACGATCCAGTCGAGAGGCTCGTCTTCCGGCTCGTGAGGAAGGTGTGTCACTTCCTGAACCGAGAAAGCAAGGCCGACAGCGATAACGCCGTGATTGAACTTCCGCAGAGCGGCAAGCGTACGGTCATAATATCCGCCGCCATAGCCGAGACGATGTCCGTTTCCATCGAAGGCGAGAAGCGGCACCAGCAGAAGTGCGGGGTGCGTTATGGCGGCATCCTCCGCCGGATGCCGCGTGCCGTGAGGCCCGGCCTCCAGAGGATCGCCGGATGTCCAGAGATGAAAGATGAGCGGAGAGGCGGGCGCGGCAACGCGCGGCAACGCAATGGGATGCCCGCGCGCCGCCGCGAGCGCCAGAATTTCGGAAGGATCCGCCTCGTCGCCGATCGCCGCATATCCGGCGATGACGGCTCCGGGCTGAAGCGGCACATGCGCAAAGAACAAGTCCGCAAACCGGGAGGCCGCGTCGCCGCCCAAGGCGGCATGAGCCGCCGCGCGACGGGTTTTCGCCGCCGCCCTCGCTTCCAATTTGGCTTGCGAGGCTGTCATCGTGACCTTGGCTTGGGAGGCGGGACAGGAAAGGCGGGTGG
>DASYEM010000080.1:0-16800 GCA_036499025.1 Parvibaculum sp. | reverse complement strand
TGTCGAGATCGAATTGCTGGCGATAGCAAACGGCGTCATCAAACCGTTAGACATCGGATCACCTCCTTTCAGTTGTTGAAACTAGTAGGGAACTAGAGCCTGAGGGGCATCGAGACTCTCGTCAAGAAAATGTATGCCTTGCGGCATCGATGCGGGCTGCTGCGAGACAAAAATCCAATAATGACGGGCTTTTTTGAAAGCGGCGGCAAGCGCCGAAACCGCTCCAGAAACGGAACGCCGACATATAGAGCGGACGAATCAAAATATTAACGCGCTGCCGCTTCGTCTGTGTCGGACGCAGAGATGGATTTCACCGGCGCATTGCCGATCAAGGCGGCGATCGTCGTGCCCTCCAGCAAATCGGCTTCGGCGGTATTAAGCCGGGCGAAGAAGGCGTCGATGCGCGGTTCGTGGGCGAGCGTGCCATCGGAAATGCCGCCGGCATCGCGGCGGCGGCGTAACGCTTCGATGACATCGGCAATGCGAACCAGCTTTGCCGGACGGCTCGGAATGAGCTCTGTCGGGTTTTCGGCTGAATGGGCGATGAAGCCGCCGTCATAAAGCGCTGTCTCGATCTCTTGAATCGACTCCATAGGCAGGCGCAGCTTTCGCGACAGTCTTTCATCGCTCCAGGGGGCTTCACCTTTTTCATAGGCTTCGTGGATCAGGAGAAGCGCATGAACCGCCATGCGCTGCTGTTGACGCGAAGTGAGAAGCGCAAGGCCGATGACCGGCGATAGATGGCGGCGCTTCTGGAAGTAGAAAGCGATGGAGCAGCCGACCAAAAGAATGAGCCATGCGGCATAGAGCCAGATCATGAAAACGACGAGGCTGGCGAAAGCTGAATAAACCGCCACATATTGTGCCGATTTGACAACGAAGGTCGCAAACGCCCATCCGGTGAGGCCCCAGGCGATGCCCGCGACAACGGCGCCGACAAACGCCGAACTCAAGCGCACGCGGGTATTGGGGATCATCATATAGAGGAAGGTGAAGGTCGCGATCAGGATCACATAAGGCACGAGCTTGCTCATCTGCGTGATGAGAAAGCGCACCGGCCCGAAATCGATCACCGTGCCGACATAGGAATTGGACAGCGCGCCCGCCATGATGCCGAGGGCGGTGAACAGCACGAGCGGGCCGAGAACGCCGACGCTGACCACTTCGGTGAACTGTCGCGCCAGCGAGCGGCTCGCCCGCACATGCCAGATATTGTTGAAAGCCTCCTCGATCTTGTTGACCATCGAGACGACCGTATAGAGCAGGAAGGCGAACCCGACAGTACCGAGAACATTCGCGTTCACCCGGGCGACGAATTCCATCAGCTTGCCGGTGATCTCCGAGCCTTGCGCCCCGAGCGGCCCGAGAAATTCGGTGAGCAACCCCTGCACATAGACGTCATAGCCAAAGGCGCGGAAGACCGCGAAGGCGATGGCGATGGTCGGCACCAGGGAGAGCAGCGTCGTATAGACGAGGCTCATGGCGCGCAGATTGAGCCGTCCGTCGATGAGATCGCGGCCGACCACCCATGCGATCTGGCTGGCTTCGATCAATGCGACGCGCCAAGGCGGCAGGCCGTCGAGCGGCGTGTCCCAGACAAAGGCGCGGGCGCGCTGGTAAAAAGACGTCGAATTCATATCTGACGATGCTAGAGGGCGGGCCGAAAAATGGAAGGCCCGGCCGGGCTTATGTGCTGGATTTGGCACGGAAATAGCGCCCAAAAGCGACGGAATTGCCCGAAGTTAAGGCCGCACCGGTAATGCGTGTGAAAGGATTATTAAGCATGCCTCGTTATCGTCGGAGGGCATGCGCGGGTTTTGGGAAAAAGCCGCATTGTGCATATGATGATTGCGGGTCCATGGAAGCGAAACCCAGCTCAGCTCTTGCGGAACGGCTATCCAACCTTCTGTCGCGGCTCGCGCCGACGACCGCGGCGAAGCTTGCCTCCGGTCTGGAGCGCGAAAGATTGCAGGGCGAGGGTGGGCTTCCTTATGAACTCATCCTGTCATCGATCCGCCCGCTTCTTGGTCTGAGCAAAGGCCCCAGGGCCGGCGTGCCGGATCCGCTCCGCCAGTTCTGTTTGCCCTTTGAAGATTTTCTGGTCGATACGCGCGACCCTTCGCTGCACACGCGGCAGATCGCGCGCACCTCCATCGATCCTGTCTGGTTCTGGTTGACGACGGAACTTCTGCCCGACACGCTTCCCGATATCACCGGCCGCGTCGTCGATCATACATTGAGCGGCGACAATATCGCGCTGAGCGGCACACTTGCCGTGCTGCACGCCACGTGTTCGGCGGCGCTGCTGGCGGGGCTCGAAGCGACGCGGCGCGATGTGGCGCAGCGGCGGAAACTGGAGCGGACGCTCGGCGGCGATGCCATGATCGAAGATGCGCGCTTCATAGCCGAGGCTTTGGCCGTCGCCCCCCAGATGTTAAGCCTGCGCGGCGATCTCCCAAAACGCATCAACGATTTCGACGATCATTATGTGGCACTGGTCAGCGAGCTTTATGAAGAAGCGCGCGCGGCCTCACCCGAGCACGCGATCTATATTCCACTGGCTGCCATGAACAGGTTCGCCGCTCCATGGCAGATCTTGCGGCTGGCCCGCAAGCTGTCGGGCTTCGGCAACGATGCCGCGCTGGGCCGCTCAGGTCTGGCGGAACTCGGTGAAAGGTTTCTCGGCGAGCTGGAAGACATTGCCGGCGGCTTTGAAGCAATGCGTCCCGGCAAGGCCGATCTTGGCCGCATGCATGAGCGCGTGCTGCGCTTTGCCGAAATTTCCCAAGGCTTCATCCGCGAAATCGACATCCGCCGCGTCAGCGATTGGGGCCATCGCATCCTTGCGGCGCGCGCCCGTTTGTCGGCGGCGATCACCGAGGAAATGTCGCGCTTTGAACAGGATATCGGCAAGGCGCTGCCGCTTCACCAGATCGGCGTCTATGGCAAGAACGGCCCACGCCGTCCCGACGCAACACAAGCGCCGAACGCCGAACGTGTGGTGAAGGCGCAAGCCTGCCTGCGTTTCCTCACCGGCGTTTGTTCAGCGTCTGAATCCATCGGTGTGCAGGCGCATTGCCGGACGATCACGCAACAGATCGAGGCTTATCTCGTCGCCTATGAGGATGGATTGGTCGAGGAAATTCGCCGCGCCAAGGGCCGGGAACGCGACAATGCGCTGGCCTATCTCGATATCATCGTGGGCTTCCGAAAGGTGCTGGGCCCGGAAAGCGCCGCCGAAGTGTTGCGCCGCCGCGGCAAGGTCGCTTCGCAGGCCGCGTCTTAAGCCTTCCCCAAAAACTCGCCTTCATAGGCGAACAGTCCTGGCATGCCGCCCGTGTGCAGAAAGACGAGCGTCTCGTCTTTTGGAAATGCGCCGCGTGCGATCAGCGATAGAAACCCCGCCATGCCTTTGCCGGTATAGACCGGATCGAGAAGGATGCCTTCGGTTCGCGCCATCAACTCGACGGCCTCAACCATTTTCGGCGTCGGAACGCCGTAACGTGCACCGACGAAACCGTCTTCGAGGATGACGGCGTCGGGACCGGGCGCGGCGACGCCAAGCTTTTTCGCCGTCGCGGCCGCGAGTTTGCCGATATCGGCCTTCATCTGATCCGTATCGAGACGATAAACGTTGATGCCGTGCACGGCTGGACCATCGGGACGCAGAGCTTGCGCTGCAACGAGGCCAGCCTGCGTGCCGCCGCTCGATGAAGCGTGGACGATCCGCGCTTTCCCCAGATTGCGTGCGGCGAGTTCATCGGCGATTTCGACATAGGCGGCTGCGTAGCCAAGCGATCCGACGACCGTCGAGCCACCCGCAGGCGTGAAATAGGCTTTGCGACCCTCGGCCTCGATTTCTCCCATCACCTGTTTGAAATATGCGCCAGCGTCCGCACCCGGCGGGATGATTTTGATCTCAGCACCCAGAATGTCATCGAGCAGCCGGTTGCCGGAGCGATGATAGGCGCTGCCTTCATAGGGAACCATGTCCATCAGCACGAGGGTCGCGCGCAAGCCCGCCGCATTGGCTGCCGCCGCCGTCTGGCGCGCGTGGTTCGATTGCAATGCGCCCGTGGTGACGATGGTGTCGCAACCTTCGGCAATCGCCTCGCCGATCAGGAACTCCAGCTTGCGTGTCTTGTTGCCGCCGCCCGCAAGGCCAGTGCAGTCGTCGCGTTTGATGAAGAGGCGCGGGCAGTTTGGTCCGAGCGCGGCACGGAGGCGCAGCATTTCGGTGAGCGGCGTCGGCAGATGGGCGAGCGGGAAACGTGGAAAGGCGCTGAAGGGATCGGTCATCAGACGACGCCCTCGGCGCGGAAGCCCGTGATCTCGGCTGCGGAATAGCCCAGACTTGTCAGAATTTCATCGGTGTGTTCGCCTAGAAGTGGCGCGCGGGTGCGGAGCGTGCCGGGTGTTTCGGAAAGCCGTACCGGCGTTTCCATGATCGGCGCAGGACCGGGTAAGCCGGGAAAGGCGATGCGCTGCAGATAGCCCATCTGCTGAATATGCGGGTCGTCCAATGCTTCTTGCGGCGTATTGACGGCGCCTGCGGGGATGCGCGCCTTTTCGAGTTCCGCCAGCGCCTCTTCCGTGGTGCGTGTCGCCGCCCATTGCGAGGTGCGTTCCGATAAGGCCGCACCATTGTCACCGCGCGCCAGATCATCCTTGAAACGGGGATCGGTCAGCCAGTGATCTTCACCCATCAGCCGCGCCCAGCGCTTGAAGAGCGGTGCGCCAATGGCCTGTACCAATATCCAGCCGTCCTTCGTGCGCACGATATCGGCGGGTCCGGCATAAGGCGAGCGATTGCCGATGGCGATGCGGTTGGTCTGGCGGAGTTCCTGCTCGATCAGATGGAAATTGAAATAGGCGAGCGCGGTGGAGAGCAGCCCGCCTTCGACAACCTGCCCGCGACCAGTTCTGGCGCGTTCCATCAGCGCCGCCATGGTGCCGAAGGCGGTGAGGGACGCCGTTCCGAAATCGACCCAGGGTGCATAGCTTTTGACGGGCTCGTCCGGTGTGCCGGTGAGAAAGGCCGCGCCGACCATCGACTGTGCGACGCCGTCGAAACCCGTGCGCTCGCTATAAGGTCCGCCGTGGCCGAAGGCCGAGACCATGGTGAGGATGATGTCGGGCTTCACGGCGACAAGGCTTTCGTAATCGAGGCCCATGGCCGCCAAGGTCGAGGGCGGCAAGTTTGCGACGACGACGTCGGCGGTGGCGACGAGACGTTTGACGATGCCGCGCCCCGTTTCGGTCATCGGGTCGAGCGTGAGGCCGCGTTTGTTGCGGTTCATCTGGAGGAACATTGCGCCTTCGCCACCTTCGCCCGCGCCCGCTTCCGGCACGATGGGCTGGACGAAACGGTCTTCGCTGCCGTCTCGCTTCTCGATGCGGATGACTTCGGCGCCGAGATCGCCGAGTAGCGCGGCGCAATAGGGACCGGCGATATAACGTCCGAAATCCAGCACGCGGACGCCTGAGAGAATGCCGTTTTTACTGTCCACGCCTGCCATCGAACGATCCCTTGCTGCCCGGATTTCGGCCCTTTTTCAGGGCTCGCTGATGGCGGCACGATAGGCGGCGTACCCTCGTAAAGAAAGCCCCCGCAAAGCGGCAATTTTCCTATTTCTTTAGGGTTTCACCCTAAAGTCACGGGCGCATCGGCCAGCTCCGAGCTCGCCAAAGGGGGACGTGCGTGGCCAGAACAGGCATTCAAGACCTGACGATGAAAGCAGACGGAGCGCTTCGCGCGCCGACCGTTGAGCGCGCCTATCTGTGGAGCGGCGAGTTCGTCGATAGAAGCATCGAAACGCAATTCTGCGAAGCGACATGGATGGAAACCATCGAGCGCACGCGCGGCATTCAGCTTGCTATCGTGCTTTTCGCGGCCTGGAGTTTCGTCGACTATCTGATCTTCGGCCCGACGCTTTTCTTCGCCTTTCTTTTCATGGCCCGATGGCTCTCGATCCCCGTCGCGCATATTCCGACGCGTCTGTTTGGCAGACCGGATCAGCAAAAATCTTTCTTCGCCTCGCTAACTTTTCTTCAGGCCTATGTCTTTGGCATCTTCCTGTTGGTGGTGAATGCGGGCGGCATGTCGCCTTCCGAACATGCGCTGAGCGCGCTCATCATCGTCTTCGCTTTCTATTTCGGCGTGCCGAACCGTCTAATTCTGAACGCATCGGCCTCATTCGCCTCGACTATCGCCTTCATCATGGTGTTGTCGCGATATGACGGTATGTCGATGCGATCAATCGTGCTGGTCTCGCTGCTGCTTTTTGTCGGCAATTTCTGTGGCGTGCAGGCCGTGCGTGTGACAAACCGGCTGCGCCGCCGCGAATTCCTGACGCTGATGCATCACAAGGAGCTGAATGAGCAGCTCACCGCCGAAATCGCCGTCCGTCAGGAAGCGCAAAGGGCCGTGCAGGCAACGGAAGAAAACTTCCAGAGCATCTTTGTCGCCGCGCCGTTGCCGCTGGCGCTGATAAATCCGGCGACGCACCGCGTTGTGCAGGCGAACCGTGCGGCGCTGGAGCTTTGCGGCCTGAGCGAAGACGAGGTATCGAGCTTCGATGCCCGTCAGTTCTTTGCCGATGAAGATATGCGCGACTATCTTGGCGGCGCGACCGCCAACGGACAAAAGGCGCGTAATATCGAAGCCCGCTTGCAAAAGACGAACGGTGAGATCATCTGGGCGCATATTTCGGCGGCTCTGGTTCGTTTCCACGGCGTGCCCGCGCTGCTCGTCGCCTTGCAGGATGTGACGGCCCGCCGCCGCGAAGCCGAGGCGCTGCGCCTGGCACGCGATCAAGCGACCGACGCCAGCCGCTCGAAATCCGAATTCCTGGCCAATATGAGTCACGAATTGCGCACGCCTCTGAATGCGATCATCGGCTTTTCGGAAGCGCTGGAGCGCGAACTCTTCGGGCCGGTCGGCAATCCGCGTTATCGGGAATACGCCGAAGATATTCACGACAGTGGCGTCCATCTGCTAAACCTCATCAACGACATTCTCGATCTTTCGAAGATCGAAGCCGGTCACTTCAAGCTGCATGAGGACGATACGGATCTTGACGCCGTCGTCGCCTCGGCCTGCCGTATCGTCCGTCATCGCGCCCAGCAGGCGGCCATTTCGATCGAGACGGCCTTGCCGACGCCCGCCTTGAGCCTCATAGCCGATGACCGGGCGCTGAAGCAGGTGTTGATTAATCTGATTTCGAATGCGGTGAAGTTCAGCAACGACCGCGGCACGGTGCGCATTGAAGCGACGGTACGTGCCGAGGGTCTGCGTATTGCGGTTATCGACCATGGCATCGGCATCGCTGAAGAGGACATTCCAAAGGCGCTGGCGCCCTTCACGCAGGTCGATGGCACTCTCTCGCGCGCTCATGAAGGCACCGGCCTCGGTCTGCCACTGGCAAAACACCTGACCGAATTGCATGGCGGCGAATTGACGATTGTCAGCGCGCCGGGCGAGGGAACGACGGTTTATGTGGACTTACCGGCTTCGCGCCTTGTCGCTTCGGAGCGCAGCAGCCAACAGATCAAGGCCTGACGCTTAATTCTGGTCGCGGCGTTTGCGTAAAGTTGCGATGGCGTAGGCCGCCGCAGGCCAAAGATAACTCAGGATCACCAACGGCTTGTAAAAGCCGCCCGGTAACTGGAAATGAAAGAGCACCGCACCGAGCACGGTGATCAGCGAGAAAATGCTGACGGCGAGAACCGCATAAGCGATCCGTAGCGTGGTGTGTATGTCCATGAACGCCACTATCGCATGGATTTCCGAGGCTCGCATCTTCAGCGCGGGCTGGACAGGGGCGGCGGCCTCGGTTAGAACCGGCGCCCTTTTGAGACTGTTTTCCTCCAGATGCATTGCCGTGACCTGTGCGCCTCCGCGCCGGTTAGACGGATGCGAGGGCACTCCATGTTCATCGGCCTCGACTTCGGCACCACCAACAGCGCTCTGGCGCTTGCGCCCGCGCAAGGCCCTGCGAGCCTTGTGCCCCTGCGCCACGCCAACGTCGAACACACGACCTTCCGATCGATCCTCTATTTCGACGATGGCGAGCGCGACCCGAATGGCCGCCCGCATGCCTTTGCGGGTCCCGCAGCCATCGACGCCTATCTCGAAGGTGCGGACGGCCGGTTGATCCAGTCGATCAAGTCCTATCTCGCTAATCCCGACTTCACCTCGACCAGCATTTTCAACAGCCGCTTCACGCTGGAAAATTTGATTGGCTTCGTCGTCGCAGGGATGATCGACGCAGCGCCTTATTCCGAAGAGCTGACCGACAGGCTGAAGCAATCGCCCGTCGTTGTCGGTCGTCCGGCACGTTTCGTGCGGAACAGTCTTGGCCGCGCGGGCAGCGAGACCGACGATTTCGCGGTTGCTCGCCTGACAGCGGCATTGAAAGGCGCGGGGCTTCCCGACGTGCATTTCGAGTTCGAGCCGGTCGCCGCGGCCTTTGCCTATGAAGAAACATTGGAACGCGATGAACTGGTGCTGATCGGCGACTTCGGCGGCGGCACCAGCGACTTCTGCCTGCTGCATGTCGGTCCCGGCATGCGCGAGGTGAAAAACCGCGCCGAGACGATTATCGCGGTCGCCGGCGTTGGCATTGCGGGCGACGCTTTCGATGCGCGGATTGTGGAAAACGTCATCGCGCCGAAGCTTGGCAAGGGCACATCTTATGAAAGCACCGGCGGCAAGGTGCTGCCGACGCCCTCATGGATTTATGACAGCTTGAAGCGCTGGCATCAGCTGAGTTTTCTCAACACTTACAAGACCCGAAAAATGCTCGAGGACATCGGACCGGCTTCCGATGCGGTGAAAGATATCGCGTCGCTGCTGCATCTGATCGTCGAAAACCGGGGCTTCGATATGTATCGCGCCGTCGAGGGTGCGAAGGTGCGCCTTTCGGGTGAAAGCAAAACAAGACTGAGCTTTCGTTCCGGCCTGATCGACATTGAAAGCGATGTGGCGCGCGGAGATTTCGACCGCTGGATTGCGCCGGAGCTGAAGGAAATTGCAACCTGCGTCGATAAGCTGATGGCCGACGCGAAAACCTCGCCCGAACAGATCGACCGCGTTTTCCTGACTGGTGGTTCGTCTTTCATCCCTGCCGTGCGGGCGCTTTTCGCCAAGCGCTTCGGCGTGGAAAAATTGGCGGGCGGCGGCGAGCTGACATCGGTCGCAACCGGTCTCGCGCTCGCCGCCCGCCAGCGTTTCAGGGCCTGAGAGCCTTGCGTTCGCCGGGCTTGTAATCTTCGGCGATATGGCCTTCGAGGTCCGCGTCTTCGAACAACACAGGCTTTGTTTTCATCTGCACGAACATCGGCGATTGATCGGCGTAATGCGGCGACGATGCGTCGAGCGTGGCGCTGCCGAACTGGTGAATGCTTTCTGAGTGCAGTTTCCCCTGCGCATCCCACTCGACGAACATGATGAACGTATCGCCCGCACGCGCTGTCAGCGTGCCGTCGGGCTGCGGTTCGCCATAGACGGCGCGATAGGTGTCGGGTCCACCATCGATGGCGAGATCGACATTGCCGCGCCGGAAACGATTGACTTCGCCCCATCTCGGATCAAGACGGTTGAAATGCGTCTTCAGCGTCTTGATCGCCTCGCGCAACGTGTCGATGGGCTTCGGCGGTGCCTCGCCCTTGATCTCCGCCATGACGACGGGTTGGCCCATCAGCACCCCGAGCGCTGCGCCGCGACTGTCGATATCGGTGCGCAAATCCCATGCCTTCAAAATGTCCTGCGCCGCCTTGAGATCGGCATCGCTGCCGGGATCGACGGCGAGAACGTCCGCGATCATCGCTGCAAGCTCCGAGCGCTTGCTATAGGTGATGTCAAATTTATAGGTACGGAATTTCTCGCGCGTGATCGACGTATCCGCACCGAACGTTTCCTCCGCGCGGAAAGCGCGATTGGTCATGTTCGACTGGATGCCGAGCGTCGGAGAGAAATCGGCGGCCTTCAGATTGTCGTTCGCCGCGGTGGCGCGGAAGGGTGTGTTGTTTGAATTGAAGACGAGCCCCGATGGCGGATTGAGAAGCTGCGGGATTTTGTCAAAGGGCAGATAGGCGTGCCAGATCAGGTCCGAGCGGTCGCCGGGCAATGTACCCTTCCAGTCGATGCCTTCCTTCCGCACCGGGAAAAGGCCGTTATAGACGTAGGAGATATTCCCCAGCTTGTCGGCATAAATGTAGTTGATGCTGGGCAATGCCTGCAGCTTCATCGCATCGCGCCATTCGCCGAGATCGCGCGCCTTGTCGAGACGGTAATATTGTTCGGCCTGCCGGATTTCTCCGATGCCCGCATAGCGGATGGCGAATGTGCCGGACGGTACTTTCAGCACCGGGCCATGAACCGACCACAGCACTTCGCGCGTGACGGTCCACCAGAACGGACCCCAAAGCTTGACCCGGATTTTGGCTTCCGAGGTTTCAAAGTCGCGCCATTTGCCGTCGAGCAGATATTGATGGTCATTCGCCGGATTGAGCTTCAGCTCATAAATATCGGCGAGATCGGGCTCGTTGACGGTATTGGCCCAGCCGAGATTGCGGTTATGGCCATGCAACATAAAGGGCGAACCGGGGAAGAAGCCGCCGGCGACATCCCAGCCTTCCTTGCTATGCAACACCGCTTCGTACCAAGCGACGGGCCCCGTATAGGGCTGATGCGAATTGACGAGAAGCCGTGTCACATGATCAGCGGAGCGCGAAGGCGCAACCGCCGCGCCGTTCGAGCCGATGGGCAGCGGCGTCGCGGTCGGCAGAAAAGCGTTCTTGCCGTCTTTCGAAAGTTGCGTTCCCTTGGCGTTGAAAAGCGCCATCAATTGCTTATCGAGGCCATAGAAAAACGGCGTCTTGAAGACGAAACCGGCGGCGACATCGCGGCCCGTCAGTGGCTGAAAACCTGGCGTCACCTGAGCGGGATGGAGCGCCGCGTAATAATTGACGCCGTCGGCATAACCGTCGAGCACCTTACGCAGCTCCGGCGATAAATCCTTTTCATAGCGCGCATCGACGGTTTCCCAGACGCGCATCAGATGAACGAGATAGTCCGTGACAGCGGCGTCCTTGCCCTTCGTCTCTGCCAGATGGCCGCGCACGGCGAGCGCCGTTTCCTCGATCGTCCGATAATCGTCTTCGGCATGGGCATAGGCGATGCCGAAAGCGACATCGGCGTCGCGAGTGCCGTAAATATGAGGCACGCCGAATTCGTCGCGTTTGATGCGAGCGTCGTATTGCGCGGCACGGGCGAGAATGGGTTTCGGGTCGAGAGGGGTGGGAGCTTCGACGGCGGCCATGACGAGCACGCCGACAACGCCGGCAAAGGCGAGAACAAAAAGACCCTGCAGGCCCCGTTTGACGATCCGCAACACTATGCGCTTCCCTATTGTTTGTTTGGCGCGGGAGACTAGACGGCTTCGTTCCCCTAAGGAAGCCGTCCCGCTGCGGCCCTCCGCCGCTTCCCGACGCCCGCCCAAGCCTCTATACAAAGGCGGCATTGACTGGAAGTGAGCCCCTTTGTCCGAACTTGCCCCGCACCTGCTGCTCTGGATCGGTTTCGCCGTCATGACGGGCGCCGTGGTTTGGGCCTTGTTGCGTCCGCTGGCAAAAAGAAGCGAAGGCAAGGGCGATGCGCAGGACCTGGCGCTTTATCGTGACCAGCTAGCGGAAGTCTCGCGCGATCTTGAGCGCGGCGTCATCGCGCCGCTCGAGGCCGAAGCAGCGAAGATCGAAGTTTCGCGCCGCCTGCTTGCCGCAGCCGACGCGGTCGAGCGAGAGAAGGCCACGCCGGGTGGCAGACGCTCGCCACGTGCCATTGCCCTTCTGGTCATGCTCGCCGTGCCTGTTCTGTCGCTCGGTCTCTACTTGTCACTCGGCTCGCCAGACATGCCGGATGTGCCCTTCGCGCCGCGCGTCACCGGACCGGCGGACCAATTGCCGCTGGACGCGTTGGTGCTGAAAGTCGAGCAACATCTGAAGGACAATCCGGCGGATCTGCGCGGTTGGGAAGTGCTGGGCCCGGCTTATATCCGGCAGGGCAACTTCACTGCCGCCATCACGGCCTGGAGCCGCGCCATTATTTTGGGCGGCGAAACGGGAAGCCGCTTTGCGGCGCGTGGTGAAGCTGAAGTGCTGTCGGCCAATGGCGTCGTGACGCCTTCGGCGCGCGAGGATTTTGTGAAGGCCGTCAAACTCAACGCGCATGAGCCGCGCGCGCAGTTCTATCTGGGCATCGCCGATGTACAGGACGGCAAGAAAGACGCCGCCGCGAGGCGCTGGAAGGCATTGCTTGCCGCCGCGCCGAAAAACGCGCCGTGGCGCGCCAGCGTCGAAGCCGAGTTGAGGTCGCTGACGAATCCCGCATCCGGGCCGACCGCCGAACAGGCCGGCGCTGCTGCCGACATGACGCCTGAGGCTCGACAACAGATGATCGAAGGGATGGTGTCGGGCCTTGCTACACGCCTCGACAAGAATCCGAACGACCTTGCCGGCTGGTTGCGGCTCATTCGCGCCTATGGCGTGCTTGGGAAACACGGCGAGGCTGAAGCAGCGCTGAGCCGGGCCCGTACGACCTTCGCCACCGACAAATCGGCACTGGCTGAACTCGACGCCGCCGAGAAATCTTTACCCGCGCAATAATCCTCAGGCTGCATTGCCCTCGGCTAATATGCGCTGAGAGATTCGCCTGGGGGGAACACATGCTGACGGAACTGCAAAAACAGGCCGCGCAGGCCATCGTCAATATTTTCGAGACGGGCAAGACGCTCGGCGATTATGCCCGGGTGACGCTGCTCTCCGGCGATCCCGGACATCTCACATATGGCCGTTCGCAGACAACGCTCGGCAGCGGCAATCTCCACCTTCTCGTCAAAGCCTATTGCGAAACGCCGAACGCCGCCTGCGCTCGCGCGCTGAAACCCTATTTGAAGCGTCTTGCCGATATCGACCTCGCGCTCGACCGCGATACGACTTTTCGCGCGGCGCTGAAAGAAGCGGGCGGCGATCCGGCGATGCAGGATGCGCAGGATGCGTTCTTCGATCGCGTCTACTGGTTACCGGCGGCAAAGACCGCGACGACATTGGGTTTTGCATCGCCGCTCTCGACCGCAATTGTCTATGATAGCCTGATCCATGGCTCCTGGAGCACCATGCGCGACCAGACGACGAAGCGCATCGGCGAACCGGCCAAGGCGGGCGAGAAGAAATGGGTGCCTGCCTATGTCGCCGAACGGCGCAATTGGCTTGCCACCCATTCCAACGTGCTGCTGCAAAGAACCGTCTATCGCATGGACGCCTTCAACGCCCTCATCAAGAACGGCAATTGGTCGCTCGGCATTCCGATGTCCATCTGCGGCGTCTCGGTCGATGCGGCGGCGCTCTCCTGCCGCGCCCCGGTCGTCGTTTCGGCCAATGACGCGGCGACCCGGAACCTCCATCTCACCAATCCGCCCATGACCGGGAGCGACGTCAAAGCGCTGCAAAAGGCGCTGTCCAGAGACGGCTATGCCGTGAACAGCGACGGGATATTCGAGGAAGGGCTCGAAGGCGCCCTGAAAGCCTGGCAGACGGAATATGGGGTCACGGCCGACGGCATAGCCGGGCCAGCCACGCGGACGATGCTGGGGCTTTAACTCGTTTCGCGCGACCATTTGGCGGTTTCAGCGCGGGCCTGCCCCAGCTATACCTGTCGGTCAGTGAACGCCCGGGAGCTTCGAGCCAAGCATGACGCGCAAAAATCGCCGCGCCGCCTTTATCGCGCTAGGTCTTGCCATTCTGGCGGGCGCGGTCGGGCTTGTGCTCAATGCCATGCGGGACAACATCGTCTTTTTCTATAGCCCGAGCGAAATCGCCGAAAAGGCATTAGGACCCGGCACACGCATCCGCCTTGGCGGCATGGTCGAGAAGGGCACGCTGAAACATGTCGGGCCGACAACCGTGAGCTTCAACATCACCGACTATAGAAAGACCGTGGCTGTCTCCTATACGGGTATTCTCCCTGACCTTTTCCGTGAGGGCCAAGGCGTCGTCGCGGAAGGCATGATGACGCCCGATGGTGCTTTCGTCGCCGATACGGTGTTGGCAAAACATGATGAGAAATATATGCCGCCCGAAGTCGCCGCCGCGCTGAAGAAATCCGGCCGGTGGCAAGAAGGCGAGGGCGCCCAACCTTATGTGAAAGCGCCATGATCGCCGAGCTCGGACATTTTGCGCTGATTCTGGCCTTCGCCGTCGCGCTGATCCAGATGATTGTGCCGATGATCGGCGCGCATCGCCGCGATGCAGGGCTGATGGGCATTGCGCGTACCGCGGCGTTGGCGCAGTTCGCGCTGATCGCCTTCACCTTCGGCGTGCTGGTCCACGCTTTCGTCACGTCAGATTTTTCATTGAGCCTCGTCGCGGAGAATTCGCACTCTACGAAACCGTTGATCTACAAAATCTCCGGCGTCTGGGGGAACCATGAAGGCTCAATGGTTCTCTGGGTGTTGATCCTGTCGCTTTACGGCGCGTTGGTCGCGGTGTTCGGCAGTAATCTGCCCGATCATCTGCGCGCCCGCGTGCTGGCGGTACAGGCTTCCATTGGCGTTGCTTTCATCGGCTTTATTCTCCTCACCTCCAATCCGTTCCTGCGTCTCGATCCCGCGCCCTTCGAGGGTCGCGGCCTCAATCCGTTGTTGCAGGACCCCGGCCTCGCTTTTCATCCGCCTTTCCTCTATGCGGGTTACGTCGGTCTTTCGATGGCTTTTTCTTTTGCCGTCGCCGCGCTGATCGAAGGCCGCGTCGATGCAAGCTGGGCACGCTGGGTGCGGCCATGGACGCTCGGCGCATGGACGGCGCTCACCGTCGGCATCGCCATGGGTTCGTGGTGGGCTTATTACACCCTGGGATGGGGCGGCTTCTGGTTCTGGGATCCGGTGGAGAATGCGTCGCTGATGCCCTGGATCGTCGCAACCGCGCTGCTCCACTCGGCGATTGTCGCTGAAAAGCGCGGCGCGCTGAAAAGCTGGACCATATTGCTGGCGATCTTCGCTTTTTCGCTTTCGTTGGTCGGGACCTTTCTGGTGCGCTCCGGCGTGCTGAACTCGGTTCACGCGTTCGCCAGCGACCCGATGCGCGGCGTCGTCATTCTCGGCATCGTCACGGTTTTCGTTGGTGGCGCGCTGGCGCTTTACGGTTGGCGCGCGCCTCTCCTGAAAGCGGAAGGCATGTTTGCGCCGATGAGCCGCGAAGGCGCGTTGATCGTCAATAATCTGCTGCTCACCGCCGCCGCTTTCGCCGTCTTCATCGGGACGCTTTATCCGCTTTTTCTCGACGCGATGAACGGGCCGAAGATCACGGTGGGTCCGCCCTTTTTCAACATGACCTTCGTGCCGATCATGGTGCCGCTGCTGATACTCGTTCCGCTCGGCTCTCTGCTCGGCTGGAAACGCGCCGATCTCGTCGCCGCTCTGGAGCGGCTGATGGGCGCGGGCGCACTGGCGGTTATCGTCTGCATCGGCGTGCTGGCTTTCGTCAGCAAGGGACCGTGGCTTGCCGCACTCGGCATGGCACTCGCCACTTGGCTCGTCGCCGGCGCCTTCTTCGAACTCGCATGGCGCACCGGACTTTTCTCGGGGCCGTTTGCGCAGACGCTCCGCAAGGCGCGTCATCTGCCGCGCGCTCAATGGGGCATGGCATTGGCGCATGGTGGGCTCGGCATCGTCGTTGCCGGTGTCGTCGGCATGACCGCATGGCGGCAGGAGCTTGTGACCGCTTTGAAGGAAGGTGAGAGCGCTCATCTCGGAGCCTATACGCTGACACTCGAAAAAGTCGGCATGCGGCAGGGCCCGAATTATGAAGCGCTGGTCGGTGTCGTGCATGTGCAGAAAGGCAAGCGTGATCTCGGCTTCATGATGCCCGAAAAACGCCGCTTCCCGGTCGAGCGTCAGGAAAAGACCGAAGCCGCAATCCGCACCAATGGCATATCCGACCTCTATGTCGTCATCGGCGACGACAACGGGCAGGGCGGCTGGACCATCCGCGCTTATGAGAACAGCTTCGCGCCGTGGATATGGGCCGGTGCGATCATCATGGCGGCGGGCGGCCTCGTTTCTCTGACCGACCGGCGCTATCGCGTCGGGGCGCCGTCGCGCGCCCGTGCGCGCAGCCTCCCGCAACCGGCGGAGTGAGCATGCGCGCCGCGCTTCTCGCCCTCATGCTTTTATTCACCGTCGGTCCGGCGTTTGCCGTCGAGCCAAGCGAAAAGCTCACCGATCCGGTTCTTGAAGCCCGAGCCCGCGACATCTCTAAGGAACTGCGCTGCCTCGTTTGCCAAAACCAGTCGATCGACGATTCCGATGCGGATCTTGCCCGCGATCTACGCCGCCTCGTTCGCGACCGGATCGTCGCTGGGGACAATGACGCGCAAGTGCTGGATTTTATTGTGGAGCGCTATGGCCAGTTCGTATTGTTGCGCCCCCCTTTCGAGCCGGTGACCTGGGTCCTCTGGCTTGGGCCGCTCGCCCTTTTGCTGGTCGGGGCAGGTGGAATCGCGCTTGTTTTTCGCCGCCGCCTTCCCGAAAAACCTCAAGATCTTGATCTGGAAGAGAAATCCCGCCTTGAACGGCTGATGAGCGGAAATTAGCCCAAGCTTTCCCGCCATTATTCGGCCATACCCATCTGTAATGTTTCGGACATGAATTGGTAAGGTGCAATGTCCACATTTGGTGGGCCGCACAGGCACGGCAATCTTCCAGTGACAGGAGTTCACGACATGACGAACAGCGCTCGGTATCG
>DASYEM010000079.1:0-97978 GCA_036499025.1 Parvibaculum sp. | reverse complement strand
ATCGCCACGTCCATAGAGATTGGTCGGCATCGCGGAAATGAAGTCGCAACCATACTGACGGCGATAGGCTTGACAAAGTTTGATGCCGGCGATCTTGGCGACCGCATACCATTGATTGGTTTCTTCCAGAGGCCCCGTCAGCAACGCCTCTTCACGCATCGGTTGCGGCGCCATTTTCGGATAAATGCAAGATGAGCCAAGGAAGAGCAGCTTCTCCACGCCAACACGCCACGCGGCATGAATGATATTCGCCTCGATCATCAGATTGTCGTAAATGAATTCGGCGGGCCGCGTATCGTTGGCGAGAATGCCACCCACCGTTGCGGCAGGCACGAACACAGCTTGCGGCTTCACTTCCGCCAGCCAGTCTTCAATTTCAGCCTGCCTGCGCAGATCGACGCTATCGCGTCCGACCGTCAATACCTCGCAATGCTCCGTTTCCAGACGGCGCAAGATCGCGGACCCGACCATTCCGCGGTGGCCGGCGACATAAACCCGTTTTCCGTCGAGCGAATAGGCTTCAGTCATCGCGTCCTTTTCGACCTTCTTCCTGAGCAACAATCAGAAGATCGGAAGCAACCATCTCCGCCACAAGCTCGGGGAATGTCGTCGTGTGCTTCCAGCCAAGTTTTTGATTTGCCTTTCGCGGATCACCGAGCAGCAAGTCGACCTCCGTCGGTCGAAAATAGCGAGCATCGATTTTCACCAACGCCTTGCCGCTCTTTTCATCATGGCCGACTTCGTCGATACCCTCACCTTTCCACACGATTCCCCGTCCGATTTCGGAGAAAGCAAGCTCGACAAATTCCCGCACCGAATGCGTCTCGCCCGTCGCAAGAACGTAATCGTCGGCATCGTCTTGCTGAACGATTCGCCACATGCCATCCACATAGTCTCGCGCATGGCCCCAATCGCGTTTGGCGTCTATGTTACCGAGATAGAGCGTTTCCTGAAGCCCCAGTTCAATCGCTGCCACAGCTCGCGTAATCTTGCGGGTCACGAACGTCTCGCCACGCGTCGGCCCTTCATGATTGAAAAGAATGCCGTTGGAGGCGTGCATATTGTAAGCCTCGCGGTAGTTTACCGTGATCCAGTAGGCATAGAGTTTCGCAGCGGCATAAGGCGATCGCGGATAAAATGGTGTGCGTTCGCTCTGCGGCGTCTCCTGAACCTTGCCATAAAGCTCAGACGTCGAAGCCTGATAGAACCGCGTTTCTTTCTCAAGGCCCAGAATACGGATTGCCTCAAGGAGGCGAAGCGTTCCGATCGCATCCGAATTCGCCGTATATTCCGGCGTCTCGAAGCTCACTTGGACATGGCTTTGGGCCGCCAGATTGTAAATCTCGGTCGGCTGCGTTTCCTGCACGATGCGGATGAGATTAGTAGCGTCGGTGAGATCGCCGTAGTGAAGAAATAGCCGTGCGCTCTCTATGTGCGGATCTTGATAGAGGTCGTCGATACGTGCCGTATTGAAAGACGAAGAGCGCCGCTTGACCCCGTGAACAACGTAGCCCTTGTCGAGCAGCAGCCTCGCCAGATAGGCCCCGTCTTGACCGGTAATGCCCGTTATAAGAGCGACGTTTCTCTTCATTAAAGAACCCCTGGACGCATTCGGTCCGCCACGGTCAAGCATCCGCGACGGATAAAATATAATGTTTCAGCCGACCATCAGACCGGGCCACGGCCATGCAATTTAGGCCGCGAAGTAAGACTTGTACCACGAGACAAAAGCCTTGAGGCCCGTTTCGAGCGGCGTACTCGGTTTGAAGCCGAAATCCCGCTCGATTGCCGTGGTATCGGCATAGGTCCGAACCACGTCGCCCGGCTGCATCGGGGCCATTTCCCTGATCGCTTTGGCGCCGATGATGTCTTCAAGGATATCGATGAAACGCGAAAGCTTTTCCGGCTTGTTGTTGCCGATATTGTAGATCCGGTGCATGGGCTCCCCCGCTGTCGGTGGCCCGTCGAGCGCCGCGACCGTACCCTTCACGATGTCGTCGATATAGGTGAAGTCGCGCCACATCTCGCCGTTGTTGAAGACCTTGATCGGTTTTCCTTCGATGATGTTTCTGGTGAAGCTCCAATAGGCCATGTCGGGCCGTCCGAAAGGCCCATAGACGGTGAAATAGCGAAGACCCGTCTGCGGTATGGCGAAGAGATGGCTATAAACGTGCCCCATCAACTCGTCCGCCTTTTTGGTGGCGGCATAGAGCGAAACCGGGGTGTCCACGCGGTCGCTCTCGCTGAAGGGAACCTTCTCGTTCCCTCCGTAGACGGAGCTGGACGACGCATAGACGAGATGCTTGAAATCTTTGATGCCGCGGCAGAGTTCGAGAATTTCGAGATGCCCCGAGATATTCGAACGAATATAGGCGCGAGGCTGTTCGAGCGAGTAGCGCACGCCTGCCTGAGCCGCGAGATGCACAACCCGGTCGATGCTCCGCCCGTGCAGAGCAGCCGTCAATGTCTCGGTATCCGCGATATCGCCTCGGATGAAACGGAAGCTTTTGTCGGCCGTCAGGGAAGCAAGCCGCGCTTCCTTCAGCGCCGGATCGTAATAGGTATTGACGCTGTCGATGCCGATGACCTCCTCGCCCCGGTCGAGAAGCAGCCGCGAGACGCGCGATCCTATAAAGCCGGCCGCTCCGGTCACCAAAATCGCCATGCTTGTCTCCCGACGCTTGCCCCCGAACCCTGTCCGGCTTTGACCATATTTGAGGCATCCGCACCAGCCTCAATATCCTCCACCACGCACACAGATCCCGCGGCAGGCCCTGACAAAAGAGAAACCGATCCTGTACATTCGCCCGGCGATCTTGCTGTGACAATATCGGGCGGCTGTTCTCCTGGCGGGTAAAATCCGCCATTGTCGGCCTGAACGAACCGCCCCGCTGTCGGTCGCATGCCGAATTTAACCTTAGCTGAGCAATAGGACGTGAGATGAAAGTTGCGATGATCGGGGCCGGATATGTCGGTCTGGTGTCAGGCGCCTGTTTTGCCGACTTCGGCCACGACGTCGTGTGCGTCGACACTGTCGCGGCAAAGATCGAGGCTCTGAACAAGGGCGAGATTCCGATCTATGAGCCCGGCCTCGACGTGCTGGTCAACGGCAATCGCTTTGCCGGCCGCCTCTCCTTCACCACCGACATCGCGCAAGCCGTAAAAGGCGCCGAGGCGGTCTTCATCGCCGTCGGAACGCCGACCCGGCGCGGCGACGGCCATGCCGATCTGAGCTACGTTTATGCCGCCGCCGAAGACATAGCGAAAGCCATGACCGGCTACACGGTCATCGTCACCAAATCGACGGTCCCAGTCGGCACCGCCGATGAGGTCGAGGCGATCATCCGCCGCGTCCGGCCCGACGGCGAATTCTCCGTCGCCTCGAACCCCGAATTCCTGCGCGAAGGCGCCGCCATCGACGATTTCAAACGGCCCGACCGTGTCGTCGTCGGCGCGGAGGATGAACGCGCCCGCGACGTCATGCGCGCGCTCTATCGCCCGCTTTTCCTCAACGAGACGCCCATCGTCTTCACCAGCCGCCGCACTTCGGAGCTGATCAAATACGCGGCCAACGCGTTTCTCGCGACCAAGATCACTTTCATCAACGAAATGGCCGATCTCTGCGAAAAGACCGGCGCGAACGTACAGGACGTGGCGCGCGGCATCGGTCTCGATGGCCGCATCGGCAAGAAATTTCTTCATGCCGGTCCAGGCTATGGCGGCTCCTGCTTTCCCAAGGACACCATCGCCCTCGTCCGCACGGCACAGCAATTCGGCGCACCGACCCGCATCGTCGAAACCGTGGTCGAGGTCAACAAGCAGCGCAAGCTGCACATGGTCGACAAGATCGTCGCTGCCTGCGGCGGTTCGGTAGAAGGCAAGACGATCGCTATTCTGGGCCTCACCTTCAAGCCTGAGACCGACGACATGCGCGACGCGCCCGCGCTCGATATCGTGCCTGGTCTGATCGACAGAGGTGCGACGGTCCGCGCGCACGACCCGCAAGGCATGAAGGAGGCAAAACATCTTCTGCCGGACGCGGTCATTTATTGCGACGGCCCCTATGACGCGGCTGCGGACGCGGATGCCGTCGTCATCGTCACCGAATGGAACGTCTATCGCGCGCTCGATCTGCCCCGCCTGAAGCAGACATTGAAGTTGCCGATCCTCGTCGATCTGCGGAATATCTATCAACCCGCCGAAATCGCGCGGCAGGGCTTCACTTATGTGAGCATCGGACGCTGAGTCTCCTCGTCCAGGCTGGCGGCGCGGTCGCGCTGTAAAAGCCCCGACACGATCCAGTCGGCGAAAAACGGCAGCGGAACGACGAAAGCCAGGAACACCACGACGCCGATATTCCATTTGACGTCCGAGAGAGACGCCACCAGCAGCAGCGCGGCGGGCGAAAGCATCTCGATGCGATCCATGCCGCTTTCAACCCGCATGGCGCACCGGAACATGAAGACCATAAGCCCGAAGGGCAGCCCTATCTGGACCGCACCCTTTGCCGAGAAAACATAGCCGATTGAATCGAACAGATTGGCCGCATAATGCGACGGCGCAAACTGGGGTTGCTCCAGCGCCACGCCGAAATATGTGCGCACCAGAAACGCGCCGCCGAGATAAATCGCAAAACAGATCGCGGCGGCAAAGAACACCGAAGTCTCGCGTTTCGGCAACCGCCGGTCGCGCATCGCCCCGGCCGCCGCGCGGAAGAAATATACCGCGCCCACGATAATCGCGACCTTCTCATTGGCGAAAATCGAGAGCAGCAAGACCGCGATTTGCGGCGCCGGCCTTCGCCACAGCGCGAAGATCAGCGCCACCAGAAGCATGACAATCGAATCGAGCGTATGAAGCCTCGCGATATGCGCCATGGGGATGACCAGCAGACCTGCCACCAGACCTATGGTGGAGCTTCGGCCCAGCGACCGCGCGTAGAAGAATGTTACGATACTCGTGAGATGCACATAAGCGAATGCCGCCGCTGCAATGGCGGCTGAACTTCTGGCGAAAGACACATCGGTCCCCGGCGGCAGAAATTTCAGGGGAATGACGGGCATCCACTCATAGAGCGGAACGAGAGGCAGCACCGACAAGGGTCGCAGCAGCACGTGAATTTGCGGCATATATCCAGCGGGCGTGTCGCCCGCGAAATAGGCAATCAGCCCCTGATAATTGTCGGTCGGAACAGTTTTGAAAACGAGCGACCGGTAAATCTCGAAGAACATCGGAAAATTCAGCAGCGGCAGGATAATCAGAAACAACGCGCAGACGAACAACTCATACGAATATGTCTGCTTGATCGTCTCGATTTTCATCGTCCCCGGCCTATTCCAGATAGGTTCGCCTCGCCGTCTCGGCCCATGAAAATGACCGCGCGTGGTCCACGCATTTTCGCGCCACATCGGTTCCAGCCTTCAGCGCGCCAAGCCGCGCCATCGCATCCGCGATGTCGGACGGGACGGGCCGCTCGACCAGAATGCCGCTCTCTCCATCCAGCACCACCTCCCCTATGCCGCCCGCCCGCGTCGCGACGGAAGGACAGCCTTGCGCCGCCCCTTCCAGCAACACCAATCCAAAGCCCTCGACTTTTCCGGGCATGGAGACCGCGCAAAGCAATTGCATCGCCGCGCGCCGGTAGAGCCGTTTCAAATCCTCGCCTGATATCCGCCCGACGAGCCGGGCATCGACCCCGCGTTCCACGGCCTCGCGCTTGATCCGCGCTTCATATTCCTCGTCGATGGCCTGTCCGCCGACAACATAGATGATCCGCCGCGCCGGGTTGCGCCTCTGATAATCTGCGATGGCTTCGATGGCGAGCAGATGGCCCTTGCGAGGTTCCAGCCGCCCGACGGTGCAGATCACCTCGGCCTCGTCGGGCAAAGACGCCAGCGCATCATTTTCGAATGCGCCCGATGGTGCGGAGAACCACTCGCTTCCGACGCCGAGAGGCGCGGCAACGCAATGCGCGCAGCTTACAAAATTGCGCTCGTAAATCTCCTTCGTATGCTCCGAATTGGAGAAGACTCTGTCCGCCAGCCGATAGGTCGCATATGCGCCAAGCTTCGAGAACGACCATTTGCCGAACTTCGATACGTCGCTGCCATGCGCCATGACGACATAGCGCCGCCCCATCAGCAGCCGCGCGCAAAGCCCGATCATGCCCGCCCGAATATCGGCTGCATGAAGGACCGCATCGCGCTCAAGCCGATGAATCCGCCGGAGCGCCGCAACCGTTCCGCGCAAGGTGAGCTTGTGATGCGCCAGCACGCGCTCGGCGCCCGCATCGGCTTCCCCGCCATAGCGCGGCGCGATGACGGTGACGCGCCGATAAGAGGCCGCCTCCTTCGCCATGCTGGAGGCATAACTCGCGATGCCGCCCGGAAAGGGAGAGAACTCGAAAGCGATGATGCAGAGTTGGCGCATGATTATCGCTGCGCTCCTTCATAGGCCGCCGCTATGCCGGACGCCTGCAACCCGGTCTCCGATTTGCGCCCGAGAAAATAAACGCCGTTTGCACCGTCGATAAGATGGCCCGCAGGCATGAACCGGTCGAAAAGCGCCAGCACGCCGAAGGGCAGGCTCAGAACATTGGCCGCCATCCGGCTGCGGGTGAGCCCCCGGAAGAAATATTTCATGGCCCAATAAACAGAGAGGCCTGGCCCGCCAATCGGACCGCGATCCAGAACGTCGAAATCCCTGAACAGCCAACGATGCCCCAGCTCCGTGAACCGCGTGAAATCGTAAGCGCCTTCATGCACCTGCTGCATGAAAGGCGTTTCGGCATAGACGTACCCGCCCGGCTTCAGCACGCGATAAATTTCCGAGACGACACGCGCCGGGTCCAGCACATGCTCCAGAACCGCCTGCACGCAAACGGCATCGACGGATCGGTCCTGAAGCGGGATCCGGTGCGCATCCGCCGAAAAGACCGTCAGCGGCGAGGGATAGACATCGAAGGCGATGAGCGAAATCGCCGGATCGTCATAGAGCAGGTCGCTACCCATGCCCTTCTGGCCCGCGCCCACCATCAGCACATGGCGCGAAGGAGCTCCCTCGAGCAGCCGCCTGAGCGCCCGAAAATTCCGGCGGCTGATGGCGGCGGTGCCAAACAGCCAGCCCTTCACCGCACGTGGCAGATCGCATCGCTTGCCGATCAGCGAATAGACCTCCCTCTCCTCCCGGAACCATTCTCGCGGTACGATGCTGGCTGCGAAATCGATGAGAACCGGTTGCCCGTGCATGACGGGAAATGCTGCATCCGTCGCTGTCGCCTCGATGACGACACCCGCCTCGCGTCGAAGCCGCACCGGCGCGCCGGACGCAGGGTTTTGCAGCAGATCTTCTATGTCGGCGAGAGAAACGAGCATCCGCTCCCCTATGAACCGCTCAGCCGGGAAGAGATCGGCTTCATCGACGGGGTCCGCCGGTGGAAAAACGCTTTGGCGCGGCGTCTGATAAGCCCGTCCAGCCCGCGCGGAACAAGCGCGAGAGCGAGATAGACATAAGGCCGCCAGAAAAAGGGATCGCGCCTCACCGCGATCAGGAGCATGACGAGGCCCTTCCATCTCTCGCCCTGCGACACGCAATCATTTCCGGTCTTCGCATAGCGCCGCGCCATGCGCCGCCCGGCCAGTGACGCGAGGCGCGGATTGCGGGCGACGAATTTTTCCGTCAATGCGGCGGCGACCGGCAGAAAGACGTCGAGACGCCGCGTGAGATTGGAGCCATGACGCCGCTTGAAGGCGAGAACGCCGGACACATGCTCAAACTTCCAGCCTTCCGCGAGGCGCAGGCATAAATCCATGTCTTCGCCGAGATGCAGGCTCTCGTCGAACAACCCGGCCTCGTCCAGAGCGGCGCGGCGAACGATCATCGTGGAGGGCACCACCGGCCCGTCATGAACGAAATATGCACCAAGCGTGTCCCGCGATGCGCTGCGAAGGCGACGAACGCCGATCGCCTGCGCGTCCGACGCATCGTCGCGCGCGAAATCGGCATAATCGCCATAGACCAGCCCGATGCGGTCATCGAGATCGAAGGCCGGCAATTGCCGCTCGAGTTTCTCCCGCACCCAGTAATCGTCGCCGTCGAGAAACGCGATGAAGCATCCGCTCGCCAAGCGAATGGCAAGATTGCGCGCGGCGGATGGCCCGATACCATTGGCTTCCATCACGCGGAGCTTGCCGATCTCG
Organism: Parvibaculum sp.; assembly: GCA_036499025.1. Classification (GTDB taxonomy): domain Bacteria; phylum Pseudomonadota; class Alphaproteobacteria; order Parvibaculales; family Parvibaculaceae; genus Parvibaculum. The sequence continues at coordinate 89,780 of DASYEM010000079.1, read as the reverse complement.
CCGCCAAGCCGCGCCAGCACCGCGCCGGACCCATCGGTCGATCCGTCATCGACCACGATGATTTCGCGGATCGATTCCTGGGCGGTCTGCACCGCAACGCTCCGCACCGCCTGCTCAATGAAGGCTTCTTCGTTGTGACAGGTCATGATGACGGAAACGGTCTTCATCGCCCACCCGCCGGTTCCGCCACAGCCCCAGCGCCCTGACCAAAGTCCGCCTCAGCTGGCACCTCCCCCGGAAAACGGCGCGCCCTCTGGAGCACGGCCCAATAGACAAAATTCGGCGACATGGAAACGAAGACGAGGCAAACGAAGGAATGCGTTCCCGGCGCTTCCGTCGCCACATAAAAGAAAGGCGGCAGCAGAAGAATGAACGGCAGCATTCTCGCCTGCACCGCGTTCAAGAGCCCTTGTGTCAGAAAATGTCGGATGACTTTCCCAAGCCGCATGAGCGCAACGAGCCAGACCGCCCCATAAAGCAGCAATCCGACAATCCCGTTCTCGGTCAGAACGCGCAACGGCTCGCTGTGAATGCCGAGCAACATATAGTCGGGCAAATAGGCATAATGCTGCCGGACCATGTCTTCATAGACGTTGGTCCCTACGCCGAAGAACGGCTGTTCCCAGAAAAGCTGCGACGAAAGATCGAGCGCGAAACTGCGTTGCGCATTGCTGAGCGATTGAACGGCCCCGCCTTTTGCAAGCTCGAGATAGGAAGAATCGGCTGTCGGGTCGAGAAGGCTCTGCAGATGATCGGCCACATAACCTGCATCGCCGCTGGCGGAAGCATAGAAGGAGAGCGCCAGAATGCCGGCGCCGAGAAGAGGGAGCGCCGCAACCACGCGCCCGCGTCCCGCCAGCAGCGCCATCAACACGCCGAAAATAATCAACGCTTTCCGTTCGCCCGACAGAAGGATGACGACGGCGAGAACGCAAAGCATCAGATAATGGAAACGGCGCTCAGCGGGCGCCGCGAAAACGACGAGACAGGTCAACGCCATCGGCAGAAAATTGAACGCGGCCTTGGGATCATTGAGCCGCTTCCACCCTGTCCAATAGCCATGCTCGATATGCCAGCCGATATTGAAGATGGTGATGGCGACGAGCCCCAGCAGGATGACGCCGCCTGCCTTCGCATAGTCGATCCTGTCGGCCCAGATCATGACGACATAGGCGAATGCCAGAAGAATGGAAATCTGCAGTCCTTCGCGCAGGCCATTGTCGAATTCGTAAGTCAGGGCGGACAGCGCGTGCCAGAAAAAATATGGCAGCAGAATAACGAAACCGATGCTCAACCGGCTCCGCCAGAAAGAAGTGCCATAAGCGAGCGTCCAGAGAAGCATGACGGCGACCAGTCCGTCGAAAGGTCGGATTTGCAGAAGGCCCGTCTTGATCTTGAAAGCCGTGAAGAGCGTCAGCAACGCGATGGAAATCAGATAGGTCATGTGAGGTCGCTCCAGCCGCTGGCCTCGATCCGCCCCGATCCGCGAGACCGCCCGCTCAGCAGCTGCGCATAAACCGCGTCGATCCGGTCCGTCATGCGGCGCGCGTCCCAGTCTGACAAATCCAGCGCCCGGCTCCGCGCCGCCATCGCGTCGCGCAAGACGGCGCTCCCGACCAACGTCTCGAGACGCGCGGCGAATTCGTCGAACGCATCGGCACCGACGACATAACCATTGTCTTCATGCCGCAAGACGCGCTCGATTCCGGGAAGGTGAGACGCAACAATCGGCTTGCCTGCAAGGCCATATTGGACAAGCGAACGCGGTAGACCCTCGCGCTCCGAAGCGAAAACGCAAATGTCGCAAGCCGCCAGCACCGCTTCGACATCGCCGCGAAAGCCGAGCAGATGAATGCGGTTCGCCACCCCCTTATCCTCGGCCAGAGCCTCCAGCGCCGCGCGCTCCGGGCCCTCACCGGCCAGGACAAGATGAACATGCGGATGTCGCCGGAGAAGCGGCGTCACGGCTTCGAACAGCTCCCGATGCCGCTTGCGCCGCTCGAGAACCGCGACATAGCCGATGCGGATCGGCGCGGTGAACGCTCCCGCGCCTATGGATGCAACATCGTTTGCAGGCAGGGCGTCGCGGAACTTCGCAACGTCCATGCCGCTGGCGATCACCCGGTGCCGGTCGTCCGTCCCCAATCCATGCGCAAGGCATTCCGTCTTCATCCCCTCGCTCACATCGATATAGGCGTCGGTGACGAGCCCGGTCAGCTTTTCCAAAGCGAGATAGACGAACCGCAGCACCGGCCGCTGCGCGGAGAAGGGCAAAATATGCACGCCATGCACCACCACGGCTTCGGGCGCGGCAAGAGCCGCCAACCGGCCGATGATGCCCGCCTTGCTCGTATGCGTGTGGATGACATCCGGCCGGAGCCGCCGGAGCTGTATGATCGTCTGGACAAGCGCGACGATATCCCTGACCGGCGCGACGGTCCGCACCAGAGACGGCATGACGAGTTTCGTCACGCGGGGATCCAGCCCGTCGACCATGCGCGCCGTGTGATCGGCGCCATAAATCAGCACGACCTCATGGCCCGCCGCGGCTTGCGCGTTGCAAGTCAGCAAGGTGTTTTCGTCGGCTCCGCCATTCACGAAGCGCGTGATGATATGGACGATCTTGAACATTGGCCCCCGCAGCCATCAATATCTTCATACTACAGAGCATTCCCGGTTTTACCGCAGCGATTTCAAATCCCGCGCGGGAGATGCATTCAAAATGCCTGAATAATCTTCTGAACCGCCCTCTCCGGCCTGAATTGATCGAGATGCTTCGCGCTGGCCGCCTCGTAGACGGCCTGCATGTCTGGCGATGACAGAAGCTCATTCCTGAATTGACGCGCGCCGCCAAGCGCCGCCTCGAAATCGCCGGGCTTGCCCGGATCGAAGGCAAAGCCAAGCCCGCCCACCGTCTCGGGCAATCCGCCCCGGTTCGAGAGTACGACGATGGCCCCCGCCGCCAACGCTTCGATCGCGACCGCGCCAAAGGGCTCTTCCCAGAGAGACGGCACGAGACAATAAGCGGCTTTGCCCATCTCCCGCGCCGTCTCCGCGAGAGAAAGCGGTCCGAGATAGCGCACACCCGGCGCGTTGCACGCCTCAAGCTCGGACCGCAATGTCCCGTCCCCGACGATCCGCAAATCATCGACGCCCAGAATGTCCCGCACAGCCGGCCATCGTTCGAGCAGATAGAGGAGCCCTTTTTCTTTTTCGAGACGGCCGACGAACAGCGCGCCGCGCCGGTCTCCGGCAGGCGCGATCGCCGTCGGCGTAATATGCGCGGGATTGGCAAAAGGATGGACGACGTGATGCGGCACACCGATCTCTCGCCCGATGAAACCGCTCGTCGCGAAATGCGTGGCGCGCCGCATGACAAGGCGGCGCAATGCATCGGAAGAGAGCCACGACCGCGAAAGCCGCGCCGCACTGTCTGAATGATGCCGCAAGCCGAAGCGCCTGCGCATGAACAGCAGCGGATAGAAAAGTTTCAGCGACAGATTGGAGAGAAGAAGGATGTCTGCCCCGGCATAGAGCCGCGCCAATCGCAACGGCCCGGGCCTGCGCGCGACCTTATAGCCATGATCCACCATCGGCCCCTTCGCGCTCGTGACCACCGTCACGTCATGCCCCGCCGTCACGAAAGCGGCGGCAAGAATGGACTCCGTCGTCGCGACGCCGCCGATATCCGGCAGAAACGTGTAAGTGGAGATGCAGATCTTCACGCCCGGCTCCGCTGACGTTGCGGCGCAAGTTCGTCATAGAGCGCGCGGTATCGATCTCTCACAGCCGCAATATCGAAATGCGCGCGCGCATAATCCGCCGCCTGCCGCGAGAGCCGCGCCCATTCGCCGATGGGAATCTCCGTCAGCATGACAAGCCCCGCCGCGAGGCTCGCCTTGTCGCCACCGTCGAGGAAGTAGCCATTTTCCCCGTGCGCAATGTGGTCGATACATCCGCTGACCCGCGTCGTCACCGGCACCACGCCTCGCGCCATCGCCTCGATCATCGCATTGGAAAGACCCTCGGCATGCGATGGCAGCAGGAAATAGCCGTAGTGCCCCAGAATGGTGTCGGGATCGGGATGCCACCCTTTCACCATGATCCGCCCGAGCGGGTCGCGCCGCGCAAGCGCCTCGACCTTCGTCTCGTCTTCGCCGCTGCCGTAAAAATCGAGGCGAAATGACTTGTCTCCCCGCACATCAACCGCCGCTTCCGCCAATGCGACGACGTTCTTGTCGCCGTCGAGCCGTCCCAGAAACAGAAAACGCCGCGCCCTCGCCTCCGCCGCGTCGTCCGCCCCCCATTGCCGCATCGCCAGGCCGTTCGCAATGACCGCGACTTTTTCCAGTGGCACGCCCCAATGGCGCAAATCTTCTTCGATCGAGCGCGTCGTCGCCACGAAGCGATCCGCATGGGCAATGACGAAACGCCGGCCCGCCGCGCCGAAATATTTGCGCGACCCGATGGCCTTGATATCGGCTCCTGCGCCGCCCGTCCCCGATTTGAGGATATTCGGAATGCCGAGACACCGCCGCGCGATGGCCGCCACGAAAGCATGAATGCGAATCTGATGAATATGCAGCACGTCGATGCGCCTCCTGTTCCAGAAGACCCACCAGAGAAGCTGCGCCGCCCAAAGCAGAGACGCGGGCAGATAGCGCCCCGAAATCTGCGGCGACGCATAGGTCCAGAAGAGACGGACGGGCACGCCCTGATCCTGCGACCATCCGGCTCTCGAAAACTTTCGCGTGCTGCCGAGGATCACGACATCCTCGCCCGCCTCGCGCAAACTCCGGCCCAGCAGGCGCGCCTGCTTTTCCAGCCCGCCCGACGGATTGGTGTCGTCGAAATGACAGACCGCCATGACGATCAAGCCCGCCTCCGCGACATGGGTCCGCCACCGGCATCGAGTTCGATCACCGCGACGCGCCTGTGGCGTTCATAAGCCGTGTCGATGGCGACAAGCGATCCGTCCGCCGAACGCCGGGGATGCAGATCGCATTTATCAGCCCCCATGCCGAGACGTGACCTGAACCGCCCAAGCGGAATCCGCGCGCCTTCGTCCAGCGCATAAAGGTACTGAAAGCCATGCCGGTCGGGATAAGTGTCGGTGATCCATCGCCCGTCCGCCGGGTGATTGGTCTGGTGCCCATCGACCCGTGGCCAGGCCGGCCCCGTTTCCGACACCGTCCCCGCCGCCACATCCCAGACCATGTATCGCCCGCGATGTTCGCCCGCCTCGTCGGAGACGAAAGCCGACAGGATCCCCGGACGCACCCACCAGAAATGCGACACGAACGCCTTGACCGGCATAGCCGCGCGCACCGCGCCGGTCGCCGCATCCGCCACCACCAGCGATTGCCTGCGCGCGCTTTCACCGTCCACGACGAGAATAAACGCCAGGGTTTCGCCCCCCGGACTGAACAGCGGATGATTGAGATAACGCGCCGCATCGGCCTGCGCTTCGGAAAGCGCGCCGCATCGGGTGGCCTCGCGCCACGCCGCATCTGTATCTACCGAGCTGACGAACGCGCGGTGCTCGACGTCGAAAATCCCGATGCCGCGATCCACCGCCTCGATGCCGCTGCCCTTGCGCCCGGCCAATGCCTTGTATCCATAGCCCGCCCGATGCCGGTAAAGCCGTCCGAAATCCAGCGTGGCGCCTCGCCGCCGTGCGGCATCGAAAGCGAAAATGTGGAACGGCATCTCGCCTGCCTGCGCGCCGCCGCCATCGACGATCCGGGCAACCGGCGCGTCGCCTTCCATCGTATTGAAGATCAGGTTCCGGCCATCGAATGCCTGCAATCGCGCGCCAAGTTGCCACGACCAGCACGGCGTCGTCGCCAGCGCCCCGAATGCACCGCTCGTCAGATCGCAAAGGCCCACCTGTGCCGGTCCGTCCTCCCCCGTCACCACATGCGCAAGAACCGCGTTCTCGCCGAAAAACGGATCGATGTCGTAATAGCCGACGAACAGATGTGCGTCCGGCGCCTCCAGCATCTTGCGCAGCCTGGCGGGTGGAAAAATCTTGAACGGCCGACGCGCGAGCTGAACGCCCCGTCGCTCCACCCGGCGCATGAGACGGCGCAGAGCTTTCATCGCCGCCTCCATGCCACCAAAAGCTGCGCCAACATCAGCGTGAACCATACGGCGTTAAAGACGATCTGCGATGCGCCCGCCCCGAACAATCCGAACCTTTGAATGGCCAAAGGCGCGACAACGACGAACAAACCGAATGCGATGACGTAAACCATAAGCATGAACTTCGGCCCCACCGTCGACATGATGGCGGGGCGAAGCGCCACGCCCGACAGCGAGAACATGAAGGCGATCATCAGCAGAATAAGCGGCTCGCGCGCCTCGACGAAGCGTGCGCCGCCGACCAGCATCGAAATCTCGCCGCCGAAAAACACGACCGTCAGCAAAGCGGCGATGGCGATAAGCCCGCAAAGCCCGCCGAGGCGCAGCACGTAATAGAGAATTTCCGACTGACGCCCGTTGCCGGCGAGTTTCGCAAGCTCTGGATAAACCGCCTGCTGGATCGGATCGGAAATACGGCTGGGAATTTGCGCGATCCGGCTGGCGACCTGATAGATGCCTGCCGCCGCAGGTCCGGCGAAATAACCGAGCAGAAAGAGATCGGCATTCTGGCGCAGGATATTGATCGTGCTGGTGATGTTCGTCGCCCAGGAGAAGGACCAGTACTCCCCCCTCAAGGATCGCCACGCGCCGCGAAATCCCTGCGCCGACAATCGCCCGCCGCTGCGAACGAAGAAAACCGCCGAGGCTGCGATGAGATGCACGTTATAAGCGACCGCCACCAGCGCATAAGCATAGACATAAGCCTGAAGCCCCGCCTGAAAATGGAACAGCGCCCCGGCGATCGCGAGCCTCGCCGCCGCATAAAAGATTTGCAGCGTCGTCAGAAATGAGAACCGGTTGAGCAGCCGGAAAAGCCCGACCGGCGCGCCGCCGATCGAAAAAAAGAGCGCCGCGGAATAAAGCGCCGCGAGCGCCGCATAATCGGGCGCGATGCCGACATAACCGCCCGCGAACCACGCTATGCCCACTGCCGCCACGCCGCAGGTGAATGCCGCGATCAGATCGAAAACGACGGCGACCAGCAATATCTCGCGAAAGCGCGCCCTGTCCTCCTCGGCAAGCGCCTTCGCGCCGAGCCGGATCAAAGGCTGCCACGTATCGAAGGAAAAGATGCGCTCCATCACGGTCGCATAGGCCTGGATCATCGCGAAAACGCCGAACGCCGACGCCCCGAGCCCGCGCACGTTGAGCGATAGCGCGCCGACGCCCATCAGCATCGCGATGCCATTGCCGCCGATGATCGTCATCGCATTCCGGCTCAGCCGCCGGAGGATCGACGCCCGGCTGTCGCCGATGGAATGGTCTACCTGTTCAGACATGGCGCTCATTCAACACGCTTCCGTCTTGCAAACGGGCTTAAGACAATCCTCTATCGCATCCAGAATGGAGCGGGCGCGCTTGTCCCATGAATAATGCGCTTCAAAATCCGCGCGCGCCGCCACGCCGATGCGCGCGCGCATTTCCTCGCTGCCCGCCAGCTGCACCAGCGCCGCCGCCCAGCCCTCCATGTCTTCAGGTTCGCGCAGCAACGCCGTCTCCCCGTCGCGCAGAACTTCGCGCAACACCGGCAAATCCGACGACACGATCGGCTTTCCCGCCGCCATATATTCGAAAATCTTCAGCGGCGACATCCACGCCGCGAGATTGCCCCCACCCCCGCCGACGCCATGCACCACCCGCAGATAAGGCGCGAGAACGGCGTCCATCGCGGCGATATAATTCTTCGTTTCGTGATGCGGAACATGCCCGTGAAACACCACATTGGACAAAGACGCCAGCCGCTCTTGCCAGATGCCGAGATCGGGTGGCGCGCCGCCGACGATATGAAACGTCGCCTCGGGACAAAGCCGCGCCAGCGGCGCGATGATTTCCATGCCCTTGCCCGGATAAAGATGTCCGACATAGCCGACCCGAAACGCCCCTTCGAGCGCCGTCGGCGCAACGTCGCCGACAGGCGCCGCGCCATCATGCGCCACGAGAATGCGGCCGCGCAGCGCGGGGTAGCGCCGTTCATAATCCTCTTTAAGACTGCCGCTGATCACCACCAGCATCACGAAACGAGGCGAGGCGAGAACGCGCTCGAGACGCCGGACAAGACGCGGACGCAAACCCGAGGCGGGCACATGCATTTCGAGAACGATCCTTTGCCCCAACGCCGCCGCCGCCGCGCCCACCGAAACCGAACGCGCATAAATCACGCCGCCGCGCCGCGCCGCGTGCAGCAGCGCCGCCAGTGCGCCAAAAACAAGCTCGCGCCCCGGCATGCCGGGCGCAAGCGCCGAACGCGCCGCAAATCGCGTTTTCAATCCATATTGGGCGGCAATTTCGTCGGCATTCCCGCCCTCGCCCGCCGGCTGCACGAGCACCACCTCCGCGCCCGCCGCCGCGAAAGCCGAACACATGCGCGCAACCTGAACCGCATTGGCTGCGAAACTCGGCACCGGCGCCATATGGACATAGGTAAGCTTCATGCAACAAGACGCGTCATGTTGAGGTGAGAAGCGCGATGGACAAATCGCGCATGCGGGATAATCTTCAGTATAACGAATATAATACTTTATGAACGAAAGGATCGGGTCAATCTGGAAAGGTCCATTCAGATCGAAACGCTTGTGAACAGAACGGCCCCGGCGAAAGAAATGCGAACCCCGTGGCTGTTGCGCAGTCTGATTGCGCTGGTGGCGCTCGCGCCCTTGCCGCTCGGCGGCAATCGTTCGCTACCTGCGGCGTTGCTGGCGCTCGGCGCGGCGCTTCTGTTGAGCCTTTGGGCCATTTCGGTCCTGCGCGGCGCGGCGCTCGCAATATCTCCCGCGCGCTTGCGCTGGCCGTTGATCTGCTTTGCGCTGACGTGCGTCTGGATACTGGTCCAGTGGTTGCCGCTCGGCTTCGGCGATCCCCTCTGGCAAATCGCCGCCGACGAAACGGGAAAGGCTTTGCCCGCGCGCCTCTCCGTCAATCCCGATGAGACGCTCTCCGCTTTGATGCGCCTCCTGACCTATGGCGCGGTCTTCTGGTTGAGCCTCCAGTCCGCAAGACATCCACACCATGCCGAGGTCGGTCTGAAAGCCGTCGCCGCCATCGGCGCGGCCTATGCGGTCTACGGATTGGCGATCTTTCTCTCCGGCAACAACTGGCTCCTGATCTATCCGAAATGGGCCTATCCCGCCTCGCTCACCAGCACCTTCGTCAACCGCAACTCCTATGCGAGCTTCGCCGGGCTCTGCCTGCTTGCAGCCGCCGCCCTGCTTCTCGCGCGGATACGCCACACGCTCTCGCTCAACTGGCCGCTGCGCAGGCGCGTCGCCCGCCTCGTCGAGCAACTCATTCTTCAGTCCGGCTGGCTGACGGCGGCCTTCCTCGTCTCGCTCACCGCGCTGATGCTGACCGGCTCGCGCGCCGGCATCGCCAGCAGCGCGGCGGGCCTGATCTGTCTGGCCCTGTTTTTCCTGCGCGGCCGCGCCATTGGCGCCAGGAGCCTTGCGGCCCTGCTCGTCGCCGTCGCCCTGATCGGCGGCCTCGCCTATGCGCTCGGCGCGCAAACACTGAAGCAACGCTATGACGCGCCGGATCTTGTCGAGGCGAGCGGCCACATGCGGCTCGAAGGTCTTTCTTTCGCGCTCTCGGCCATCGCCTCCGCGCCGCTGACCGGGACAGGCTATGGCACCTTCACCGACGTCATCACCGCTTATCGCACCATCTCGATTCCGTCGCTAATCCAGTGGGACAAGGCACACAACACCTATCTCGAAAACGCCGTCGAGCTCGGCATTCCCGCAGCCGCGACGCTGAACCTCGCAATCCTGCTTCTGGCGCTGCGGTGTCTCTCCGGCGTTTTCACAAGACAGCGCGGCTGGCTGCTTCCCGCCACCGGCATCGCGGCGACCCTGCTGGTCGCCCTGCATGCGCTGGTCGACTTCAGCCTGCAAATTCCGGCCGTCGCCATTCTCTATGCGTTTTTGATGGGTCTCGCGGTCGCCCAATCCTGGCGCCAAGAGCAGAGCGCGGAACAGTCTTAAGACCGCTCGCCGGACGCGACAACTTCTCTCAGCAACTTGTCGAAGGCTTGGCGGTCGTCTTGCGTCGCCAGGATCGCGCGGCGGATTTCAGCGCGCGCCGAAGGTCCATTGTCGAGATAGAGGGCCGCGAGAAGAGCGCGCAATCCGGGCTCGAGCCAGAGCCGCTCAAGATCGCGCGCCGCATCGGCGCGAATATCGTCCGGCAATTGATCCCAGAGCGGCAGCGCGACACGCGCCCGAAGCAAAATGCTCGAGGCTTCCTGCGGCCCCAAAAAATAGGAGTAGCGCAGAAACGACGCCGTCTGCCCCGGTTCGGCGGAAAGTTGCGCATTCGCAAACGCCGCGAGACTCCAGGGGAAAGCGCGGGCGGGTGCCGCATCAATCGCCCGCATGAAGCGATCGGATGCATCGGAGAGAATGTCCTCGCGCGCCTCCGCCGTCAGCCCCGGCGCATCGGCGCGTCGCAATTCGAGCCGTCCTAAATTCTGTTGCAGCTCCGCCGCGCCCGGCAGCACGCGCAGCGCCTTGAGATAGGCGGCGCGCGCCCTCGAAAGCGCTTCGGGTGAAAGCGGCGCACCCGCTTTCAGTGCCCCCTCGGTTCCGCCCGGCGCGGAGCGAAGATAAAAATAGGCAAGAGCCCTCTGCCCGGACATCGCCGCCAATGCCAGCCCGCACAACAGCGCCGCGCTCGCGGCAAGCCTCGCCGACATTTTACCCGGCGATCTAGTTGACATAATAGCGGCTGTACCGGCGGTAGTAGTAGCCGCCGTCTCCATAGCCGTATTTCGCTTGCTGCGTCGTATCGACAATGCTGAGCGCCGCGCCCGCGAGATCGGCGCCGTAATTGCGCAGTTCCTTAATGCCGTTGATCGCCGCATCTCTGGGCGTATCGGCCCAGCGCACGACGAAAACCGTTTTATCGACCAGTCGCGACAGCACGCGTGAATCGGAAACCGGCAGCACGGGCGCGGAATCGATCACGACCAGATCGTAAGCGCCGCGCAGATCGGCGAGCAACCGCTGCATCTGCCCGGAGGCAAGCACATCGGGAGGATTGGCCGAACCCGCCGCGATCGGTAGATAGTGCAGGCTCGATGGCTCATCCGTAGACAGAACATCTCCCAGCGCAACATTCCCGGCGAGCAGCTCGACAAGTCCCGCTTTGGGCGCGGGTGCGCCAAGCGCCTTGTGAATGGAAGGGTGGCGCAAATCGCAATCGAGCAGCAGCACGCGCAATCCGGCCTGCGCCGCGCCACGCGCGAAGCTGACGGCCGTGGTCGTCTTGCCCTCGCTCGGCAGCGCGGAGGTAAAAAGGATGAGCTTCGGCGGATTGTCGACATTGGAAAGCGCCAGCGCACTGCGAAGACTGCGCAAGGCTTCCGAATAGGCCGAAAGCGGCTTGGCGATCAGATAATCCTGCGGCATCACCTTCTTGCCGTCAGCGCCCCTTTCCTCGGGAATTTCCGGCAGGGAGACGAGATGGGCAAGACCAAGCGCCTCCTCGATATCCGCGCCCGTCCGCATTCCATTGTCGAGCCGTTCGAGAAGCAGCGCGACGGCGACGCCGAGTGTTGCCGAGAAAAGAAAAGCGATGGTCACGACCAGATTGGTCTTCGGATAGGACGAACCACCGGGCCTTGTCGCCTGCGAAATGACGCGCGAATCCGCCGTCTGCAAATCGCTCTGCTGCGAGGTTTCCTTGAAGCGGTTGAGAAAGGCCTCATAGACGGTCTTGTTGGCCGTCGCCTCGCGTTCAAGCTCGCGCAGTTGGATCAGATCCTGATTGTTGCTGGTCGCTGTGCCCTTGAGATCTTGCAGGCTGCTTTCGAGTGAATCGACCCGCGAGCGCGCAATCGACGCCTCGTTCTGAATGCTGCCGACGATGCGCTGCACCTCGCGTTCGATCTGCTGCTGAATGTCCTTTCGCTGCGCGTCGATATTCAGGATCGCCGGATGCCGTGGTCCATATTTGGAGGAGAGATCGGCCTGTTGCCGCGCCAGCTCCGCTTCCTGACCCCGCAATGTCGAAATCGTTTGCGATTGCAAAACATCGGCAACCGACTCGATGCTGCCGCCGCTGCCGAGTATCTGTCTGGCGCGGGCATACTTCGCTTGCTTCTCGGCAAGGTTGGTGCGCGCCAGGATCAGTTGCGCATTGAGTTCCGAAAGCTGCTGTTCGTTGATCGTCGTCCCGTCCGCGCCTGTATTCTCCAGACCCTTTTGCGTCCGGTAGAGTTCGGCGGCCCGCTCGGAGCTTTGCACCTGCGCGCGCAACGTCGTCAGCCGCGAAGCCAGCCATTCATTCGCCTGCTTCGTGGCGTTGAATTTGGCTTCGAGCTGATCGACCACATAAGTATCGGCCAGCGCATTGGCGATCCGCATCGCCTTGGCCCGGTCTTCCGATGTGAATTTCAGCGACAGAATATAGGTGAGGCCGCTCCGGGACACGTCCGTCTGGGCAACGAGAGCGTTGACGGTCCCGTTGATCGCCGCCTCTCTCAAGGCGTCGGCGTCCGGCTCCTCCTGCGTCTTGAAAAGCGACGACAGCCAAAAACGCGGATCGGCCCAGCGTAGCGGTGATGGCGCACGAAGCGCGGCGTTGAATTCCGGGTCGTTGACGAGATCGAGCGTTTCGACCACCCGGCGCGCGATCGATCGCGAGCGCAGGATTTCGACCTGGCTGTCCACCGTGGCGGAATCGCCGGTAAGGCCCGACATCACTGCTTCGGCATCGACGACGAGCTTCTTCTGCTGGTCGAGCAGGATCAGCGTCTCGGCCGTATAGCGCGGCGTCATCTGCAAAACGACGATTGTCGCCAGGGCGGTCAGGCCGAAGGTGATGCCGAGAATGATGCCGAGCCGCTTGCGCAGAATGCGCAGCAACCGCCGGAGATCGAAGTCCAGAGCGGAGGCTTCTTCCACCGAGGGAAAATGGCCATACGCGCCGCTCTTCACTGGGACATTCATTCGGGCCCCCCGGCCGTTTTGATGTTGCCTCGCGCCGGGATGGCGTCGCCGGTCTCCACAAAAAAGTGGGGCAGGATACGAAACTCGTTCCTGCCCGCCACCTCTCTGCCGCCCCCCGGATATTGCTCCGGGCTGCCCTAGAGTTTCCCCGTCAGTGTCAACCCGATTTGGTTGCGCGTGAAGTCGTCACCCACCGCATCGGAGTCTTTTTTGGTGTAATCATATCCAAATCCGAGGGTGAAATTGCGATTGACCAGATAATCGAAGCCCAGACCGGCCACGATGGTGTTGTCCGTGCGGTCGATGGTTTCATACTTGTCGTTGGAATAGGCCACCCGCGCATTGAGCAGCACGTTCCGCAGCAATTCGTGATCGACGCGGATGCCCACCGTCTGGTCGAGATAGCCCGAGGCGCCGACCGTCGTCGTTTCCTGAACCGTCGAGGCGGCGTCGAACGTGATTGTGGTCAGCGGCGTCATGTACCATTCGATATTGGCGCCATAGCTGAGGCCGGTGACGTCCGAAAATGCGGCGTCGTCATAGCTCTGCGCCTGATAGCCGATATAGATGCCGCCCTGCGCCAGCGAGGACAGACGGAAATCCGAACCGATAACGGCGGCATAGCCGTCCGAGTCGCGATTGACGCCGACGACCGGCGGCTGAAGATCGTATTTGCGCTGGTTGATCGTGCCCTGCACATAGACATTGGTATCCGGCGAGACGTCGTAACCGAGCCGCAGCGCTTCGGTGTATTCCTTGCGGTCGCGATCGTCCTGATCGATGGTCGTGCCGCCGATCGAGGACACGTCCTTGTAGTCGTAATCGTCATAGGTGCCGGTGATCTTCGCTGCCAGCCGGTTGAAGCGCTGCGTAAAACCCGCATTGGCGCTCAGCAGATCGTATTCCGTCGGCTCCGCGGCGGCAGCGGGCGAGTTCGGATCGCCACGGTCTTCATGCAGCTGGGCGTAGGACGCACCGGCCGTGAAGCGCGTATCGCGCGTCACATCGAGAGCGCCGTTGGCGCCGACATTCCAGTCGAGCCGGTTTTCGCCGGTGTTCTGCGCGTAGATATATTTCGTCACGCCGGCGTCCAGATTGAGCGCATGGCGGCTCCAGTCCGAATTGACCGCCACCGATGTGCTGAGACCGGTGATGAAGTCGTCCGTCGTATTGGTATCGGTCGCGTAGATATTGTCATTATAGGCTTCCGACACGCTGGCCTTGGGATAGATCATGAAGGCGCCGGCGCGGATGCCCACCGCGTCGTAGCTCGGGCGCGGCCGGTCTTTCACGCTGCCGCGCAGATCGCTCGTATCGACGGGGTCAGCGGCCAGAGCGCTTCCTGCGCTTGCGGCCAGCATGGCGGCGGTGATCAGAACTTTGGAAAAGACGGACGGCATGAGTGTTCTCCACAAAACAGGTTCGGCAATGTCATCGGCTCTATAGCAGGCGGATCGCGTCGCCGGAGGCTAGTTCGCGCTGGCAGGGGTTTCAGGGGTCGAGTCTTTTGGCAGCCGCGCCTGCTGCCAGAGATGTTGGTGTCGCACCGAGGCCGTCGCGCTCTGCGCGCCCGTAGCCACCGAAGACGCGAGCGCCATGTCGCCGCATGCCGCCACATCCGCCTGCATCGCCGTGGCGAGGCCCGGCCGGTCGGTCGCGATCGACGCAATCGCCGCGCCAAGACCTTCCCCGGCGGCGGTCTTTAAAACAGGATGATCGGCAAGCGCCCGGCGCGCTGCCTCGCCTTTGGGATGGGTCAGCGCGGCGATGATGGCCTTGCCCGCCAGCGCCGGATCGACGCCCGCGCCCGTCGCCAGCGCTTCGATCGCGGCCTTGAGCGCTTCGGGATCGCCGGCATGGGCGACGATGAGATCCTCGACCTGCATCTGCAGCGCGCCGACCTTGTCCTGATCGGCGGCGGAGAGCCCCGCTTGCGCATCGGCCGCGGCAAAGGCCGGCGCAACCGGCATCGCGCTGGCGAGACCGGCGGCGCACAGTGCCGCGAGAAGGCAGGCCTTCAACATGAAATCCCCTGATGCCGGATCAAATCCGGCCTGGACAAGCTGCGCCGGCGAACCGGCATCCCCGCTTACTCAACTGATTTGCCCGGCTTACACAACTGACTTGCAAGATATATCACGCCACGAAAAGAGAAGAAGGCTCGCGGATTCCACCGCGCCGCCGCCACATCGTTTTCAGTCTCGCCGTGGCATCTTTGCCATATTTCTTAAAGCTCGCTCACTAAAAGAACCGCTCGGGAATCCGCACGATATCGCCTGGAAGAACGCGTACGGACTGATTTGCCGGATACTCGTCCTCCTCCCTGCCCCCGCGCGTGATGAACACGTGATCCTGGCTGGCGCGATAGGTGAACCCGCCCGCCACCGCCACCGCGTTGAGCACCGTCATGGCGCTGGTATAGGGATATTCCCCCGGCTTATCGACTTCCCCCATGATGTAGAACGGCCTGTAATTGAGTACTTCAACGCTGATCTTCGGATTGGTCAGATAGCCTTCCTTGAGCTTCCCCGCGATCTCCTGCTCGAATTCATCCAGCGTCAGCCCGGTCGCCTGAACCTGCCCGATCAGCGGCAGCGACGCCTTGCCGGTCCCGGTCACGTCGAATTCGCCCGACAAATCCTGTTCGCCGAAGACGATGACCCTGAGCTTGTCGCCCGCGCCGAGCCTGTAATCGAGATTGGCGGATACCCCTTGTTGCGTTGGCAACGCGCTCGGGGCCGCTTGGTTCCCTCCGCTCGTCGCGCATGCCCCAAGTCCGGCGATCAGAATGCCCAGCGTCGCGGCCCTGCATATCCATGCGGCAGCAGATCGAATCATCATGGCCCCTTCCAGATCCATCTCAATACGCCGCTTTGCGCAACGTTGCCTGATCGCCCGTCTGCACCAGACGGCGCGACACGCCCTCCAGCACCAGACAGGTCAACACGCCTGTCATGTAAGCCCCCGTGTCGATGCCGATGCGATTGGGCCGGAACACCGCCTCTTCGCGCGGCGTATGTCCATGCACCACGATCTTTCCGAACGAGGCGCGCGACTCCAGAAAATCATCCCTGATCCACAACAGGTCTTCCTCAACCTGCCGCGCCAGCGCCACGCCGGGCCGCACACCCGCATGCGCGAAATAATAATCGCCGAATTCAACCGACAGCGGCAGCGCTTCGAGAAACCGCCGATGCGTCTCCGGCAGCGCCCGCTCGAAGGCGCCGCGCGCCTCCTCGAAACCTTCGGCGTTATCCGACAGCGCAAGGTCCTGAACGCCGTAGGAATGCAGCGTCTCAAGCCCGCCGTAATATTTCCAGCTCCGCCCGGTCTGCGCGTCGCGCAGAAAATCGAGCATCGCCGCTTCGTGATTGCCTTTGAGATGCACGGCCTCGAAGCCTCGCGGCGCGCCGCCCGTCAGACGCTCCAGCACCTGCCGCGACTGCAATCCGCGATCGACATAATCGCCGAGATAAATAAGAAAATTCCGCGCCGGACCCGCCTGCCGCGCATCCTCCTCGACGCGCGCCAGCAACTCGCCCAGCAGATCGTCTCGGCCATGAATATCGCCTATCGCGTAAATGCGCGTGCCGTCGGGCGTCCGGGACGCGGTCCCTTCGCTTTCCGCCGCCGCCCCGCGCATGCGCCTGACAATGCCCCCGAACACGATGAAGCCCCGCACTTTCCGCTCTCTGGGCGCTCCATGGCGACCCACGACATCACGACCGACAAAATGCCGAGGGCCCGGCGGCTCCGCGCCGATCCCGCGCCCATTCGGCATTTGAGCGGCAATCAGATAATTATATCATTAATGAATGGTAGGAATGCACCCGCCTTGGCGCGAATTGCCCTTGCCATCGCCGCCAAACGCTCCGCCTGACGCCGCGAAAAATCTGATATGGTCGCCATCAAGCGCGCCGTCTGATCGACACCGGGAGATCTCCGTCTTGTCTTCGCCGAACACCTCTGGAAAAAGCGATAAGCCCGACCATCTGGTCTCCGCCCGCCGCACCCTGGCGCTTGAAACCGCCGGACTGCAGGCTCTCGCCGCCTCCCTCGACGGCAGCTTCACGCAAGCCGTCGAAATTCTCGCCGCCGTCAATGGCCGCGTCATCATCACCGGCATGGGCAAAAGCGGACACATCGCCCGCAAGATCGCGGCGACATTGGCCTCGACCGGCACCCCCTCGCAATTCGTTCACCCGGCGGAGGCGAGCCACGGCGATCTCGGCATGATTACGAAGGAAGACGCGATCCTCGCGCTCTCCTGGTCTGGCGAATCCGCCGAGCTCCTCAGCACCATTTCCTACGCCAAGCGCTTCGCCATTCCCCTCATCGGCATGACCTCGCAGAAAAAAAGCGCATTGGCGCAAGCCGCCGACATCGCGCTGCTGCTCCCCAAGGTCGAGGAAGCCTGCCGCTCCACCGCCGCGCCGACCACATCGACGACGATGCAACTCGCCCTTGGCGATGCGCTCGCCGTCGCCCTGCTTGAGCGCAAGGGCTTCACCGCCAGCGATTTCCACGTCTTCCATCCGGGTGGCAAGCTCGGCGCGGCGCTGCGCCATGTCGGCGACATCATGCACAAGGATGACGAACTGCCGCTGACAAGCGCCGACGCGCCGATGTCTCAGGCGCTCATCGAAATGTCGCGCAAGAGCCTCGGCTGCCTCGGCATCGTCGATGCGAGCGGCAAACTGGCGGGCATCGTCACCGACGGCGACCTGCGCCGCCACATGGGCCCGGACCTTCTGGAAAAACATGTCGGCGACATCATGAACAGGACGCCGAAGACCGTGCCGCCGACCATGCTTGTTTCCGAAGCGCTGAACTTCCTCAACGAAAAGAAGATCACCAGCCTCTTCGTGGTCGAAAGCGGCAAGCCGGTCGGCGTCGTCCACATCCACGACTTCCTGCGCGCCGGCGTCGCTTGATCTTGATATTTTAGGTATTATATGTATATTATGTCTTGTATATAATATACATGAAAGATGCCTTGATGCCCAAAAGCGAAAATGTCACGGCGACAGCCGGAGAGCTGGTCCGGCAGTTCTCGCATTACAGCGACATTTCACTGGCTCATCCCGTGATCGTCACAAAAAATGGACGGCCGCGAAATGTCCTTCTCTCCGTCGATGAATATGAGCGATTGAAGCAGCGCGACCAGCAGGCATTCCTTGCTGGCGAGACGCCCGACCGCTTTCTGGCGGACATTGAGACGCTGGCTCGCAAGAAAAAGTGACGATGAAAGTGGCCCCGCAACCGGGCGACATTATCCGGTATGCTTATCTTTGGGCCAATGAAAACCGGCGCGGAAAAAGCGAAGGCCGAAAAGATCGGCCCGCTCTTGTCCTTGCTTTATCGCTGAGAAATGCCTCTGGCACGACGGAGTTGGTTGTCCTCGCCGTCACCCACACACCGCCATCCGATCCCGCGGACGCCGTCGCTTTTCCAGATCGTCTCAAACGCGCGATCGGTTTGGATGGAGAGCCCTCCTGGATCGTCACGACCGAGGCCAATTCTTTCATATGGCCGGGCCCGGATTTACGTCCGATCCCGGATCGCCGTCCCGCGACGGTGATTTACGGTCGCGTTCCGCCGGGCTTTCTGCAGACCATTGCGAAATCTTTTCTCGCCAATCGCGACCGCCAACGTGCGCAACTCGTCCCTCGCAACGACTAGAATATGCACGTCACATCCGCCTGACCAAAAAACCCGGCGCGAACTTGATCGCGAGCATGATGAACCGCCACCAGCCCGGCGTGTAGATCGCGCCGCTCTTGCCCGCCTTCACGGCGGCGGCAATGGCCCCGCCCACGCTGGCGGCGGAAGCCCACAGCAAGCCCTTCTTGAAATCCGCCGTCATCTTCGTATCGACGAAACCCGGCTTGACGACCAGCACCTTGACGCCGCGCGTGGCAAGTTTCAGCGCCATGCCCTCGCCCAGCGTTGAAAGCAGCGACTTCGATGCGCCATAGATGAAATTGCTTGGCCGTCCCCTGTCGCCCGCAACCGATGAGATAATCGCCAGCGTGCCGCTCCCCTGCGCCGACATGATATCGCCAAGCCGTATCATCAGCGCGGCAGGCGACATCGTATTGATCTGCAAGACATCGAGCGTTGCAGCGGCGGAGGCTTCGCAAACCTCCTGATCCGGCAAGACGCCATGCGCGATCAGCGCGACGTCGATGCCGCCAAGCGCCTCTCGCGCCTCGTCGCAAAGAGCGGCAAGCGATCCGGGATCGCTCAGATCGGCAACACGCACCGTCGCCCCGCCGGCGCCGCGCACCGTCAGGTCGGCGGCCATATCGGCAAGCGCCGTCGCGCCGCGCGCCACCAGAAAGAAATGCGCGCCCTCTTTGGCGAAATCGCGCGCGGCGGCTTGCGCGATCCCCGAAGTCGCCCCGAATATGGCAATACGCAGCATCAGCGATCCCCCCCACCATCGTTTCTCATGACGCGCCGCTCGAAACTCGAACTGAAACGCGGATCGACAAATTTTCTGAACTCTTCGAGCTTCGGATAGCCGCGCCGGAACGTCTCCGCCGACATGCGCGCATCCTTGGCCGGATAAATACGCCCGCCCGCTTCGACGACGATGGCGTCGAGCCGGTCAAGAAGCGCGAAGGTCGAAGGTCCGATGATCGGAAAATCCAGCGCCAGCGTCGTTCCCGCCATCGGAAAAGACAGAAGCCCCGGCGATTGCCGCGCGCCGAACGTCTTGAAGACGACGAGAAACGATCCCTGCCCCGAGCGGCTGATTTCACCGAGCAGCGCTTCGGACACGGCGCGCTGATCGTCTGGCGGCACCACGCATTGATATTGCAGAAAACCCTTCGGCCCGTAGATCCGGTTCCAACGGCCGATGGCGTCGAGCGGATAGTGGAAAGAGCTGTAATGCCAGAGCTTGTCGATCTCCCTCGTCTGCTGGCGATTGTAATAAGCCCAGTTGAAAGGCTTCAGCGTCAGCTTGTTGACGAGCGACAGCGGCGGCATGACCGGCACCGTCAGCGGCAGCCTGCCTGGCGCCTTCGCGCCTTTCTCTGCGACGTCTTCGGCGCTCGCCGGATTTGCGCGCATGAAAATGCCGCGCCCCAGCGTTGCACCCGAGCCGAGGCAATCGATCCAGGACACCGTATATTCATGCGCCGCCGTCGAAGC
This sequence comes from Parvibaculum sp., assembly GCA_036499025.1. Classification (GTDB taxonomy): domain Bacteria; phylum Pseudomonadota; class Alphaproteobacteria; order Parvibaculales; family Parvibaculaceae; genus Parvibaculum. The sequence goes on along the minus strand of DASYEM010000079.1, from coordinate 69,531 downwards.
GGCGCTTAGTGCGAAGAACTCGTCGAGATTGCCGAACTTGATCGACCGGCCGCTGAGAAAGGCGGAGGCCACACGCTTGAGCCTGATCGTCGCCAAGGTGATGAGGCCGGTCAGGCCGAGACCGCCGATGGTCGCCGCAAACAGCGCGGCATTCTCCGTGGGCGAGCAAAGGCGTCGCGCACCGTCCGATGTCAGAAGCTCGAAGCTCTCCACATGCGCGCCGAACGTGCCCTCATGGTGATGGTTCTTGCCGTGAACATCGTTCGCGATGGCGCCCGCGACGGTAACGAATTGCGTGCCCGGCGTCACCGGCAGGAACCATCCGCGCGGCAAAGCGAGATCGATGATACCCGCAAGCGTGACGCCCGCCTCGCAGGTCAGAATTCCAGTATCGGCATCGAAGGCAATGAATTTGTCGAGCGCGCGCGCGTCGAGCAATACGCCGCCATCATTGAGGCAACTGTCGCCATAGCTGCGCCCATTGCCATAGGGCAGAACGGTTTCGTCGGAGATGAGCTCCAGCGGCGCATGGCGGTCGCGGACAGCGCGCAATGTCTGCGCGCTCGCCGGGTAGCCGCCCCAGCTTGCCCTTTGCGTTCCTTCCGCCTCGGCCATCGTCAGAAAGCCGCGAGCTGGAGAACGAGCACGGTCAGGAGGCCGACAATGCGGCTCGGAGAATCCTTCAACGCGAAGACGATCGGATCGTCATGCATTTCGCCGCGATGCGTGACGAGCCAGACGCGGCTGATCCAATAGAGAAGCAACGGCGCGAACATCCAGAGCAGTTGATGATGCGGATAGAGCAGCTTGCTTTCAGGCGCGCTGACATAAAGCGCCAGAACGACGACGCTCGCATAACCGGCGGCGACGCCCAGCATTTCAAGCATTCGAAGGTCGTCGATCCGGTAGCCGCGTCCCGCGACTTCGGTAATGCCACGCTGGCGGCTGGAATCGATTTCGGCCACGCGCTTGACGACACCAAGGCTGAGAAACAGGAAGATCGAAAAGCCGAGCAGCCAGGGCGAAAGCTCGACACTCGCCGCCGCCGCACCCGCGATGATGCGCAATGTGTAGAGAGAGGCAAGCGTGAAGACATCGAGCAACGCGCGACGCTTCAGATCGAAGGAATAGGCGAGCGTCAGCACATAGTAACCGGCGAGAACCCCGGTGAATGCCGGGCTCGCATAAAGCGCCAACCCAAATCCCGTCACGAACAGAACCGGCAAAACGGCGATCCCATGCGCCAACGGCAGATCGGCGGCGGCGAAGGGGCGCTTTTTCTTGCGCGGATGTTTGCGGTCGGCGGCGAGATCGAGCAGATCGTTCAGCACATAGACGCTCGACGCAGCGATGTTGAACGCGATGAAACCGAGAACGAGCGTCGCTACCTTGTCGGCGTTGAAAAATTGATGGGCGAGCACCAGCGGCACGAACATCAGAGTATTCTTGACCCATTGATGCAGACGCAGGGCGCGCACCCAGAGCTTCAACCGTGACGATGGCGCCGCTTGGGCGTGAAAGACGCGGCCAAAGGAAATCTGCTGCGACAATTCATGTTCGATCTTCGCCGAACGCGCGCTGAGAATAGCCGTCTTCGCCGCGCTCCAGACCGGCAGATCGACATGATCGTTGCCGACATAATCGAAATCGCCGAACTGCGCCTTCAGCGCTGCGGCCTTCGTCGCGCCCGTCCGATTGGTCGTCTCGTCGCTTGCAATAATGGAACAGAAAATGCCGAGATGGGCGGCCACCGCCGCGACGATCTTTTCATTCGCGCCGGAGGTGAGCGCAATACGCCGCCCTTTCGCATGTTCCGCGCGCAGCCAGTCGATCAGTTCGTCATTATAGGGAAGCGCCGCCGCGTCGAAGCAGACCCGCGCCGCAATCGCGGCCTTGAATCCCGCCTTGCCGCGCAATAGCCAGAGCGGGAGCAGAAATACGCTCAACGGTTGCTGCTTGATGAGAAGTAGAATGGCTTCGATCAGCGTATCGGTACGGCAAAGCGTTCCGTCGAGGTCGACACACAATACGGCCTCCGAATGCGAAACCGCATCCGTCGCCATAACCTTGTGAAGATATGCCCCGATAGCCACGCCGCCGCTCCTTCGATCCGCCACCCATCTTGCTGCAAAAACTGGTTAAGAAGAATGAAGGAGAGGGGAAACGAAACCAGCGGGGATATAAAAAGCGCTTTCTCTACTAGAATGATATGGTATAAACAATTGGGACGATCCAGTCGAAACATGTGAACCCCTCGCGGTTCAGGGTGTCTTTTGGATCGCGCGGCCCCGGGCCATCCGCCAATCCGGGTCGGAGAAGTTCGGGGATTAAATTTATTATGCGGGATAAGGCGGAATGCGACGTCTTGTCTTGCCTGCAACCGCGACGACAACAATTACGGCGTCTGGTTCGGCAAGAACCGACGACTTTCCGGTGACTTTGGGCGACAGGCGACAAGCACTTGTCCCCGCTTCGTGAAATAACGGGATTTGTTATGCACGGTTTTCCGAGCGGCGTTTTTCATCTCATGTGTCGCGTCGGACACATGTGTTGTCGCGGCTGACACGCGGCCTTTCACACAAATTTCTCGAAGACGCCATGGAGCGGAACGGATGGGCGTGCGTTTTATGCACGCCGGCCGGAGGAGTACATCATGACCGACGCGTTTGTAATCGAAGTGAATAATGAAGCTGCCGGAATCATCGTCAGAGCCGGCCAAGACTACCTCTTCTATGCCTCGAGCCCGCGCTATCAGGCGCTTGAAGGCGCATCTTTCCCCTCGGCGTCCAAGGCGACGCTCGCAGCCCGCGAAGTCGGAAAGAAACGTTACATCCGCGCGGCATAATCCGGCGTCATCGCGCGCCGCCCCTCGGTACCGCGTCAGTCCCGATGTCGATACGTTCGGCGGCCAGATCGATATCGGCCAGCGCTTCGACGTGAGCGGCAACGTCTTCATCGAACCGCTGGCGACGGTCGCCTATGCCAGAACCTCGACCGACAGCTTCGCGGTCTTCGGCTCGACAGCAAGCTTTGAAGATGCAAAGAGCCTGCGCGCCTCGGTCGGCGCACGCGTCGGCAAGGTGCTGAACCGCTCGGAAGGGGCCATTGTCACGGCCTCGCTGACGGGCCGCGTCTGGAACGAGTTCGAAGGCGACAACGAAGTCCATTTCAACAGCGGCCTGGCCTCCGCCAGCAACGACTTCGGCGGCGTCTATGGCGATGTCGGCGGCGGCTTTGAAGTGACCGGCATGAACGGCGTCTCGGCCTTTCTTTCGACCGGCGTGAAATTCAAATCGGACTACACCGACGCGAGCATCAAACTCGGCGCACGACTGAATTTCTGAGATCTTCAATCAAACGCATGTGACAAACGGGTCGGCGCAAGCCGGCCCGTTTCCATTTAAGGTGGTTCGATACGCCTCCCGGAGAAATCGCCCGTGACCCGCCATGACCGCCGCACCCAGATCCTCGCCGCCTGCCTCTCTGCGTTGGCGGGCTATGTCGATGCGCTGGCCTTCATCAAGCTCGGCGGTTTCTTCGTTTCATTCATGAGCGGCAACTCGACAAGGCTCGCCGTCGGGCTTGCGGAAGGCTCGGCCCATGCGCTCGTCGCAGGTGCGATCATTGCGAGCTTCGTGCTCGGCGTCGCGCTGGGAACACTGACGGGACAGGCTGCGAAGGAGCGCCGCCGTCCTGCCGTCCTCGCTCTGGTCGCGGCGCTGCTCGCGGCGGCGGCGGCTTTGAGCGCGGCCGATATGACGGGCGCGGCGATCTTCGCCATGGCGCTCGCCATGGGCGCGGAGAATGCCGTCTTCGAACGCGAGGGCGAGGTGAGCATCGGCCTCACCTATATGACCGGCACGCTGGTCAAACTCGGCCAGCGCATCGTCAGCGCCTTGCTCGGCGGCGACCGCTTTGCCTGGCTGCCCTACCTGCTGCTCTGGATGGGACTGGTGCTTGGCGCGGCAATCGGGGCGACGGTCTATCTGCACATCGGCATGAACGGCTTGTGGGTCGCGGCGGGCGCAGCGGCGGCGCTGGCAATCGCGGCGGCGCGCATGACCCAATTGGACTAAGCACGCGGAAAGTTCGAACATCGCCGCCGCAACCGATATAGCGACCGGACCCCGCTCCATGAATCCCAACGTCATGCATCTTCATCTCGAAAACGGCGATCTCAGCGCCGATGTCTGTCCGCTGGCGGGTGGCAGCCTCGGACGTTTCGAGGCGAAAGGACAGCCGATGCTGCGCCGCGCCGCCGATCTTGGCGCGACCGATCCGTTGGACATGGCCTGCTATCCGCTGATCCCCTTTTCAAGCCGCATCGCCAATAGCCGCTTCCGCTTCGGCGGGCGCGACGTGACGCTCATGCCGGACATTCTCTCCGATCCGCATGCGCTGCACGGGCTCGGCTGGCGGCGGCCATGGGATGTGATCGAGGCCACGGACACGCAGGCCGTGATCGGCTTCACGCATGACGGCCCCCCGCATGGAGAAAAAGGTTGGCCCTGGGCCTTCGAGGCGCGGCAAAGCTTCATGCTGGGCGAAAAGGCGCTGACCGTCGCCATTTCGATCGAGAACAAGGCGGAGACGGCGATGCCTGCCGGGCTCGGCCTGCATCCTTTTTTCAGCGGCCGCACGACGGCGAAACTGACGGGTGACCTGCCGCATATCTGGGAGGCGAATGCCGATTGCCTGCCGACACACCGCACCGATGTGACGCCGCCGCGCAACTTCGCGCGCGGACGGCGCATCGCGCCGATGACACTCGATCATTGTTTTACAGGTGGCAAAGGCCCGCTCGACATCGAATGGGAAGACCGGCGGCTGGCGCTGCGCATGGAGCGCTCGGAGACGGGCCATACGGTGATCTATACGCCGCAGGAACATGACTTCTTCTGCGTCGAGCCGGTGAGCCATATGCCCAATGCAGTGAACAGGCCGGAACCCGCGGAGTTCACGGGGCTGCGCAGTCTCGCACCGGGCGAGGCGATGCGGCTGGAGTGCCGGTTCGAGGTGCGGGGGTTTTAGGGAACGCAAACGCGCTTCCCTGCAATCTCCGCTGTCATCCCGGCTTTATGCCGGGATCCAGGGGCGGCAAATTCGGAGCAAGCGGCTCTGGACCCGGGAGAAGCCCGGGTGGACAAATGATTTGGAGTGACAAGCGAAGGCCAAGGCCTAATACCGGCGCACTTCCGGCGGATCGAAGTCGGCTTCCTTGGCCGTCTTCAGCTTTTCGACCTGTTTTTCGGACCCTTCGCGCAACGAACGCGCGGCGGTTTCGGCGGCGCCCGCGGCCTGACGGAAAAAGCTGTAGGAAAGCGTGATCGTACGCACGCTTTGCGCGTCGCCATCGGTCAGCATTTCAGGATCGACATAGAAGACGACAGGCATGCGCGCGCTTTCGCCGGGCTTCAGTTTTTCCTCGGTGAAACAGAAGCACTGCACCTTGGTGAAATAATAGCCCGCTGAATCGGGCGTCACGTTGTAAGTCGCCCGGGCGATGACGGTTTCGTTGGTGAGGTTCTTGGCGTGGAAGAAGACGGTCGTCGGCAATCCGACATGGGTGACGACGGAGGCTTGCTCCGGCTTGAACTCCCAATTGAGATCGTTGGCGACATTGGTGTCGAAGCGCACCGTGATCTCGGGCCCGACGCCGGGGCTCGTCGGCTCCGTCTGAAGCGCGCGTTTGACCGAAACCGCGCCGCCATAGCCCGTCGCGGCGCAGAACCACCGGTAGAGCGTCGGCGAATAGGCGACCGCCCCCGTCATCACCGAAATGAGAAACAGCGACAGGACGACGGAAGGCAGTTTCCTGGATCTGAGCAATGATTTCATGAGGCAAACCTAGAGCCGCCGCTACGGCCGCTCAACCTTCCTTTGCGTGGCCGATTGCCACGCCGTTTTCTGCCGGAAACGACCCCCGCCCCCCTCCCCAAGAGGCTTGGGTTTCGGCCCTTTTCCGGTCATGCTGCGCGCAAGCGAAAACCCGGGGAACACCGGCGTGGCGCAGCGGGAGATGTAAGGGGGACGGCGTGGGGAAGCGGGGAACGGCGGGGACGCTTGGGCTTGGGCTTGCGATGGCGATTATCGGCTCGGGCATGAGCCCGGCGCTGGCGGCGGAAACCGAAACGAAAATCGGCGACATGGCGGCCAACGATACGACCATGCTGGGCGATCTGGTCGTCACCTCGACGGGCTTTGGCGAACCGCGCGCCACTCATCCCGGCAACATCTCGAAAATCGACGACATCGATATCGACTTCACCAAGGCCGAGCAGCCCGCCGAATTGCTGAACCGCGTGCCCGGCGTCGGCATCGAACAGGGCAGCGGCGTCGAGCATCTGACGGCCATCCGTTCGCCGGTGCTGTCCGGCGGCGCGGGCGCGGGCTCCTTCCTTTATCTGGAAGACGGCGTGCCGATGCGCGCCGCGGGCTTCGGCAACGTCAACGAATTGATGGATGCGATGACCGAGGAGGCCGGCGGCATCGAAGTGGTGCGTGGACCGGGCAGCGCGCTTTACGGCTCGAACGCCGAACATGGCCTCATCAACGTGCTGAGCCGCGCGCCGTCGCTGGCGCCCGAAGCGAGCCTGACCGGCTGGGCGGGCCCGCACGGCATCCGCAATCTCGACGGCACGGCCTCGACGACGATCAAGGGCGACGGCGACACGAGCCAGGGTTTTCGCGGCAGCTTCGCGCTCAATGAAGACGGCGGCTTCCGCGCCGATAGCGGCTATGGCCAGCAGAAGGGCCAGCTCCGCTACGATTTCAACGCGCCGGACACGCGCGTTCGCGCGACGATGACCACCGTCAACCTCAACCAGGAGACGGCGGGCTATGTGATCGGCCATGACGCCTATAAGGACCCGGCGCTCTACAAGACCAATCCCAATCCGCAAGCCTATCGCGACGCCTGGGCGATCCGCTCGGCGGTGCGCGTCGAGCGCGACCTGAGCCCGAGCGAGACGATTGCCTTCACGCCTTACATGCGCACAAACGGCATGAACCTGCTGATGCATTTCCAGATGGGACAGCCGGTCGAGCAGAACGGGCATTGGTCGGGCGGCTTGCTGACGAGCTACGAAAAACGCCTGAGCGGCGGGCACAAGATCATTTTCGGTATCGACAGCGAATATACGGACGGCTATCTGCGCGAAATCCAGAGCTCACCGACGGTGAGCAATTACGTGCAGGGCACGCATTACAATTACACGGTGAAGGCCGCCGTGATCGCGCCCTATCTGCATACGATCTGGCAGCTCGCGCCCGCGACGCAACTGACCGCCGGCCTGCGCTATGAATATACGCGCTACGATTATGAAAACCTCGCCGGACCGAGCAGCGCCTTGCTCTATTCAGTCGATCGTTTCGCGCGCCCCGACGACCGCACCGACACCTTTTCCAACGTGACGCCGAAGCTCGGCCTGACGCATATCTTCAACGGCCAGCTGACGGGCTTCGTCAATCTCGCCCGCGCCGCGCGCGCGCCGCAGACGACGGACCTTTATCGTTTGCAGAAAATACCGGGCACATCGGCATCGATCGATCCGGGCCAGATCAAATCCGAAGTGATGAACAGCCTCGAAATCGGCGGGCGCGGGTTGATCGGCAATCTCAGCTATGAAGTTTCGACCTTTTACATGAAGAAGAAGAACTTCTATTTCCGCGATTCAAACGGCGACAATATCTCGGACGGCAAGACCAACCATGTCGGCATCGAAGCGGAAATCGCCGCGCCGCTCGTCTGGAATTTCGACATCGCGGCTTCGGCTACCTATGCCAGGCACACCTATGATTTCGACCATCATCCGCCGGGCGCGTCGGAGCAGATCCACAAGGGCGACGATGTGGACACCGCGCCGCGCACGCTGGCCAATGTACGGCTGGGCTATGGCTTTGCCGACGGCAAGGCGCGCGCCGAACTCGAATGGGTCCATATGGGCGCCTATTGGGAGGATGCGGGCAACACCCACCGCTATGACGGCCACGACCTGATCAATTTCAGGACCGAATATAGTTTCACCGAAAACCTTTCAATTTTCGGCCGTGTCTCCAATATCTTCAACACGCGCTATGCCGACCGGGCGGACTATGCCTTCGGCAATGAGCGCTATTTCCCCGGCGAGGACCGGGGCGTCTATGCGGGCGCCACTGTGAAATTCTAGCCCGCCGCCTTTCATACCTCGCGAGGATCATTGCAAACATTCGCCGATATCTGGCCCGCCGCCGTCGCCACGATCCAGTTTGCCGCCATGCTGGTGGCGGCAGGTCACGCGATGCTGACGAAAAGCGACGTGCGCGCGGCGGCGGGTTGGGTCGGCTTCATCCTGCTGGTGCCGTTTCTCGGCTGGCTGATCTATCTCCTCTTCGGCGTCAACCGCATCCAGCGCCGCGCCCGCGAGCTGCGCGGCATCCGGCGCGGGGCGGCGCTGCCGCTGCCGAAACCGCAGGCGAACGGCCTGCCAACGGAGCGCGGCGAACAAAGGCGCGAACTCGAAAACCTCGCGCGCTTCGGCCAGAAGGTGTTGCCCGAACGCTTCGAGGCGGGCAACGCCGTCGAAGTTCTGGAAAACGGCGACGAGACCTATCCGGCGATGATCCAGGCGATCGACGGCGCGGAGCGCTCGCTGGCGCTGTCGACCTATATCTTCAACAACGACAAGGCCGGGCATCTGGTGCTCGAGGCGCTGTCGCGGGCGACGGCGCGCGGCGTGCGCGTGCGCGTGCTGATCGACGGTGTCGGCTCGTGGTATTCGCGCCCCTCGATCATTCCCGAATTGCACAAGCGCGGCATCAATTATGCGCGCTTCCTGCATTCGTTCATGCCCTGGCAGATGCCCTATCTCAACATGCGCAACCACCAGAAAATTCTGGTGGCGGACGGCAAGCTCGGTTTTACCGGCGGCATGAACATCGCGGTCGGCAATCTGCTGCGCGAAAATCCCGGCAAGCCGATCATCGATTATCACTTCCGCGTCGAAGGCCCGGTGGTCGCGCAACTCATGCGCACCTTCGCGCATGAATGGACCTTCACGACCGGCGAAATTCTCGACGGGCCGGACTGGTTTCCCAAGATCGATCCCTCGACCGGGCCCGGCGCCGACATCATCGCGCGTGGACTGCCGGGCGGCCCCGATCAGGGCATCAATCCGATCCGCTGGACGATGCTCGGCGCGGTGACGGAAGCGCGCGAAGCGATCCGCATCGTCACGCCCTATTTCCTGCCCGACACGACGCTCGCCACGGTGCTGTCGCTCGCCGCCATGCGCGGCGTCGCGGTCGATATCGTACTGCCGAAGACGAACAACCTGCCCTTCGTGGACTGGGCGGCGACGCCGCAGCTCGCCTGGCTGATCGATGCCGGGTGCCGCATCTGGAAGACGACCGGCTCCTTCGAACATACGAAGATGATGACGGTCGACGGCATCTGGTCGATGGTCGGCTCGGCCAATTGGGACGGGCGCAGCCTGAGGCTGAATTTCGAACTCAATCTCGAATGCTATGGCAGCGCTTTTGCCAACCGGCTGAACCGCGTCATCGACGCCAAGATCGCGGCGGCAAAGCCCGTCACGCTGGACGAGATCACCGGTCGCTCGCTGCCGGTGAAAATCCGCGACGCCGCGATCCGTCTCGCCTCGCCCTATCTCTAGGGCTTGAGCGCGCCCGGACACACGGGGCCATGGATGGCTTCCTTTTCATCTCGAACGGAGCCAAGCTGAGCCTCAAGCGTTGAGTGTGCGTAGACTTGAATTGAGGACTGAACGCATGGCCGAGAAAAGCGCGAAAGCCGCCGAAGAAAAAGTGGGCGTGGAGCTCGATGAGCTGCGCGCCGAAATCGAACGCCTGAACAAGGCGCTGGCCGACGCAAAGACCATGATCGCCGAGGAAATCGGCGAAGGGGCCGAAACGCTGCGCGAGACGGCCAGCGAATTCGCCGAAGATATGAGCGACCGCGCCCAGGAAGGCTGGAAAGAACTTCAAAAGCAGATCGCGGAGAACCCGGTGCCGAGCGCGCTGATCGCGCTGGCCGTGGGCTTCGTGCTCGCCCGCATTCTGACGCGGTGATCGCCATGAAAGACACCGCCGCCAAACTGCGCCGCCTTGCCGAAGTGGAATTGATGCGCGCCGAGATCGAGGCGCGCAAGGTCGCGCGCCGCGTACTCTGGACGAGCGTCGCGGTGCTGATCGGATTGCTGGCGCTCGGCATGCTGTCCTTCGCCGTCTTTCTCGCGCTGGCCAATGCCTATGGCAATCTCAACGCGGCGCTGATTGTCGGCGGTGTGCTGACGGTGCTCGCCGCCGCCGCGCTGGTCTATGCGATCCAGGCGCCGGGCCGCACCGCGCAACTCGAAAGCGAAATTCTCGCCCGCTCCGTCGAGGACGCGCGCGAGAATTTGCGCGAGGACTTCGAGGAGCTGGAAGACCGCTTCGATCAGGTGACGGATGGCCTCGCCCGTTTCCTGAAAGGCGACCGCGAGCCGCAAGGCCTCGGCACGGCCAGCGGCAACATGGCGGCGATCACGATGATCCTGAGCGCCATTTCGGCGCTGAGCCCGACGCTCAGGCGCTATATCCAGCCGCTGCTGAAGATCATCTCGTAAGTCACGCCGCCTCCACAACCAATACGCCGTCATCCTCGCCGGTGACGCGGACGTTCGCGCCCGCCGGCAGATCGGGGCCGGAGGCGAGCCAGAGCGTGTCGCCGATTTTCAGCTTGCCGCGCCCGTTGACGATGGCCTGTTCGAGCGCAAAGTTGCGGCCGATATAGGTTTGCGCGCGCTGATTGAGCAGCGGGCGATCGGAGGCGATGGGGTGGCCGCCGAGATAGCGTCGCGAGGCCCAGACGGCGGCGACCGACAGCACGGCGAAGAGCGCGATCTGCACCGTCACCGGCATATCGATGACAAAAAGAAGGCCCCCGACGACGGCAGCCGCCGCCGCCAGCCAGATGAAGAAAATGCCGGGCGCCAGCAATTCAAGAATGCCGAGGACGGCGGCGGCAATCCACCATGTCCATTGGCCGAGCCCGGTGAGAAAAGAAATTTCCGTGTCCATGGCCTAGTCCCCGGAAACGGGCGGAACGGTGCCGGAAGGACGGCGCGGCGCGACCGACGTACCGCCGCCGCCCGGTGTGCCGTTGCCGTTGAAGGCCTCGCGCGCCAGTTCGCCGATGCCGCCAATGGCCCCGATGACGCTGGCCGCTTCGAGCGGCATCAGCACGAGCTTCTGGTTCGGCGCCTTGGCGACGTCGCGCAACGCCTCGACATATTTCGTCGCGACGAAATAATTGAGCGCCTGCACATTGCCGCCCGCGATGGCGTCGCTGACGACCTGCGTGGCTTTCGCCTCGGCTTCGGCCTGACGCTCGCGCGCTTCGGCGTCGCGGTAAGCGGCCTCGCGGCGGCCTTCGGCTTCGAGAATAGCCGCCTGCTTCTTGCCCTCGGCGGCGAGAATGGCGGACTGGCGCATGCCCTCGGCTTCGAGGATGTTGGCGCGCTTCTCACGCTCGGCCTTCATCTGCCGGGCCATGCTGTCGATGATGTCGCGCGGTGGCGCGATGTCCTTGATCTCGATGCGCGTGACCTTGAGGCCCCAGGGATGGGTCGCCTCGTCGATGACCGTCAGCAGCCGCGCGTTGATCGAGTCGCGCTGCGAAAGCAATTCATCGAGATCCATGCCGCCCATGACGGTACGGATATTGGTCATGATGAGATTGAGAATGGCGAGCTTCAGGTTGCCGACTTCGTAGGAGGCCTTCGCCGCGTCGAGCACCTGATAGAAGACGACGCCGTCGACCGTCACCATCGCATTGTCTTTGGTGATGACTTCCTGGCTCGGAACGTCGAGCACGGTTTCCATCACATTGACCTTGGCGCCGATGCGATCGACGAAGGGCGTGATGATGCCGAGGCCGGGTGTCAGGCTATGCGTGTAGCGGCCGAAGCGCTCCACCGTATAGACATAACCCTGCGGGACGACCTTGATCGCCTTGATCAGAAAAATGACCGCCAGAAAAAGAATGGCGATGACGAAATATGTGCCGCCGAGCATGGCCGAATGTCCTCCCACACTATGAGTCTCGGGATTTCGAGACGCAGGATCAGTTCCCGGATAAAACATACCCCAGAAACTCATCCGGTGCCTCCGGCCTCTTCGAAGATAGGAAGCCAAAAGCACCCACAGGAGACCTCGATGAAACTTTATTCATCCCCAACCTCGCCTTTCGTGCGCAAGGTCCGCATCGTCATCCGGGAAAAAGGCGCGACCCATCTCGTGACCGAGGAGGTGGTTTCGGCGCTGGCCGACCCTGCGGAACTCCACACGGCCAATCCGCTAGGCAAGGTGCCCGCTCTGGCGCTGACAGACGGAATGACGCTCTTCGACAGTCCGCTGATCTGCGAATATCTGGACGCGATGCTGGAGGGGCCGTCGCTGCTCCCGGCGGAAGGTACGGCGCGCTGGCAGGCGCAGCGGTTGCAGGCGCTGGGCGACGGCATCTCCGACGCCGCCGTGTCGCTGACCTTCGAGAGGAATCGTCCTGAGGCGGAGCGTTCGGCGAACTGGATGGGCCGCTGGCGGCGCGCCATCGCGCGTTCGCTTGATCTGCTGGAAGCCGAAGCCGCGAACCTCAACGGGCCGGTGACGCTTGGCACCATCTCGATTGAAAGCGCGCTCGGCTATCTCGATTTCCGCCATGGCGATCTCGGCTGGCGCGAGGGTCGCCCCGCTCTCGACGCCTTCCTCGAAAAAGCGTCAGGCCGAGCAGCCTTTCAAGAGACTGCGCCGGCCTGAGGGGCCCTTGATTTTTCGTGAAGCTTAGTGCCAGGGTTCGACGAGAATCTTGGCATGTTTCTCGGGATTGGCGAGATCGGTGAAGGCTTGCTTCACGCCTTCGACGCCGACCTTGCCGGTGACGAGCGGTGCGCCGTCGATCTTGCCTTCGGCCAGATGATGCAAGGTCAGCGCGAATTCTTCCGGCGTGTAGCCAAGCACGAACTGGATGTTGAGTTCCTTGTTGATGCCGAAGAAGGGTTCGAAATTATCCTTCTCCATGCAGACGCCGACGACGACGATGCGCGCCGCGCGCGGTGCCCCTTCGAGGATCTGCTGGATGATGCCGGGCACGCCGACGCATTCGAAGATGACGCCAGGGCGGATTTTCGGGCCCATGCCGAGCAGCGCCATGATGTTGCTGGCATCATAACCTTCCGGCGTCGCTTCCTCGGTCCAGCGCTTGTAGGGCGAGTCCTTGCCCGGATCGAGAACGATGTCGGCGCCCATGGTCTCGGCAAGCTTGCGGCGCGCGGGGCTGAAATCGGTGGCGATGATCGGATGCACGCCCTTGATCTTGAGCGCGGCGATGACGGCAAGGCCGACGGGGCCGCAACCGATGACCAGCGGAATATCTTCCGGCGTCAGACGCGCCTTCTCGACCGCATGCCAGCCGACAGCCATCGGCTCTGTGAGCGCGGCCTGATCGGTCGCAAGGCCGTTCGGCACTTCGAGCAGCATCATCTCGTTCAGCACCATGCGCTCGGCGAAACCGCCGGGCAGCGCGTTGGAAAAGCCAAGCGGCTGCATCTTGGCCTTTTCGCCCTGCACTTCGATGGCGATGGGCACGGAGCAAACCCGCGTGCCGGCTTTCAGCGTCTTCTGCGTATTCGGGCCGTGATCGAGAATCTCGGCGCAGAACTCGTGGCCGAAAACGATGTCGCGCTTCAGGTCCATCGTGAATTCGGAGCCGGACCGTTTCGACACTTCATTCATCTTTTCGGCGTGGTGAAACGTGTGAAGATCGGACCCGCAAATGCCGCAGGCCAGCGTCTTGACGAGAACCTGACCATCGGCGGGCTTGGGCTCGTCGATGGTGCCGGCGACGAGATCGCCATTGCGGAATACGGCAGCGCGCATAGTGAATTCTCCCTTGAGACACGCGCTTATATTGCGCGCTCGAAATGCTGATGGCCGCCATGCAAGCAGGCAAGCGGCGGACTTGCAAGGCCGAGTTTGAAACGCCGCGTCACGCTGGGGCGTCAGGCGGATTTTCGAAGCCGCCGGCGGCGCAATTCATTGCGGGCGGCGATGACGAGGATCGGCAAAGCCAACAGAAAGGTCAGGAAATTCGCCGCAATGATGGCGATATCGGCCCGCAGAATTCCATAGACCAGCCAGAAGAAAACACCCGTCGTGAAGCCGAAATACATCAGCACCGAGATGCCGTTCGTATCGTGCGTACGGATGGTCTTGATCGCCTGCGGGATGAAAGAGGCGGTGGTAAGGAAAGCGGCGAGATAGCCGAAATACATTTCATTCAACCCACGGATCGATGACAGCAATGCCGCAATGCTCGAAATCGGCGACGTTGCGCGTGGCGACCGATGCGCCATGTGCGGCTGCGATGGCCGCGATCTGCGCGTCGAACCCGGAAATGGGGCGGCCCATGCGTTTGCGCGCGGCGGCAATGACGGCGAAGTGCCGGGCGGCGGTTTCGTCGAAAGGAAGGACCTGGTCACCGAAGCCCAGAGCAAGAAATTCCGCAAACCGCTTTTCCAGAGAGCGGCGCTTCTGTCCGACAGGCGCCGTCTCAATGCCAAAAAGCGTCTCGGCCAGCGTAACGCTCGTCAGCGAGAAAACCGAGAGCGGGTGACTGTGCAGCCAGGTCATGACGCGCTCCTCAGGAGCCAACCGCATGGTTTCGGCAACGACATTGGTATCCAGAACGATCATTCAAATGTCGGCGGTTCGCGCATCGACCCACGTGGCGGAAGCTGAAGATCCACCCCGTTCTCCGGCCCGAACAGGCGGCGCGCAATGTCGGCCAGACTCTCGGAGGCATTCGCAACAGAACTCGCAAGACCGGCGCGCAGAATCTCCCGCGCCTCTTCCTCCATGGATTTCCCGTGCTCCGCCGCCCGCACGCGCAGGCGGGCCTTGAGCCGGTCGTCGAGATTGCGGATCGTCAGCGTTGCCATAACTGGAATGTATGCAATGCTAGCATTGCTGTCAATGCTAGCATTGCTGTCATTACTGTCAGTCCGCCGCCCAGCCCTGCAGAACCGCCGCTTCATGACGGACGCGTTCGGGAGAGCCCAGCAATTGCCGGTCGAGGCCGATGCGCTTGAACCAGTAATGGAGCCCGAGCAGATCGGTGAAGCCCATGCCGCCATGGACCTCGGTCGCGGTGCGGGCGACGAAGCGGCCGACTTCCGAGAGGTGAGACTTGGCGTGAATGGCCATCAGCGAGGCTTCATCCGGCACGTCGTCGAAGGCATAGGCGGCATACCAGATGAGCGACCGGCCGGGCTCAAGCTCGGCGGCCATTTCGGCGCACATATGTTTCACGGCCTGGAAAGAACCGATGATGCGCCCGAACTGCTTGCGCTCTTTGGCGTAAGCCACCGCCTTGTCGATCATCATCCAGCCCGCGCCGAGCGTGTCGGCGGCGAGCATGACCCGGCCCGCCGCAAGCATCCGCTGGAGTGTCGCTTTCGCATCGCCCGAGGTGAGCGCGACCGCCTCGACATTGTCGAAGCCGAGTTCGCCGATGGAGCGCGTGAGGTCGATGGTGGTGAGCTGGGTCTTTGTCAGGCCCTTCGCGTCGGCCTTGACGAGATGAAGACCGCCCGTCTTGTCGGCAACGATGAAAATATCCGCCGCGCCGAAATCGACCACGAAAAGCGACTTGCCAGACAGCTTGCCATTGGAGGCCGTGACGCCGCCGCCTTCGCGCGCACCCGCCGCACGCTCGGACACCGCGACGCCGGCGACGAGATCGCCGCTGGCGAGTTTCGGCAAGTAAGCTTCCTGTTGCGCGGGCGACCCCGCACCCATGAGCGCGATGGGCGCCATGACGGCGCTGGCGATGAAGGGAACGGGCGTGACGTGACGGCCCAGCGCCTCGGCGATCAGCGCCGCATCGAGGAGCTTCAGTCCCATGCCGCCATGCTCTTCGCCGATCAACATGCCCGGCACGCCAAGCTCGACAAGCGCATGCCAGATGTCCTGCGCTTTCGCTTCGCGCGCATCCGCCGCCTTGCGCACCCGGTCGAGCGTCGAGACTTTCTCAAGGGTGCGGCCAACGCTGTCCTGCATCAGCCTCTGGTCTTCCGACAATCCGAATTCCATGACCCGCTCTCCCTTACGCTTTGACGAGTTTCGGTTCGCGCGGCATGCCGAGGCCGTGCTCCGAAATGATGTTTTTCTGAATCTGCGCCGTGCCGCCGCCGATGATGAGGCCGAGGTCGAACATGTAGCGATGCTGCCAGCCGCCATCGGCGCGCAGATGCGGACTGTCGCCGTAGAGAACGCCGAGTTCGCCCAGCGCATCGATGGCAAGCGCCGCGAGCTGATGATTGATTTCGCAACCCTGCAGCTTGACGATCAAACGCGCGATGCCCGCATCTTCCTTCTTGGTCGAGGCGGTCAGGAGCCGCAGCCCGTGAAACTGCATGGCGACGACGCGCGCTTGCAACTGCACGAGGCGGTCGCGGAAGAGCGGATTGTCGATGAGGCGTTGGCCGTCCAGCGTTTCCTTGTGCATCAGATCGACGATTTCGCGAAGCCGCGCGCCCGCCTGATTGGGATCGCCCAACATGCCGCGCTCATGCTTCAGCGTGGCGTTGGCGACGAACCAGCCCTGCCCGCGCCCGCCGACGATCTGCGTTCTGGGCACGCGCACATCGGTGAAGAAGACTTCGTTGAATTCGGCATGGCCCGTCATGGTGGTGAGCGGACGCACTTCGATGCCCGGCGTCTTCATCGAGAAGATGAGATAGGAAATGCCTTCGTGCTTGGGCTTGTCGGGCTCGGTGCGGACAAGGCAGAACATCATGTCGGAGGCATGCGCCGTCGAGGTCCAGATCTTCTGGCCGTTGATGATGAAATCGTCGCCGTCTTCATGCGCCTTGGTCTGGAGCGAGGCGAGATCGGAGCCAGACCCCGGCTCGGAATAGCCCTGACACCAGATGATCTCGCCATAGAGCGTCGGCTTGATGAGCTTCTGCTTCTGCTCTTCGGTGCCAAGCTCTAGCAGCGTCGGCACGAACATTGAAATGCCCTGCCCCGACAGGCCGAGCGGCACGCGCGCCGCCGTGAATTCTTCGGCGATGATGCGCGACTTCAGAATGTCGGGCTCGGCGCCATAGCCGCCATATTCCTTGGGGATCGTGCGCGCGGCATAGCCGTGCTCGATTAGCAGCTTCTGCCAGACGAGCACCTCGGGCGCCGGACGCGAGACGCCAAAACGGCGCGGCGCGCTCGGCCCGTGCTTGGCGAGAAAGGCGCGCACCTCGGTGCGGAAAGTCTCGTATTCCGGGCTATAGGCGAGATCCATGACGTGCCTCCCATGGCGCATTCTTGATTATTTGTCAGAGAGTGTAGCGCCGGATTGGGAACCGTCCAGTGCCGCGCACCAAACAAAATCGCCGCGTCAGCGGAACGCGGCGTCAAGGCGCTGAAGGACATGGGAACGGATCAGGCGGCGGAACCGGCGAGGTCGAGAAGCTTCGGCGCATCGTTGCTGGCGAGGCTGGGCGCGATGCCGGTGATTTCACGGATCGTCGCATCCGGGTGGAGGCCGCCTTCGGAATTGCGCAGGAAGGTTTCGAACTCCGCCGCGGGCATCGGGCGGCCAAGATAATAACCCTGCGCTTCGTCGCAGCCGAGCGAGCGCAGGATTTCGAGCTGGGCCACATCCTCGACGCCTTCGGCCAGCACATTGAGGCCAAGCGCATGCGCAAGGTCGATAATGACCTTGGGAATGATCCTGCCCTCGCGCGCATCGGCGATGTCGCGGATGAAGCTGCGATCGATCTTGAGGCGCTTCACGGGAAAGCGCTTCAGATAGGCGAGCGAGGAATAGCCGGTGCCGAAATCGTCGATGCCGATGCCGACGCCGAGGCTGCGCAACCGGCGCAACGTGCCGATGACGACATCGACGTCGCGCATCACCATGCTCTCGGTGACTTCAAGTTCGAGATATTGCGGCGAGAGCGCGCGGGTGACGAGCGTGTTCGCCACCGTATCCGTGAGATCGGAGCGGCGCAGATCGACGGCGGAGACGTTGACGGCGACGCCGATTTTCGGAAGACCCGCATCCTGCCAGGCGCGGTTCTGGCGGCAGGCTTCATCGAGCACCCATTTGGTGACGTCGGAAATGAAGCCGCAACGCTCGGCGACCGGAATGAAAAGATCCGGCGGCACCAGCCCGCGCTCGGGATGCATCCAGCGGATCAGCGCCTCGGAGCCGCTGATCTTGCCGGTCAGGATATCGACCTTGGGCTGGTAGTAGAGAACGAATTGCTTCTGGGCGAGCGCCGCGCGCAAGTCGCGCTCGATCGAATTGCGCTCCATGGCGCGCAGATGCAACTCGTGGCGATAGAGAATGCAGGCGCCCGACCCTTCCTGCTTTGCCCGCGAGAGCGCGAGATCGGCATTCTTCAGCAGCACATCCGCGTCGCGGCCATCCTGCGGATAGATGGTGAGGCCGACGCAAGCCGTCTGATGCAACTCGTGGCCGCTGACGCGGAACGGCGCGCCGACGGCGCGAACGAACCGCGAGGCGAACTCGGCGGATTCCTCCGACGAGGACAGACCCGACAGGATGACGCCGAACTCGTCGGCGCCGAGACGCGCCACCGTGTCGCCCTTGCGCTGGCAGTTCTTCAGGATCTCCGCCGTGCGCTGCAGAATGATGTCGCCCGCGTCATGGCCGAGCGTATCGTTGATGTCCTTGAAGCTGTCTAGATTGAGGATCATCACCCCGACCATCTGGCCCGACTGACCGGCGCGGAGAATTTCCCGGTCGAGGCGCGACTTGAACAGCGAACGGTTGCCGAGACCGGTGAGCCCGTCGGTCTGGGCAAGATCGGCGAGACGTTCTTCATTGACGCTGGAGGCGTCGAAAGATTCCGCCAGCGCTTCCGCGAGGATGGAAAGCTCGTCGGGCGGTCCCATGGGAGGCATGAACGGCACGGCGCCCCGGCGTTCGGCGTAAACACGCAGCGCTTCAATCGGCGCAACGATGAGGCGCTGCATGATGAGCGAAATGGTGAGGACCGAAACGACGATGCCCGCGATAAGCCAGACGAGAACGCTCCAGGCGGTCGCCTGAATGCTGGCGAGTGGTCCCTTGATGTTCAGGCGAACGAAAATGGTGCCGGTCTCGTTCAGGAATGGCAGATCGACCTTGCGTGCGAATTCCGCGAAGCGGTAATCCGCGCCCTCGGCGCGGATGAGCTTCGCCTCGCCCGCGTCGAGCCGCTTCTGCGTCTCGGGCGCGATCAGCCTGCGCATGGCAAGGCCGCGCCAGTCGGCCTGCGACACGGAAAAAATGTTGCCTTTGGCGTCGGCGATGGCGACGAGCCCGACAGGCGCCGACGTATCGAAAGCGGAAAGAATGAAATCGACGTCGCTGGCCGACTTCGCGTTGTGGATGCCATTGGCCAGCACTTCGGTGAAGGAGACGACGCGCGTCTGAAGGCGGTCGTCGAGTTGCGACTCGTAAGTGTGGAAAATGAAGAAGCCGCTGAGCGCGATCATCGTGAAACCGACGAGCGACAACAGCAGAACGACCTTGAGGCGAATGGCGAAAAAGACCCGACCGAAAGGCGCCTGAAGCCAGGCCGGAAAACGGCGCAAAAAAGCGCTCGGCCCGACATGGAAAATGTCGTGCCCGGAGCCGCTTTCTTTGGCTACGTCTTGCATGCCCTCACTCAACCATCGCGTCGCAGCCGAATGGACGAGATCCACCCGGTCACATAAACCCAGTCCATTTATAAAGATGCGAGACCTAAGAATAGGTTACGTGGGGTTAGGTCTGTGTGAACCCGCGACAAACCCACCGGTAAGAAATGAGTAAGACCGGTCCGATATGAAATCGCGATTCTTGTCTTGCCGCGTTAACGAAATGCCGACCGAAACGAAGGCGCGGGCGCAACCCGAGGCGCATGATTTGCAACCGTGGAGAGGCAAGCGCGGTGTGGACCCGGCGCATTCGGTTCATACGCTGCGATGAAGCTTTTGTTTCGCCCCTCCGCGACTGCGCCTAAACTCGGCCCAAGACGGTGATCCGCATGCGCGCGCCGGGCGTAAACCAACCATGGCAAGCGCGCTCGCAGCGATCGTCCGAACAACTCCCCCTGCCCGCACACCGCCGTGGCAGGCCCGGAGCATGCGAGGCCTGATGGCTGACGACACGACGCCGAGAAAAGCGTCCCCCGGTTCATGCGAAAACCCGGCGGGGCGCCCCGACGCCATGGCCGCTCTGATCGATGCGATTGCCCGTCGGAAGGACCGCACCGCTTTTGCAAACCTCTTTGGCTATTACGCGCCGCGCGTGAAATCGTATCTGCGGCGTCTCCGCGTCGATGACCGGCAAGCGGAAGATCTCGTGCAGGACGTGATGCTGACGGTGTGGCGCAAGGCCGAACTCTTCGATCCTGCCAAGGCGTCGGCCGGCACCTGGATTTTCACCATCGCTCGCAATCGCTTCATCGACAACGTGCGCCGCCAGAAGCGGCCCGAACTCGATCTCGCCGATCCCTCGCTGCTGCCCGAAGACCCCACACTCGCCGATAGCGCGTTAATGAACCTGCAAACGGGACGGCGCATTCATGCGGCGATGGCGATGCTGCCGCCCGATCAGGCTGAAGTCGTGCGGCTTTCCTTTCTCGAGGGCTTGCCTCATGCGGAAATTTCCGAACGGCTCGCCATTCCGCTCGGCACGGTGAAGTCGCGCTTGCGGCTCGCCTTCGGCCGTTTGCGGCCCGCGCTGGAGGATTTGAAATGAGCCCGATGCGACGCCTCGGCGCGGAATGGATCATGGGATATGCGGCGGGGACGCTGAACGAAGGCGAGACGGCGCTCGTCGCCTCGCATCTGAGCCTCGTGCCGCAAGCCCGCGCCGACATCGCGGCGGCGGAAGCGGCAGGCGGCATGTTGCTCGAAAGCCTTGTGCCCGAACCGATGGCCGACGACGCGTTGAACCGTGTGCTGGCGAGGCTTTATGAACCTGAACCGGCACGAACCCGCGAGCCGCCGATTGCAGATCGGGTTCTTCCAGCACCCTTGCAACGCTGGCTCGGTCATGGCGACGTCGAGGCGCTGAAGTGGAGCATCCTCGGACCGGGCATGCGCAAGGTAACGCTGTGGCAGGGCCATGGCGACCGTTTGTGGATGCTGCGTGCGAAACCGGGCACGACGGTGCCGGGACACGGGCATGGCGGCGTCGAGCTGACGCTGGTGCTGAGCGGCAGCATCACCGATCCGACCGGCACCTACCGGCGCGGCGAAGTGCAGGAAATGGACGCGCGCCATACCCATTCCCTGCGCGTCGGAACCGAGGAAGAGTGCATTTGTCTCGCCTATACGAAGGGCCGAATGCGCTTTCACGGCGTCATCGCCCGCACGATGCAGGTCGCCCTCCGATTTTGAACGGCCACCTCCATTCCTTGCCCTTCTGAAGCCGGACGCGACGCGCTAGGCTGAAACCGGAACGGCAGAGGCAGCGAGGCGAACATGGCGAAGAAAAAGGCGGACAAGGCGGACAAGCACGGCAAGAACAAGGCCGACGCCCGTTCCGGCGAGGAATACGACCAGGCGCTTTACGAACTGCAGGTCGAGCTGGTGAAACTCCAGAAGGACGTCATCGCCAATAACCGCAAGCTGCTCATCATCATGGAAGGGCGCGACGGAGCGGGCAAGGACGGCACGATCCAGCGCATCACCGAGCATATGAGCCCGCGCGAGACACGCGTGGTGGCATTGAGCAAACCCTCCGACCGCGAAGTGACGCAGTGGTATTTCCAGCGCTACACCTTCTGGCTGCCTTCGGCCGATGAAATCGTTCTCTTCAACCGCAGCTGGTACAACCGCGCGGGCGTTGAGCGCGTGATGGGCTTTTGCACCGACGCCGAATATGAACGCTTCATGGCCACGGTGACGACCTATGAGGAAATGCTGATCGGGTCCGGTGTCGAAATGCTGAAATATTATCTCGACATCTCGAAGGCGGAACAGAAGAAGCGGCTGGCGGCGCGGCGCAAGGATCCGCTGAAACAGTGGAAAATCTCGCCCATCGACGAAGCGGCGCAAAAGAAATGGGACGATTACACCAAGGCGCGCGATGCGATGTTCGCGCGCACCCATACGCTGCTCTCGCCGTGGCATATCGTCTGCGCCAACGACAAGAAGGTGGCGCGGCTCAACGTCATCCGCGACATTCTAAATCGCGTCGATTATGAAGGCAAAAAGAAGCACATCGTGCCCGACGCCGAGATCGTTTTCGCTTTCGATCAGGCGCATTACAAAAGCGGATTGATCGCCAAATGACGACTTTCGCCGTCCCGGCACTCGATCCAGAACGCCTCGCGGCGCTGCTGGCGCTAAGCTTTTTCTTCGGCCTCGCCTTTGAAGAGTATTTTGCCAAGAGCCGCATCAAGCCGCCGGGGGGCGTACGCACCTTTCCGCTGCTGGCGCTGACCGGCGCACTGCTCTACGCGCTGGAGCCGCAACATGCGCTGCTGTTGCTCGGCGGGCTTTTGCTGCTGGGCGGCTGGCTCGCGATCTATTACCGCGCACGGCTCGAAGGCGAGCACGCCGAAACGGATGACGACGAGGCAAGCGACGGCGCGCCGCGCTTCGACGCCGGGATCATGGCGCCGGTCTGCAACCTCATTGCTTTCCTGCTCGGCCCCGTGACGCTGGCCGCGCCGCTCTGGGTCGGCGTCGGCATCGCGGTTTTCGCGGTGCTGCTGATCGGCGCCCGCAAACGCTTGCACAGTTTCGCGGCCGCCTTGCGCGATGGCGAGATGGTGACGCTGGCGAAATTCCTCATCATCATCGGCGTCGTGTTGCCGCTGCTGCCGAATACGCCTGTGACGACGCTCACGGACATCACGCCCTATCAGGTCTGGCTCGCCGTCGTCGCCGTCTCGACGCTTTCCTATGCGAGCTATCTGGTGCAACGCTTCATCGCGCCGAGCCACGGCATATTGATTTCGGCGGCGCTGGGCGGGCTCTATTCATCGACCGCGACGACGGTGGTGCTGTCGCGCCGGGCGCAGGATGCGGGCGCGGCTTCATCCCGCGTGCAATCGGCCATCGTGCTCGCCACAGCCGTCATGTTCCTGCGCATTCTGGCGGTCGTCGGCGTCTTCAGCACGGAGCTTGCAACAAAGCTGCTGCCATCGCTCGCCATGCTCTGCCCATTGGGTCTTGTCTTGAGCGCGGCGCTGATGTGGCGCGCGCGCGGCCGCACGGACGACACGCCGGATGCGCCGCCGACCAATCCGCTGGAGCTTTCGACCGCTCTTGTCTTTGCCGCGCTCTTCATCGCGCTCTCGGTCGCGGTCGCCTGGGCAAAAACCCGCTTCGGCGAAAGCGGCCTCTTCGCGCTCGGCGCGTTGGCGGGCTTCACCGACGTCGATCCCTTCGTGCTGAGCCTCGCGCAAGGCGCCGGCCACGACCTCGACCTCAATGTCGCCGCCACCGCGATCCTTGTCGCGGCCTCGGCCAATAATTTTCTCAAAGCCGGTTACACATTGGCCTTTGCGGGGCGCGCGGCAGGGCTTAAACCGGCGCTCGCTCTTTTCGCTTTGGCGCTGGCAGGCGCCGTCGCCGCTTATATTGTTTTTGAGACCCCATGATTTTTCAGACCCCATGAACTATCGCCACGCCTACCATGCCGGAAATTTCGCCGATGTGATGAAACATGCATCGCTGACGCTGGCGCTCGAACATATGAAGCAGAAGGAAAAGCCTTTCTTCCTGCTCGATACCCATGCGGGCACCGGCGCGACGGACCTGACCGGAACCGAGGCACAGAAGACCGGCGAGTTTCACGACGGCATCGCGCGCGTTCTCGCAAGCGCAAACCCGCATGACGCGCTGGCGCCCTATCTCGACACGCTGAAGGCGCTGGGTTGCGAAGGTGAGAACCCCACACGCTATCCAGGCTCGCCGTTGATCGCGCGGCATCTCGCGCGCGAAGGCGACCGGCTGAGCTTTTGCGAATTGCATCCCGAAGACGCCGCCGCGTTGCAGGCGCTCTTTCGCCGCGACCGGCAGGTGAAGGTTCACGAAAGCGACGGCTACGCGGCGCTGAAGGCGATGCTGCCGCCGACGGAAAGACGCGGGCTCGTGTTGATCGATCCGCCTTATGAAGGACGCGACGAGTTCGACCGCGTCGAGGCGGCGCTCGGCGAGGCGGTGAAACGCTTTGCGGGCGGGACTTACATGATCTGGTATCCGGTGAAGGACCCGAGCGTCTCGGGCGCTTTTCTCGACCGGCTGGAACGGAACGGCCCGGCCAAGACGCTGATGGCGGAACTTTACATCCGGGGCAGCGGCGACCCGACGCGGCTGTCGGGCTCGGGGCTCGTCATCGTCAATCCGCCCTGGACCTTCCCCGAAACGCTGACGAGCCTTTTCGGCTGGCTTGCGGGCATTATGGCGCAAGACGCGGATGCGCGCGCCCGCGTCGAGTGGTTGCAAAAATAAACAGGCGCGCCCACTGACCCAAAACGCCTAACCAGTCTATAAAGACCCCGCCGGCCACCCCCCAATGAAAAAAACGAGGCCGGGAGGGAAGGAACAGGGCGTGGATCGAAGCCCCCCAGTATCGTCGTCGGGCTGGAGCGCGGAGCGCGCCGCCGCCGAAGAGGCCTATCACGTCGAGGTGGAGAAAAATCTCCGCCGCAACTTCGCCGCCAATCTTGCTCACGGACTGCTCGGCCAGACGGGCTTCCGCCTCGTCACGGCGCCGACCTTTGTGCCCGCCTATATTTTCCTGCTTTCGGGGTCTGAATTCGCTGTCGGCGCGGCGCTCGCCTCGCAGTGGCTCGGCAATGCGCTGTCATCGACCCTGGGCGCAACGCTGGTCGAACACAGAAAGCGCGTGCTGCCGATGGGCTTGCTGATCGGCTGGGGCATGCGCGGCGGCGTGCTGGGCCTGGCGCTGAGCGGCTATTTTCTGCCCGCCCATTGGGCGCTGATCTTCGCCTGCGTCTTCCTGATGATGTTCGGGCTTTTTAACGGCATTCAGTCGGTGATCTTCAACTATCTGATGGCGAAAGTGATCCCGCTGCGTTTGCGCGGACGGCTGACCGGCTTTCGGAATTTCGCAGCCGGCCTCACCGCGTCGGGCGTCGCCTATATCGGCGGCAAATATTTCGTCGAGGCGCATGCGCTGGGCAACGGCTATGCGACGACGTTTCTCGCAGCCTTCGTCCTGACCTCCATCGGCCTCACCATGCTGATGATGGTGCGCGAGCCGGAACCGCCGGAAGTGCGCGCCCGCACGAGCTTCGCGCTGCGCATGCGCGAAATTCCGACGCTGCTGCGCGACGACAAAGAACTTTTGCGTTTTTATATCGCTTCCGCCGCCGCCGCTCTCGGCACGCTGGCCGTGCCTTTTTACATTCTTTATGCAGGCCGTTCGATCGGCCTGTCAGGCACAAATCTCGGCGTGCTGTCGACCGCCTTCCTCCTCTCGCAGACAGGCACCAACCTGATCTGGGGCTCGCTCGCCGACCGCATCGGCAACCGCATCGTCTTTCTGCTGGCCATCGGCATCTGGGCGTTCTCGACATTGCTGCTGATGGAAGCCCATTCGCTGTGGACGCTGGCCGCCGTCTTTGCCGGGCTCGGCGCCGGGCAAGGCGGCTTCCAGAACAGCACGCAGAACATGATCCTCGAATTCGGCACCCGCGAAGATCTGCCGATGCGCATTGCGATGATGAACACCGCCATCTCGTTCATGAATGCACTGGGGCCGCTGCTGGGCGGCCTCATCGCCCACAGCTTTTCCTTCTTCGCCGTCTTCTGGGTCTCGGCGTCGATGCTGGTGATCTCGTTCGGGATCGTGCTGGTCTTCGTCAAGGAACCGCGCGCCCGCAACCTCTTCCGCTAGCGGCCCGCGAAGCGGAGATTGCCGCCTTCGCTATCGCGCAGGCGGCGAACGAGCCGCATATCGGCATCGCCCGTCACCGGAATCGCCGCGTCGCGCTGAAAGAGAAAGATGGCGCGGCGGGTTCTGGCATTGAGCGCGCCGGTCGGCGGACCGGCGGGATAGCCGAGGCGCAACAGCCTGATCTGAATTTCCGAAACGAGATCGGAGCCGTAAAGGCTGTGGCCGTTGGATTGCGAGGCCGGCATCAACCGCCGCGCGATCCACGGTTGCTCGTTTTGCGCACGGACCCGTGCGCCGGTGAAGGCCACGGTGCGCAGCGCCGCCGCCCTCTTCCTCACCTGCGCCGGAAGATGGGCGATGCGCGGCATGGGCAGCGGAGCCGCCGTGTCGAGCGAGGCGACGACGGCCCGGGTTTCGGCAGCGATGGGTTCGGCCTGATCTGACAATGCGACGGCAGGCGGTTGCGTCGGCAGAGCGGCAAGGCGCGTCGCGCTATTTTTCAGAACCGGCCCGACGATGGCCGCCGCGCCGCAACCCACCGCAACGAAAAGGCCGACGATGGCGGCCTGCCGCGCCAAAGGCCGTAGATCGACGCCGGAAAATCTATCCGCGCTCCAGTTGCCGATCTCCTGCGCAAAACGCGGCATGGCAAGACGCGCATGGGCATAACCGAGGCGGACGAAATAAACGAGCTCGGCGCTCAGCCATGTGACGGCGACGGCGGCAACGCGGAGGCCGAAAGCCGCAGCGTGCAATCCGCGCATGACCGGAGCACGAAGCTCGGCGACGCGGCGAACCGGCCCGCGCCAATCGACGGGTATGCGAGGCGCGCGGTGCATGACGGGCCGTCTCGCAACCTGTCTCCAAAGCTTCAGGCCCGGCAGTCTGGGAGTTGGAAGACGGGGCAAGGCGATGCGCGGCATCGTCATCGTCATCTTCATCTTCGGCATGGCGATGGCGGGCATCGCGGGAAGCGCGACGCGCGGGACCGCGATTTGCGGGAGCGAAATACGCGGCAACGAAACACGCGGAAGAGACACTTGCGGCATCGACGGGCGCGGAATTTTGAAACGGGGAAGCCGGAAGACGGGAAGCTTCGGCCGCACAGGGGAGAAAGACGGGTTTCGCCTGATGCGGCGCAGCCTGAATCTCGGGAAGCGGCGCTTCACCGCCACGGGCCTTGCGGGTTCGGCGGCGCGCCGGGGGCTCTTGCTGATGCGCTCGAACTCGACATCGGCCCAGGGCAGCGCCTCCTCGGGATGCAGCATCCGCTTTTCGATGTGGATGGCGAAAGCGGGCATCTCGCCGCATGCGGGCTCGGGCGCGGCCGGCGCGTCGCCCTTGCCGCTGACTTTCGAAAAATCCCAATCGGTTGGTCGGGTCATGCCCGGACTTTGCCTTGAGCCCGGCCTCTCATGCGTGACCGCTTCGTGATCTTGAAAAGGGAACCGGACGCCGCCTAGAATTTGTCGAGGTCCTTGGCAAAAACCACAGACCCTTTGTAATTTGCGGCGATTTCTTTACCCGCCTGCGGGATCGCCTCGTCGGGCAACGCGTCATGCGTCAGCACCAGCGCCTTCACATGTGCGCGCGAGGCAAGAAGTCCGACCTCGGTCGGCGACAGATGCTCTTTCGAGAAGTGACTTTTGACGGCGCTTTCGGCGAAGAAGGGGATGTAGCGCTTCTCTTCGATCTTCTTCAGCGCGACGTCGGGGTCCATGATCTCGCTCACTAGAAGATCCGCATTTCGCGCGAGCTTTTCGACCGCCGCGCTCGGCCCGGTGTCGCCGGTGAAGACGATGGAACGATCCGGCGCGTCGAAGCGGTAAGAGAGCGAAACATATTTCTTCGCTTCCTCGCTACCCGGCGCGAAGCTGTAGTGCGAATTCTCCGCCGCCGTGACCTTGATCTTGCCGACGGAGAATGTCGCGCCATCGCCGATCTCGACCACAGTATAAATTTTCTCGGGCGATGTGCGCATCCACGACCAGAGCCCGCTTGGCGTTTCATTATTGGGCGCCATCCCGGCCATGAGGCTATCGACCACGCGCTTGATGCCCGGTGGTCCGTAGATGGTGACGGGATCGGTGATGAATTCCTGATACCGCAGGCTCAAAAAAGCATAAAGGCCGCTGGTGTGATCGAAATGCAGATGGCTGATGATGACGGTCTGCACCTGACCGACATCGACGCCCACTTTGGCGAGTTGCCAGGAAGCCGCATCGCCCGCATCGACCAGAATGTTCTGATCGCCATAGTGCAGGAAGTTGGCGGGCTCGGCGCGCTGCGGATTGGGAATGGGCCCGCTATTGGTGCCGAGCGTGACATAGACCGATTTTGGAGCGTCGCCGGCAGATGCCTGCGCGGGCAAAAGCACAAGACCCAGTGCCGCCAGCCCAGTGCCGATCGATGAAAACTTCATGCGCTTCGCTCCGTGATAATGTGATGAGGCGCATTCTTCACTTTTTGAGAATGACGGTCAGTCAAAGCGGAGCGGCCCGTAAAGGGCCAAAGAAAAACCGGCGCCCTTGCGAGCGCCGGTTTCTTGTTCGATATGCCGAAAAATCAGGCGGCGTTGAAGCCGAGAACGGCCTTCACTTCGAGGAACTCTTCAAAGCCGAACTCGCCCCACTCGCGACCGTTGCCCGACTGCTTGTAGCCGCCGAAGGGCGCGTTGAGGTCCGGGCCGGCGCCGTTCAGATGCACGTTGCCGGTGCGAAGCCGCGAGGCGACCTTCTTTGCATGCTCGGGCTCGCCCTGCACATAGCCCGACAGGCCATAGACCGTGTCGTTGGCGATGGCGATGGCGTCTTCTTCGTCCTTGTAGGGCAGGATCGAGAGAACCGGGCCGAAGATTTCTTCGCGCGCGATCGTCATGTCGTTGGTGACGTTCGCAAAGACGGTCGGGCGGACGTAATAGCCCTTGTTGAGACCGTCCGGGCGACCGACGCCACCGGCGACGAGCGTCGCGCCTTCGTCGATACCCTTCTGGATGAGCGCCTGGATCTTGTTGAACTGCACTTCCGAGACGACCGGACCGATGGTCGTGCCTTCGGCGTTCGGATCGCCCGCCTTCACGGTGGCGGCGGCGGCCTTCGCGATGGCGACGGCTTCGTCATGACGCTTGGCGGGGACGAGCATGCGGGTCGGCGCGTTGCACGACTGGCCCGAGTTGCTCATCATGCCGACAACGCCGCCGGCAATCGCCTTGTTGAAATCGGCATCGTCGAGAACGATGTTGGCCGACTTGCCGCCGAGTTCGAGCGCGACACGCTTGATCGTATCGGCAGCGGCCTTGGAGACGAGCACGCCTGCGCGCGTCGAACCGGTGAAGGACACCATGTCCACATCGGGGTGAGCCGAGAGCGGCGAACCGACGCCGACGCCGTCGCCGTTGACGAGGTTGAAGACGCCGGCCGGGACGCCCGCTTCATGCAGAATTTCAGCGAAGAGATAGGCGTTGATCGGCGCGACTTCCGATGGCTTCAGAACCATCGTGCAGCCGACGGCGAGAGCCGGAGCCACCTTGCAGGCGATCTGGTTGATCGGCCAGTTCCAGGGCGTGATGAAGGCGCAGACGCCGACCGGCTCGCGCACGATGCGCGTGTTGCCCTTGTCGGTCTCGAACTCATAGGACTTCAGCAGTTCGAGATTGGTGTTGAAATGCGCCATGCCCATCGCGGCCTGCGCATAGAGGGAAAGCTTCGACGGCGCGCCCATTTCGGAGGTGATCGCCGCAGCGATTTCCGGGGTGCGCTTCTGGTAGACGGCCATGATCGACTGGAGAAGCTCGATGCGCTCCTTCTTCGACGTGGCGGAAAACTTCGGGAAGGCGGCTTTGGCGGCGGCGACGGCCTTGTTGACGTCGTCGGCATTGCCGAGGCTGATCTTGCCGATCGACTCTTCGGTCGCCGGGTTGATGACGTCGAGCGTCTTGGGCGCGCTGGGTTCGACCCATTTGCCGTTGATGTAGAATTTCAGATAATCGGTCATGTCAGTTCTCCGTTTGAAAGCCGTCCCTGAACCCACGCGAATCGGAGCGAACCGCTTCGCCGACCTCCTGGAGAGGTCTGCCCGTTGAACCGGGGGCGTTCTTGTTTGAAGAGAACCTGACACAGACGCTCAAGGCGGGTCCAGCCTAAAACACCGGCATTTTCAGCCACCCCGGCCTTTCGGCCCCTGGGGTATGGAACCGCTTGCCGCCACCGGAATTTCCATATTGGGCCGTAAAATTGACACGCGTGTGAAACATACCAAACTAAGGCGTTCTCCCGAGGCGGCAGCCGCCAAGACCCTTCGCTGCCAAGGGACATAGGGACCGGACGCGAAAGCCGGAGCGAGACATGTTTATCGACGGGCGGCAGGTGCCGGATGGCACCGTGATCGAAACCGACATTGCCATTATCGGTGCGGGCGCAGCCGGCATTACGATTGCACGCGCGCTCCGCGGCTCGGACGCCCATGTCACCCTCATCGAAAGCGGTGGTTTCGACTTCGATCCCGACACGCAGGCGCTTTACGAGGGCGAGAGCGTCGGCGTTCCCTATACGCTCGACACCTCGCGCCTGCGCTATTTCGGCGGCTCGACCAACCATTGGGGAGGCTGGTGCCGCCCTTTCGAACCCATCGACTTCGAGCAGCGCGATTGGGTGCCTCATTCGGGCTGGCCGATCACGCGCGAAGACCTCGAGCCTTATTACCGCAAGGCCAATGGCGTCGCTGAAATCGGACCCTTCAACTATGACGATGCCGACTTCTGGTCCGAAGGCGGCAAGAACGCTCCGCTGCCGCTGCCCGGCGGCGAGGTAATGACGCGCTGGTTTGAATACAGCCCGCCGACGCGCTTCGGCTGGACGTATCGCAAGGACATCGAACACGCCTCGAACGTGAAGACCTATCTGAACTCCAACGTGATGGAGATCGTGCCGACCGACGACGCCTCGACGATCGATCATCTGCGCGTCGGCACGCTGAGCGGCAAGCGTTTTGAAGTGCGCCCGAAGCTGGTGATCCTCGCCACCGGCGGCATCGAAAACGCGCGGACGCTGCTGATGTCGAACAGCGTCGAGAAGGCGGGCCTCGGCAATGCGCGCGGCGTTGTCGGACGCTTCTTCATGGAACATCCGCATATCGACCGACCCGTCGAAATTCTGCTGACCAATCCTGAGAACGTCGCACCCTATTACCAGACCTATACCAAACTGAACGGCGCCAATATTCGCGGCGTCTTCATGTTCACCGACGACTATCTGCGCCGCAATCGCAGGCTCGGCACGGTGATGACCTTCTATAAGGCGAAGGAAATCCGCACCGATCAGGACGTCGAGGAAAAAGATCCCGAACCCGTGCGCGACCTCGAACCCGGATTGCTGCAGCTCATCCATTCGACGACTGCCGAACCCGCCGCCGGTCCCGTTCTCGGGATGCGCTACGGCACGGGCTGCGCGACCGAACAGTCGCCGAACCCCGACAGCCGCATTTCGCTGTCGCAAAGCAAGGATGCGCTCGGCCTTAACCGCACCAAGATCGACTGGCGTCTCTCGGCCTCGGATCGCGCCAATCTGCGCCTCAACCTCGAAACGCTCGCCCGCTCCTTCGGCTCATGGGGCAACGGCAATGTACGCATTCTGTTCAAGGACAAGGATACCTGGGACGAGGCGGAAGGCTGGGGCAACCATCACATGGGCACGACGCGCATGTCTGCCGACCCGCGCAAGGGCGTCGTCGACGGCGACTGCAAGGTCCACGGCATTTCCAATCTCTATGTCGCCGGCAGCTCGGTCTTCACGACCTCTTCGACCGTCAATCCGACGCTGACCATCGTCGCGCTGGCGCTGCGCCTTGCCGATCATGTGCAGCAGAAATTCGTGAGAGGAGTGTAGTCATGAGCGATGAACGCACCATCTCGCGCCGGAATATGCTGATCCTCGGCGGCGTCGCCGTGGCCGCGGCCGCCTTGCCCGCCTCGTTCCGTTTGCTTGAGCGCGAAACCGGGAGCCTTGCCGACGAATTGCTGGCGATGCTCGCCGATCCGGCGGGCGCCGCCGTCATCGGCCGTCAGCTCATCGAAACATCCGGCCCCGAAAAACAGAAAGCCGTCGCCGCCAAGATCGCCAAGCGCCTGCGCACCCATGGCTGGCAACCCGGCGGCACACCTGACGAAATGCGCGCCGCGCTTGCCGCGCGCATCCGTCACGATTTCGAGCATGGCGAAATGATCGACGTCGCGGGCTGGCAGATGGCGCGGACCAGCGCGGAGCTTTGCGCATTGGCCGCCGTGCATCACGAGCCGCAGCACGCGGCGCCCGCCGTCACACACAGCTAGGCTTCAGGTGCAGGGCGTTCCCTTGCCGAGCGGAACGCTGTTCATGCGCGCCTGAATGGTGCCCGCGCGGTCGCGCTGCCACGGGCCGGGACGGTCGGGACGCCAGTTGAGCGGATTGGGCAAGGCCGTCGCCATCAGCGCTGCCTGATAAGAAGTGAGATGCGCGGCGCTGACGCCGAAATATTCGCGCGCCGCCGCTTCCGCGCCATAGAGGCCGGGACCCCATTCGATCTCGTTGAGATAGAGTTCAAGAATGCGCTTCTTGGGCAGCAACGCCTCAAGCCACACCGTCAGATAGGCTTCGGCGCCTTTGCGCAACAAATTGCGCTCGGGCCAGAGAAAGAGATTTTTCGCGGTCTGCATGCTGATGGTGCTCGCACCGCGCATGTTGCCGCCCGCCTGATTGTGCTCGATGGCCTTGTCGACGGCGGCCCAGTCGAAGCCGTTATGCTGGCAGAACTTCGCATCCTCGGATGCGATGACGGCGCGTTGCAGGTTCGGTGAAATCTCCGACAACGGCTTCCATGTCTTGGTGATGCCGCCATGACCTTCGATCAGGCGAATGAGCATCAGTGGCGTCACCGGCGGCGGGAGAATGCGATAAAGCAGCAGCACAAGCGCCGGAGCGATGAACAGCACAAGCAGAAGATCGCCTAGCAATCGTCTGAAAGTTGAACGCTTGGGCGAACGCGCGGAGGTCTTTCGCGCGCCGCCCGCCGCCCGAAAGGGTCGTTTCGATTGGGTCACGGGGCGATCATCTGCGAACACAGACTCACGCACAAGTGCATGGCCCGCCTATCGCCGGATTTCAGACTCATTTTCGACTCGAATGCATTCGACGCTTTGGCCTCCATGTGCGGGGGCGCGCGGGCGGACGCCGGGGATCGTGGCGTCCTTCGTTACGGAGGTTTGAATGAAAAAGATCGCGATAGCCCTGACCGTCGCGGCGCTGCTCGGAACGAGCGGTTGCGCCAACATGAACTCGACCGAACAGGGCGCGGTGTCGGGCGGCGCCATTGGCGGCGCGGTCGGGCTTGCGGCCACCGCCATTGCCGGGACGAGCCTTCTCACAGGCGCGCTTGTCGGCGCAGCGGTCGGCGGCGCGGCAGGCGCTTACGTCGGATGCCAGAAGGAAGGCAAGTGCAACTAGCATTCGACTTTCGTCATTGCGAGGCCGAAGCAATCCAGTCCTTGCGGCTCTGGATTGCTTCGCGGAGCCTGTCCTTGGGCCGCGCTACGCGCGGACCCGGGGGCTCGCAATGACGGATACTGAGATCAGTAGCCACCCTTCTTGCCGACGCCGACATAGGTAAAGTCCCACGCCACCTGGAACGGCGCCCACCATTCCTTCGTGCCCGTCTCTTTATCGACGTGATGATAAAAGCCGTTATAGGCCGGCGGCTCGATGTCATAGGTGAGGTGATATTTGCCGGGACCGTCGAGTTTCACGTTGTCGCCATAGTGCGGACCGTCATCGGCGCACATCGGCATGAAAGCGCCGGTTGCCTTCCAGGTCGAACCTTCCTTTTCGAGGTGATAGGTGATCGTGAGATAAGGAATCCACTCTTCATCGCGAAAGCCGTTCTCATTGCCTTTCAGCGCATGAATATCGGCTTCAAGATGGACGTCGCTCGGCTTGTCCATGCCGGGCAGCATCGGCGCCATCATCACCGACTGCAGATAGACGGCGGCGACATTCATGCCGTCTTTCTCGATTGGATTGCCAATGGGAACCTCTGCGGCGAAAGCGGGCGCTGTGGAAAGGGCCGCCAAGGCAGCCGTCGCCGACAACACCCGAAGGTGTTTTGCAAATCTTCTCATCTTATTGTCCTTTCAGACTTGGTTGGGCAGGCTGGTAAAATCAGGAACCGATGACCGCAGGCCACCAGCAGAACGCGATAAAGAGACTTCCTATAAGGCCGGGCACGAGCGCCGCGATGCGACCGCGCGGCGAAACGCCCTGCCGCGAGAGAATGCGCGTGGCAAGCACAAGACCCCAGATGACGGCGCCGCCGAGCAGCGCCGCTTTCAGCGCGCCGACTTCGCTTGCGGGAATGCCCGCCGCCACAGCCGTATCGAAAAGCTTGCCGCCGAGACCGATCAGCAGAGAGACCATCGCGGCGGGCGCGAACTGGTAGCCGAGCTCGACAAAGCGCGTGGCGAATGCATCGGCGCTGCCGAAGCGCCCAGCCAGCCAGGCCGAAACGCCCGTCGCCACGAAAAGCCCGGCGGCGAGCAACAAGGCCCAGCCCATCATGAAGCCGACGATCATGCCGAAATCGAGCCAGGTGAAAACTTCGCGCGCTTCGGGATGCACGCTCATCAGCCACCACGGGCCGGGCGAGCCGACCCAAAACATGCCGTGTTCGATCGCCCATGCGCCGACGGCCATGCGGATCGTCTGGTAGCTGGACAGGGCGAGCCAGAGAAAGCCGCCAAGCGCCGCCCCGGTGCCGAGGAACATGAACCAGAGCTCGGCCATGTTCGGATTGTGGTCGCGGATGCGCGCGACTTCATCGCCGGGCGCGCGCAGGCGGAGAAAGAGGCCGCCGGGCGAGGACGGTTTCACGCAGCGGAAACATTCGATGCAGTGGCGGGATTCTTCCTTGCGCGGAATGGCGATCATGGTCGGGCAGACGCCGCGTTCGGTATAGAGATCGCCGCCCGGATGCTTGCTCTTCACGGCGAACTGCACCGCGCCGAGCCGAGAGAAGACGCCGAGCAGCAAGCCGATGGGACAGGCATGGCGGCACCAGGCGCGTTTGTTGCGACCATAGAGAAAGCCGATGGCGAGCGCCGCCAGCAGTGTGCCGCCGAATACTTCGGCGATGCCGAGCGGATGATCGCGCACGCCGACCGTCTGGCCGAGAACGGTGATGACGAGGAAGCTGACGATGGGCGCGCCTTCCCAGCGCAGCCAGCCGGGAATCTTGCGCTTCAGCCCGACGCGGTTCGCCCATTCGGACGCGGCCCCCATCGGACAGAGCACGCCGCACCAGCTCCGTCCGGTGAAGAGGACCGAGAGAAAAACCAGCGGAAACCAGAGACCCCAAAAGGAAAAATTGACCGCCAGCGTGAAGTTGTTGAGCGGCGTCGCATCTTCCGGCGGCAGAGGCAGGAAGAGCGGAAGGATGATGGCGACGAGGAAGCCGACGAAGAAGACGGCATGCACATAGGGCAGCTTGCGGCGATGGCGCGTGAAAAACGCTTCCATCGCCGCAGCGAGGCCGGGAAAGAGGCCGGGACGCGGCGTATGCGCGCGGAACCAGATCTCTGGTCCCGCGACGCCGACGGCCGCGCCTGCACGGCGCTTGCTTGTATCGATCACTACCATCGAACCGCCAACTTAAGCCCCCCGGCCCAGCTCAGCGTCTTCACACTCCCGTTGAGTTGAGTGCGTCTCGAACTTTCTTAGACGTCGAGTCCGATACGGAAACCAACGATCCAGTTATCCTTGTCGATCACGGTGTCGGAGCTGTCGAAGCCCGGATTGCGAATCCACTGCACCGACGGCGTCAGGCTGACATGCGGGATGACATCGTATTTCACATAGAGTTCGGCTTCGGTGCTGTCGTCGAAGCCCGGACCCGAAGCATCGCTGGAAAGACCCGTCTCGGTGATGCCGATGCCGGCCGTGACCTTCTCGCCGAACTTGTGCTGGAGCGCCGCGCCGAGGAACCAGTCGGCAGGCGAGACGTCCTTGTCGGCGAGACCGGCGCGAAGCGACCAGCCGAGATCGAGCGCCGTGCCTTCAAGCGTGCCATAAACGCCCTTATTGTCCGGCGTGCCCGAGCTGCCGTCGAGATAGGCGTGGTCGGCCGTGTTGGTCCAGACGCCGAGACGGGCTGCACCCTCGTCGCCAAGCGCCGGAATGGCCCAGCCGAGTTCGGCGGCGGCGAAGACGCCACGGCCCGTGCTGCGCATGTCGAAGAGGTCGGGATAGGAGTGGCTGGCATTGTCGCCGAGACCGTTCGAACCGCCGACGACGACCGTGACGCCCGGCATGAAGCCGTCGCCTTCGGTGCTGGCGGCAAAGCCGAGCGTGTAGTCGGGAAATTCGATGGTGGCGTTGTGGACGAGCGTCGCATTCATGAACTGCGTGTGCTCATCGCCCTGAAAAGCACTGGCGTCGAGGAAGGCGGTCGTGTCGAGAAGACCGACATTGATCGAGAGACCTTCGCCGCCGAACTCGTAATAGAGTTCCGAAATCTGGACGCGACCGTGGCCGGCGCCATTCGTCGCCGTGCCGACATTGGCGTTGGCGTCGCCTAGATAGGTCGAGACGCCATCGACGCGGGGCGAGGTCGTCGCCTCGAGATGGGCGTGAATCTTGCCGCCGATGCCGGCGACCGGAACCGCCACCCAGATTTCCGGGCGGAGCGAGGCTTCGTCATTGGCGCGGCTATCGCTCGGGCTCTGATAAGTGCCGATCACGGAAGCGGAGATTTCAGGAACGACGTCCTCGGCGCGGGCCGCCGTCGTCGCAAGGCAGGTCCCCATCAGCAATAACGCGGCAAATCCCGGCAAAACAGCGTTGGATGCCCGGCTCGCGTTTCGGTTTGCAGTCATCGGCAATTCCC
The DNA here is from genome assembly GCA_036499025.1 of Parvibaculum sp. Taxonomy (GTDB): domain Bacteria; phylum Pseudomonadota; class Alphaproteobacteria; order Parvibaculales; family Parvibaculaceae; genus Parvibaculum. The sequence continues at coordinate 32,714 of DASYEM010000079.1, read as the reverse complement.
CTTGGTAGGACCCCGTCCGGGGTCAGTGATAATGAAGCTGAGAATGAGTTTCAATAATGAGGTCGTACACGAAATCGTGATCCGCAGCGAGACGGCTATTTGCCCGGCTTTGCGCCTTTTAACTTGTCTTCGAAGTGACATAACCGCCCCTTATGAAGAGGACGGACAACCGGACCGCCGCTTCACCCGCAATAACGCCCGGTCCTTAAGGCTCTCGTGAACGCCGCTAAGCTCTTGTATTAACGTTTGAAACAATTGTGCCCGGCTTTGCGACGGAGAGGCGCCATACGCCCGTTTGATGAACGGCGACGCCCGTCGGCGCCGCAGGAAACCCCATGAATATCATCGAAAAATTCAACATAAGACGGCACCCTCGGCGCTGGATTTTTATCGCCGCCGGTATCGCCCTCCTCGCTGTTCTCGTGCTTCGCGGAACATTTGGCTCATCCGGTCCCGACAAGGCTGCCAAAGCCCATGACGTGCCCCCCGTGACGGTGGCAACCGCCGAAGCGCGCGACGTGCCTGTCTATGCCCAGGCAATCGGCACCGTGATGGCGAATGCCACCGTTCAGGTGAAATCGCGCATCGACGGCCAGATCGTCGCCGCCGGCTTCAAGGAAGGCCAGCTCGTTCACAAAGGCGACCTGCTCTTCCAGATCGACCGCGCGCCTTATGAAGCCGCGCTCCGCGCCGCGCAGGCGAACCTGCAACGCGATCAGGCGCAGCTCGCCAACGCCCGTCTCGATCTCGGCCGCGCCAATTCGCTGGTGAAAAAAGGCTACGTGTCGGAACAGACGCGCGACGCGGCTTCCGCTCAGTCGAAGGCGCTGGCCGGCAGCGTCGCCGCCGATCAGGCCGCCGTCGATCAAGCTCAGTTGCAACTCGGCTACACGGAAATCCGCTCGCCCGTCGATGGCAAGACCGGACCGATCCTCGTCGATGCCGGCAACATCATCAAAGCGAACGACACAGGCGCGCTTGTCGTCGTGACGCAGATACAGCCCGTGAAGATCTCCTTCGCACTCGCCCAGCAAAATCTTCCCAAGCTGCAGGCCCGGATGACGGAAAACGCCCTCGTCGCTTCGCTGAAAGCCCATGACGGCGGGAAGGACGCGCCCGACATCACCGCGCCCATCGATTTCATCGCCAATACGGTGAACGTGGCGAGCGGCACCATCGAATTGCGCGCCACCTACGACAATCCAGACCTCCGCCTCGTGCCCGGCGAGTTCGTCGACGTGCGCGTGCGCCTCGACGATCTGAAATCGGCGGTCACGGTGCCGCGCGAAGCGGTGAATACCGGCCAGACGGGGCTTTTCGTCTATGTGGTGAAGGCGGACAAGACGGTCGAGATACGCGCAGTCACCGTGCTCTATCAGGACGCCGACATGTCGGCTGTCGCCGGCGAGTTGAAGGCGGGCGAGACCGTCATTACGGACGGCCAGTTGCGCGTCGCTCCGGGCGGTAAAGTGAAGATCGTCAGCATCGCACAAGGCGACGCCAACTCATGAATTTATCCGAGACGTTCATCCGCCGGCCCGTCATGACGACCTTGCTTATGGTCGCCTTCGTGCTGTTCGGTCTCTTCGGATATACGACGCTGCCCGTCAGCGAGTTGCCGAAAGTCGATTTCCCGACGATCCAGGTTTCCGCCTCGCTGCCTGGCGCATCGCCTGAAACCATGGCGTCATCGGTGGCGACGCCGCTCGAAAGCCAGTTCTCGACGATTGCGGGCATCGACCAGATGACCTCGACGTCGAGTCTCGGCTCGACCCGCATCATCCTGCAGTTCAAGCTCGACCGCGACATCGACGCCGCCGCGCAAGACGTGCAGTCCGCGATTTCCGCCGCGCAACGCCAGTTGCCGGACGGGATGCCAAGCCCGCCGACCCTGCGCAAGGTCAATCCGGCGGATTCGCCCATTTTGTTCCTGACCATCAGCTCGCCGACCATGCCGCTGTCGGAAGTCGACAAATATGGCGAGACGCTGCTCGGTCGCCGTATTTCCACCGTCGACGGCGTGGCGCAGGTCAACGTCTATGGCTCGCAGAAATATGCGGTGCGCATTCAGCTGAACCCCGATGCGCTCGCCGCGCGCGGTCTCGGCATCGACGAAGTAACGACGGCGGCGAATGCGGCCAACGTCAACAATCCGACAGGATCGCTGAGCGGCCCGACGCGCACGACGCTCATCCAGTCCGAAGGTCAGCTCACGGACGCCGAAGCTTTTCGGCAGCAAATCGTCGCCTGGCGCGACGGCGCGCCAGTACGCCTTGGCGATCTCGGCAAAGTGTTCGACAGCGTCGAAAACGACAAACAGGCAAGCTGGGCCGGCGATACGCGCGGCGTCATTCTCGCCATTCAGCGACAGCCCGGCGCCAACACCATCGAAGTCGTCGATGCGATCAAGAAAGTACTGCCGGGTTTTGAAGAACAGTTGCCTGCCTCGATCTCGATCGATGTTCTCTACGATCGCAGCGAGTCGATCCGGGCGTCCGTTCACGACGTGCAACTGACGCTGGGACTTGCCGCGCTGCTCGTCGTCATGGTGATCTTTCTCTTCTTGCGCACCTTGTCGGCGACGATCATTCCCTCGCTCGCCTTGCCCATCTCGGTCATCGGCACCTTCGGCGGCATGGCGTTTCTGGGCTACAGCCTCGACAATCTGTCGCTGATGGCATTGACGCTCGCGGTCGGCTTCGTCGTCGACGACGCCATTGTGATGCTCGAAAACATCATGCGTCACATAGAAGAAGGCGAGAAACCTTTCGAGGCGGCGCTGAAAGGCGCCCGCGAAATCGGCTTCACGATTTTGTCGATGACGGTTTCTCTCGCCGCCGTCTTCATTCCAGTGCTCTTCATGGGCGGCATCGTCGGGCGGCTGCTGCATGAATTCGCCGTGACCATCGTGCTTGCCATCGTAGTTTCGGGGCTCGTATCGGTAACGCTGACGCCGATGCTGTGCAGCCGCATGATCCGCGCGCGCAAGCATGATGACGCGCCGGAGCGCCAGATCGCCATTTTGCGTTGGAGCGAACGCACCTTCGACAAAATGGAAAGCTTCTACGAGCGCACGCTGCGCAGCGGCATCAAACATCACCGCATCGTATTCATGATTTTCCTGGCGAGCCTCGCGGCGACCTTCATCCTCTTCAAGGTCATTCCGAAAGACTTCCTGCCGAGTGGCGATACCGGCCAGATCCGCGCCACGACTGAGGGGCCCAACGGCATTTCCTACGATGACATGGTGCGCCACCAGCGTCAGGCGGCGCAGATCATCATGAAGGATCCGAACGTCGCCGCCGTCATGTCTGCCATCGGTTCCAGCGGCTCGCGCCCGAGCATCAACAACGGCACCATCTTCATGCGCCTGAAGCCGCGCAACCAACGCGATCTTTCCGCCGACGAGATCATTCAGGAATTGCGGCCGAAACTTGCGGTCATTCCCGGCCTCAAGGTCTATCTGCAAAATCCACCGGCGCTGCAAGTCGGCGGCCAATCCTCGAAGGCGACCTATCAATACACGCTGCAGGACATCGACCCGACGACGCTTTACGAAAGCGCCGGGCGCCTGCAGGCGGCGCTTGCGACGACCAAGGGCTTTCAGGACGTCACCAGCGATCTCGATCTTTCGACGCCGACGCTCAATGTCGATATCGACCGCGATCGCGCCGCGACCCTCGGCGTGACGCCAGAGCAAATTCAGAACGCGCTGGCTTCGGCTTTTGGCGGCATCCAGATTTCGACGATCTACACCTCGACCGACCAATATGAAGTCGTCATGGAACTGCTCGACAAATATCAGGAAGACGCCGCCGCGCTCGAGCGTCTTTACGTGAGATCGACGTCGGGTAGCCTCGTTCCGCTGACGGCCGTGACGAAGACGCGCCACACCGCGACCTCGCTCACCGAAAATCATCTCGGCCAGCTCCCCGCCGTCACAATCTCCTTCAATCTTGCGCCCGGCGTCGCGCTCAGCAACGCCGTCAGCGCGATCAACGCGGTGCAGGAACAGATCAAATTGCCGGACACGGTGACGACGAGCTTCCAGGGCACGGCGCAAGCGTTCCAGAGCTCCATGAGCGGCCTTGGCTTGCTGCTCGGTCTTGCGATCCTCACGGTCTATATCGTTCTCGGCATTCTCTATGAGAGCTTCATTCACCCGCTGACGATCCTTTCCGGCCTGCCGTCGGCCGCCGTCGGCGCGTTGCTGACGCTGATGCTCTTCGGCATGCCGCTGACGCTCTATGCCTTCGTCGGCATGATCATGCTGATCGGCATCGTGAAAAAGAACGCGATCATGATGATCGACTTCGCACTGGAGCGGGAACGCCGTGAGGGTATGAGGCCGGAAGAAGCGATCTTCCGGGCCGCCGTCATCCGCTTCCGCCCGATTATGATGACGACCATGGCGGCGCTGGTCGGCACACTGCCCATCGCCTTCGGCATGGGCGAAGGCGGCGAAGTGCGCCAGCCCCTGGGCCTCGCCGTCGTCGGCGGTCTGATCCTCTCCCAGCTTCTGACGCTCTACATAACGCCCGTCCTTTACATCTATCTCGACCGCCTCGGCACGCGCTTCGGCGGCCGCAAAGAACCCGCCGAACTCGACCTGCCGATGGCGGCGGGCGAATAGACCCTCGCCCATTGGACGCGTGACAGGTTCTCTCCGCCGAACTAATGTTCCGGCGGGACGCGGCAATCCGGCAATAAGAACCAAACGGGATTCCGCAAGGGGGACTTGAGGCGCGCGCCGTTGCCGTGGCCTCCGATCGACGCCGCCATTCCTCCCTTGCGATCCTTCACGCGAAGGCGAGTACGCATGGCCGACAGAGAAACGACGACAACCGGGCGCAAGCGCCGCTGGCTTATCCCCGTCATCTTCGTGCCTTTCATTGCCGTGCTCTGGGTGCCCTTTTTCAACACGACCGAGCCGGCCCTCGGCGGCGTGCCCTTCTTTTACTGGTATCAGCTGATGTGGATCGGGATCAGCGCCGCGCTGACCATCTCGGTCTATCTCCTCACTGAAAAAGAATAAAAACCATGCAGTGGACCGCGCTTATTGTTTTTGTCGGCCTGTTCGGCTTCGTCACCATCATGGGCTTTGCCGCCGCGCGCTGGCGCGCGGGCGACCTCAATCACATCAATGAATGGGGCCTCGGCGGCCAGCGCTTCGGCACCGTCGTCACCTGGTTCCTCCTCGGCGGCGACCTCTACACGGCCTATACCTTCATCGCGGTTCCCGCGCTCGTTTTCAGCGCCGGCGCGATGGGCTTCTTCGCCGTGCCCTATACGATCCTCGTCTACCCCATGGTCTTCGTGATCTTCCCGCGCCTCTGGTCGGTCGCCAAGAAGCATGGCTTCGTCACCGCATCCGATTTCGTCAAAGGCCGTTACGGCCATAGCGGCCTCGCGCTCGCCGTCGCCTTGACCGGCATTCTCGCCACCATGCCCTACATCGCGCTGCAGCTTGTCGGCATGGAAGTCGTGATCGGTGCGCTCGGCGTCGAAACGCATGGCATGATCGGCCATCTGCCGCTCATCATCGCCTTCGTCATTCTCGCCGCCTTCACCTATACGAGCGGTTTGCGCGCCCCCGCGATGATCGCGATTGTGAAAGACCTGCTGATCTACATCACGGTCATTGCCGCCGTCATCATCATCCCGGCAAAGCTCGGCGGTTATGCCGCGATCTTCGGCGCTGTGCCGCCCGCGAAACTGACGCTCGCAACGCCGCCAGTCGGCAGCCTTGGTAGTTGGAGCGCCTATGCGACGCTGGCATTGGGCTCGGCGCTCGCGCTTTTCCTCTATCCCCATTCGATGACCGGCGTACTGAGCGCAAGCTCGTCTCATGTGATCCGCCGCAACGCCGCGATCCTGCCCGCCTATTCGCTGGTGCTCGGCCTCCTCGCTCTGCTCGGCTACATGGCCTATGCATCCGGCGTCGCGACGAAACCGGAATTTGCCGAAGGCTTCGCGCGCTACGGCGCGAACTTCGCGGTGCCCGCCCTTTTCCTCGATCAGTTCAAGGGCTGGTTCGTCGGCGTCGCTTTCGCCGCCATCGGCATCGGCGCGCTGGTGCCCGCCGCGATCATGTCGATTGCGATTGCGAACCTCTTCACGCGCAATATCTACAAAGAATATCTGAAACCGGACTGCACCTCGCAAGACGAAGCGCGCGTGGCGAAGATCGTCTCGCTGGTGGCAAAGATCGGCGCGCTTTTCTTCGTGCTGATGCTCGACACCAAGCTGGCGATCCAGCTTCAGCTTCTCGGCGGCATCTGGATGATCCAGACCCTGCCCGCCGTCTTCTTCGGCCTCTATACGCGCTGGTTCGATCCGCGCGCCTTGCTGATCGGCTGGGCTGTCGGCCTCGGCACCGGCACGTGGATGGCATGGATGCTGGAGTTCAAAACATCGACCTGGCCGCTCGTGATCGGCACACTGACCATTCCGGGCTATGCGGCGCTTTATACGGTGATCCTGAACCTCGCTGTCGCCGCCGTGCTGACGCTGGTCTTTAGGGCCGTGTCGAAGAGCAGCTTTGCCGATGTGACGGTGGCGAAGGACTACGCCTGAACGAGGCGGAGATCGACGGGCGCGAAGGAACCGGCGACAAGCACGCCACCTTCGTCGTGCGCCGCATCGGCGTCGAGCGCCCGGTCGATGCGCGCGACTTGCAGTCCGGCTGATTTGGCCGCCGTGATTTCAGCGGCAAGATCCGACAGGAAAAGAATGTCGGCAGGCGCAAAGCCAATCGTCCCGGCGATCGCCGCATAGGACGAGGCGTCGACCTTCGCGCCGACGCGCGTATCGAAGAAGCCGCCGAAGAGGGGCGTCATGTCGCCCTTGTCGGAAAAGCCGAAGATCAACCGCTGCGCTTCTTCCGAGCCCGACGAATAGACGAAGAGCTTCTTGCCCTGGCTATGCCAGCATTCGAGCAGCGCCGCCGCGTCGTCATAGACCTGACCTTTCAGCACGCCGTCCTCATAACCTTCGCGCCAGATCAGGCCTTGCAAGGTTTTGAGGGGGCCGGCCTTGCGGTCTTCATCCATCCAGCGAAGCAGCAGCGCGACAGTCTGATCGAGATCGAAATCGGAATGGCCGTCGAGATCGCGCGCCGCCTTCAACGCCTCGGCAACATCCGCCTCCGCTCGGTGCGCCGCGCAGAAATCCGCAAGACGCGCCCGCGCATAGGGAAACAACACCTCATGCACAAAGGCGATGGGCGTCGTCGTGCCTTCGATGTCGGTCAGAATTGCGCGAACGGACATAGGCTCAATCGCCGAAGGCGGGAAAGCGCGTCGCAATGTCGTCGCCGGTGAAGTTGCCGACCCAGCCGTCCTTCGACGTGAAGATGCGGATGGCGCAAAAATGTGGGGCGGCGCCCGTGTCGAACCAATGCGTGATCCCGGCTGGAACACTGAGGAGATCGTTGCGTTCGCAGACGACGCGGAAAACCCGTCCGTCTTTGCGCAGATAAAAAGCGCCGGCGCCCTCGACGAAGAAACGCACTTCATCTTCATCATGCGTGTGTTCGGCAAAAAACTTCTGCCGCATGGCGACGCGGTCGGGATTGTCGGGCTTCACGCGCACGACATCGACGGTCTGGTAACCGCCTTCGCGCATCAGCTTCTTCACCTGTGCATCATAGGCGGCGAGCACGGCCTCCTGCCCCGCGTCTTCGGACAATTGCACCGAAGCTTCCCAACGCTCGAAGACGACGCCGATTTCGGAAAGCGTCGCCGCGATCTTGCCGGCGTCGCGCGTATCGATCAGCGTCGCGGCCGGATCGGTGTCTGGATAAACGGTGAGCTGCGTCATCGCGCTGCCTCCTCGTAAAGCTGGGCCGTCAAAAGAAAATCAAAGGCTTCCATGTGGCGGATCGCATCCTTCGCGCTCGCACCCCATACATATAATCCATGACCGGCGATCAGATAACCGTAGGCGGGACCTGATTTTCTCAACCGCTCCTCAACCAGCGCGCCGAGCCGGTCGGTGTCCTGATCGTTGGGAACGATGGGCACCTCAAGCACCGTTTCATGCGTCTTGATGCCCGAGAACGCCTTGAGCAGCTCCCAGCCTTCGAGCCGCAACACGCCCGCCGCTTCATGGCGGCGCGACAGCACGGTAGCGGGCAAGGTGTGGATATGGGCTATGGCGCCAACCGAAGCGTCGGCGGCATAGCGCATCAGATGCAGCGGCGCTTCGGCGGACGCGCGCGGATGCTTCGGCCCGGAAATCTCCGCCTCGATGACTTCGCCTTCGGTGAGCCGCGCCTTGTCGGCCCCCGTGGCGGTGACGGCGGCGAGCCGCCCGTCGATGCGCGCGGAAAAATTGCCGCTGGTTGCAGGCACCCAATGACGCTCGCCGGCGAAATGCGCCATGCCAATGACGCCGCGCGTGGCATCGGCGAAAGTTTGAGAGTTGAGAACGTTACCGTCGGCCATCATTTTCCCCGGAAACAGGCGGAATGCCCTATTTAAGCCCTTCATGCCAAACATCAATTCATCGTTTTCTGAACCCACCCCCTTCAAGATTCCTCAGGGCCCGCACACACGCAGAGCGAGTATTTCAGCTTTTAAATATCTCGTTATAGTTGCATTAAGAATTCTATGTGTAACTATGGTTGTATGACCAATCGATTCGAAATGCTCGAAAGAGCCGCCCCCACCTCCACTCCAGCCCCCGTGCCGGAGCGGAATGACGCAACCTTCAGCGAGCGCCCGACCTGGGGCGCGAGGCAGGGCGGGCCCCGCCCCGCCATTCAGGCGCCGCCGGGGGGAACCGGCGAAATGGCGCCCGATCAAGCGGCGATCAACCGCCACTGGGCAAAACTGCTGCTCGACACCTATGCAGCTCGGACCAACCACTTTCCCGGCGGCCTCTTTGCCGATCCGGCCTGGGATATGCTCCTCGATCTGATGCATGCACGGCTCAACAACAAACGGATTTCCGTCTCAAGCCTCTGCATCGCCGCCCGCGTTCCGGCGACCACGGCGCTCCGCCGCATCGGAGATCTGGTGTCGAAGGGCCTCGCCATGCGCGTACGCGATGAAAATGACGGACGCCGCGTCTTCATCGAACTCACCGAAGACGGTTTTGCCCGCATGGGGAATTATCTCGAGCAGGTACGCAACGCCGTGGCAAAGCCGCCGGTCGAATCGCGCCGAAAAGCCTGAAGGGCCTTACGTCCGCATATCCTTGAAGGCGGCGCGCACCAGCGCCAGCCAACCAATGATCGAAAGGGTGGCCGCAAGCGCGTGGCCAACCTCCCAGCGTGAGCGATAATCCGGCCAGTCGGCGGGCATGTTCGCTGCCGTCCAACCGTTGAAGGCGGCATTGACCGGCGCATTGAAAATGAAAAACACGGCCAGCATCGCCGCATAGGCAAGCGCGGCGACAAGCGTCGCGCGAAAGGCCGGAGAATTGTTCCGGCGCAGATAGACGAGCAAAAGCGTCGTTAGCAACGCCAGAATCTCAACGGGCCCGAAGACGGCGCCCCAACCGCGATAAAGCTGTTGCTGCACCGAAAGCCACAGGGGGCCATCGAGTTCGAACTTGTTCGGCAACTCCAGAACATGTGCCATCGGCGCTGTGATGGCGAAAGCCGTCACCACGAAATTCGCCACTCTCATGCCCTTGAGCATCTGCCCTCCTTCTCAAGAGAGAAGCCCCGCATTCAACCGGCGACGAGATCCTGATATTCGGGATGCTTCTTGATATAGGCGGCTGTGAACGGGCATTGCGGGATAACTTTCGATCCCTCGGCCCTGATCGTATCGAGCGCGAACTTCGCGAGCTTCGAGCCGACGCCCTTGCCGCCCAGCGCTTCAGGCACAATCGTATGGATGATCGTGACGACGCCCGGCTTGCGCGTATATTCGGAATAAGCCGTCACGCCGTCGATCGTGATTTCAAAACGATGCGTCGCCGGATTGTGGGTTACCTCGTCGCTCATCGAAACTTTCTCCTGTTGGGGGCTCGACGATCCTAACGTGCAAGGCCCGTGATGTCGTTCAAAGATCGCGGACCAGCAAATGATCGCCGGCTGCGCGGACATCCGTGCAGCCGGTGAGAGCCATGGCAACTTCAAGTTCGTGCTTCATTGTCGTCAACATGGCCTGAACGCCCGCTTCCCCGCCGCCGCCCAACGCATAGGCCCAGGCGCGACCGATCAGCACGCCTTTGGCCCCGAGCGCCAGCGCCTTCAACACGTCGAGCCCTGAGCGCACGCCGCCATCCATCAGCACCGTCATGCGGTCGCCGACCGCGCGTGAAATCGCCGGCAGCGCCTCGATCGCGGCAGGCACGCCGTCGAGCTGCCGCCCGCCATGGTTCGAGACGACAATGCCCTCCGCGCCAACGTCCGCCGCGCGCTTCGCATCCTCGGCATCGAGAATGCCCTTGATGACGATGGGGCCGTCCCAGCGTTCACGCACCCAGTCGAAATCGGCCCAATTGACGCTCGCATCGAAATTCTTGCCGATCCAGCGCGAGAAATCATCCGTGCCTTTAGCGTTGGGCATCGCTTCGACGAGATTGCCGAAGCTCTGCGGGCGGCCATTGAGAAAGACGTTCCACATCCAGTGCGGATGGGCGAGACCGTTCAATCCGCGTTTCAGTTTGTCGAGTGGCGTCAGCGCACCCGAAAGCCCCGAGCGAATATCGCGGTACCGCGCGCCCGGTATCGGCAGATCGACGGTGAAGACGAGAACCTTGGTCCCCGCCGCCTTGGCGCGCTCGAGCAGCACCGACATATAGCCCCGGTCCTTGATCATGTAGAGCTGAAACCAGAGCGGGTCCGAGGTCGCGGCGCGCACTTCTTCAATGGAGCAGATGCTGACGGTCGAGAGGCAAAACGGAAGCCCCGCGCTCTGCGCTGCCCGCGCCGCCTGCACTTCGCCGCGCCGCGCATAGAGCCCGGCCATGCCGACCGGCGCGAGCAGCAGGGGCATGGCAAGCTTCTGCCCGAAGAGTTCGGTCGAGAGCTGCAGCTTGGAAACATCGGTCAGAACGCGCTGGCGCAACGCGATGCGCTCAATGGCCTCGACGTTCCGTTTCAGCGTCGTCTCGGCATAGGAGCCACCGTCGATATATTCGAACATCATGCGCGGCAGGCGTTTCTGCGCCCGCTCTCGCCAATCGGATACCGATGCCGGTTTTGTCACGCGCGCTTCCCCCGTTATGAAATCCGTCGCGAGGACTATAGGCAAAACCCGCCGTTCTTTCGAGCGCTAGCCTCGTTAGGCTATTTCATGCCGCGGCAAAGCCGGACAGGCTCGCCGGGATCATTTTGGCGAGCATTGGCAAGGCCCATGACGGATATGCGCGTTTTCTATATCGATGGCCGCTGGGTCGATGCCTCCGCGCGCCCAACGCGCACGCTCTTCAATCCGGCGAGCGATCTGCCCTATGGCGAGGTCGCGATGGGGACGAGCGGCGATGTCGATCTGGCCGTCGCCGCCGCCCGCCGCGCCTTCCCGGCTTTCTCAAAGACCAGCGTGACCGAAAGGCTGGCGCTGCTCGGCTATATCCTCAAGGCCTACGAGCGGCATTATGAGCGCTTCGTCGCCGCCATCACCGAGGAAATGGGCGCGCCCGTGACCATGTCGCGCAATGCCCAGGCCGCTTGCGGCACGGACCATCTGCGCGCGACCATTGCGGCACTGACCAACCTCGCTTTTTCCGAACCTCTGGGCGAGAAGACCATCCTCTATCGCGAACCCATCGGCGTCTGCGCCCTGATTACGCCCTGGAACTGGCCGATCAACCAGATCGCCTGCAAGGTTGCGCCTGCTCTGGCCGCAGGCTGCACCATGGTCTTGAAGCCGAGCGAGCTGACGCCGCTTTCAGCCCAGCTCTTCGCCGAAGTGCTGCACGAGGCCGGTGTGCCCGCAGGCGTTTTCAACATGGTGCATGGCGACGGGCCGACGGTCGGCACGGCCATGTCTTCGCATCCCGATGTCGATATGGTCTCGTTCACAGGCTCGACCGTGGCGGGCGTCAAGGTCGCCATCAACGCCGCGCCGGGCATCAAACGCGTCGCACAGGAACTGGGCGGCAAATCCGCCAATATCCTGCTCGACGACGCCGATTTCGCGGCTGCGGTGCCGCAAGCCGTCCTCGCCTGCATGGACAATAGCGGACAATCCTGCAACGCCCCGACGCGCCTTCTGGTGCCGGCGGCACGCCACGACGAAGTCCTCGACATGGCCGCAGCCGCCGCCCGCTCGATCCTCATCGGCGATCCGCGCGAGCCCGAAACCGAGATGGGGCCGCTCGTCTCGAAGCTGCATTGTGAAAAAGTACGCGGGCTCATCGAAACGGGCCGCGCCGAGGGCGCCACGCTTGCCGCAGGCGGCAGCGAGCGGTTTGCAAATACCGATGGCTATTTCGTCAGCCCGACCGTCTTCGGCAACGTCACGCCCGGCATGACGATCGCGCAGGAAGAAATCTTCGGGCCCGTGCTCGCCATCATGCCCTATCGAGACGAGGAAGACGCCATCGCCATCGCCAATGGCACGCGCTACGGCCTCTCGGCCTACGTCACTTCGGCCGATGCCGGACGCGCCTTCGCCGTCGGCCGCCGGTTGCAGGCGGGCATGGTTCATATCAACGGCGCGATGCTCGATGCGCAAACGCCGTTCGGCGGCTATCGTCAATCCGGCAATGGCCGCGAGGGCGGACGCTTCGGCATCGAGGAATTCACTGAAATCAAAGCCATCCTGCTGCCGTGAAGCGGGCACTGTGTAAAAGGATATAGCCATGACCGGTAAACGCGACCTCGCCTATCTGACCGCCACGGCGCAAGTGAAACTCTTCAACGCGCGCGAGCTTTCGCCTGTTGACGTGCTGGAGGCGCAGATCGCGCAAGCCGAAAAGGTCGAACCCAAGATCAACGCTTTTGCCTGGCGCTTTTACGATGAAGCGCGCGACGCGGCGAAAGAGGCCGAAGCGCGCTACAAACGCGGCGAGGCACGTGCGCTCGAGGGCGTGACGCTTGCCGTCAAGGACGATACCGATGTTGCCGGCAAGGTGACGACGTCGGGCTCGAAACTCTTCCTCGACTATGTCGCGCCGACCTCGCATCCGATGGTCCAGCGTCTGGTCGATGCGGGCGCGATCATTCACGCTAAAACGACGGTGCCGGAATTCTGCATGAGCGGCATCACCAAGTCGGCCCTGTTCGGCGTCACGCGCAATCCCTGGAATATCGAATATACGCCCGCCGGATCGTCGGGCGGCGCGGGTGCATCTCTCGCCGCCGGCACCACGACGCTGGCGACCGGCAGCGATTCCGGCGGCTCGATCCGTTTGCCCGCCAGCGTCAACGGCATCTACGGCTTCAAGGCGCCCTTCGGCCGCTTTCCGACAGTCGTGCCGTGGGGCGTGGTGCCGCAATCGGTCTATGGCCCGATGGCGCGCAGCGTCGGCGATCTCGCCTTGATGTACGACATCTCGAACGGCCCCGCGTCCTATGACCATACGGGCTTGCGCAAGGAAACCCTGCCCGCGCAACTGCCGTCCGTCGCCGGCATGCGCATCGCCTATAGTCCCGACCTCGGCTTTGCCCAGATCGATCCTGAAGTGCGCGCCAACACCGAACGCGCGCTGAAACATTTCGAAAGCCTTGGCGCGACGGTCGAGCAGGTATCGCTGAACTGGACGGAAGAAAAAGTGCTCGCCGCCACGCATGGCACCATGCTGACCGGATTCTGGCGCAACTTCCTCGAAGCCGCCGAGGCGCAGATACAAACACCGGGCGATCTTTCCGAACATACGCATGCGATGATCGCCAAGGCGCGGAAACAACCTGAGGGCGCGATGGAAGCGGCCGCTGTCCTGCTTGCGGAAATGGCCAGCGACATCGACGCGATCTACAGCGCCGGCTTCGACGCGATCATCTGCCCGACAACGGGTCTGCCGTCCGTGTCCGCCGTCAATGAGCCGCTGAGAGACAAAATCATCATCAACAATGTCGAAGTCGATGCGATGATGGGCTGGTGGTTGACGCATCCTTTCAACCTGCTCTATCTGCATCCGATCATCGTTGCGCAGACGGGCCGCGCGGCCAGCAACATTCCGACTTCGATCCAGATCATCGCAAGCCGCTATGACGACACGACGGCTTTCGCTCTGGCTTCCGCCTATGAGCGCGTCGCGCCGCCGCTTTATGCAGGCGACGCCTTTCCGGATTTTCGTGGATCGATCTGATCAGGCGTTGCGCGCGAGCCGGTCGGCGATGAAAGCCGGCCGGAGGACAATCAGCATCGAAAAGCCGAGCGCGAAAGCGGCAACCCCGAACGCCTCGACATAAGAGGTGCCGTGGATCGCCGTGCCGAGCAGCGCGGGCCCGAGACCCGCGCCGACCGAGGCGACCAGCATGCCCCAGATCGCGAGGCGGCCCGACTTGTCGAGCATCGACTGCACCGCCTGAAAATAGGGAGCGGCGACCGCCCAGGCGATATTCTGGAGGATGAGCCCGGCAATGAAGACGGCGTTCGACGTATGGAGCAGCGCAAAGAGCAGCGTGGGCGCGGTATAGGCGACCAGCGACAGAATGAGCGGCGCGAGCCGTCCGCACCGGCTGCCGAGCAGCACCACGAGGACCGTCCCTGGAATGCCGCAAAGCGACGAGAGCGCCAACACGTTGGAAGCATCCGCCGCCGACATGCCGATCACCTCGGCATAGCGCAGCATGTAGCTCCAGAGGCCGACGGCGGCGAGCTCGAAAATGGCAAAGGCCACAATGGAATAGATCTTGAGCCGCAGAGGATGTTCGTCGACGGCAGCCAATTGCGCCGGGGGCTCCTTAGGCAAAGGCGTCGCCCCGCCATTGAGATTGAAAAGCGGCGAGAGACACGCGGCAATCGCGCCGAGGCTCAACATCGCCACATAGACGGCGGTGTGGCCGAGAGCGGGCTCGATCAACGGAATAGCGGAAAAGAGCACCGCCGTCAGTACGAATTGCAGCATGATCGACATGCCGAAGCCACGCTCGGCCTGCTCGTGGCGACCGAACCAGTTCGTGGTCACGCCGACGAGAAGGCCAAGCCCGAGCCCGGCGATGACGCGCGTGAAACCAAGCTCCCATGGACCGCTCGTCACCAACGATCCGACGTCGCCCAGTATGGCCGCCGCAATGCCGACCTGGGCGATGCGCACAAGCGACCAGCGCGTGAGCAGAAAGATCGAAAGCCCGAGACCCGCCGTTGCCGCCAGCACGTTGGCTGTCGCAATTAGTCCGGCGGTGCGTTCGCTGAGATGGAGATAGAAGAGCCAGTTATTGACCAGCGCGGGAAGCATGGAGGCAAACAGCATTCCATACGATCCGGCCAGCGCGACGAAGAAAAGCGTCGCCGTGCTGCGATGATCGATCTTGCTCCACCAGGGGCTGCGCGCCCCGCTCTCCTGCACAGTCATGTCAATAGAAACCCTTTACAAAAATGGGCAGAGGCCGAAGCCCCTGCCCAAGTCTGGAGTTTGCGGGAGAGGGATGCAAACGCCAAGCCGTTACCGCGTACCACGCTTGCGCAGCTCGCCGATGTCGAACATCGTCGCATCGAGAGCGCCCGGCCTTTCGGCGTGGAAGTCGGGACGCTTGTCGTCGTTGAAAACCAGATCGAGAATGTAGCGGTCCGCCTGGAAATCATAGATCGCCTGACCGAAGCCGAAGCAGGCGGGAAGATCGTAGACCGGTACGGTCGTCTCTTCCTGATAACGCCAGAGCTTGCCCTGAGCGTCGTAAATGTCTGTCGCCACGACACGCCAGCTGTCTTCATCGACGTAGAAGACGCGCTTGGGCAGCAGATGACGGAGGCCGGGCTTCAGAGTGGCTTCGACCACCCAGACACGATGCAGCTCGTAACGGCCGACATCGGGATCGGGGAAGTTCGGCTTCGTCAGTTCCGCAACCTTGTGCTTGGAATTGGCGAACTCGAAATTGTTGTAGGGAATGTACAACTCTTTCTTGCCGACGAGCTTCCAGTCGTAACGGTCGAGACGCCCGTTATACATATAGAGCTGATCGCTCGCCGCGAGACCTTCATAACCCGAGACGGGATTGTCATAGGAAAGCGTCGGGGCGCGGCGCACGCGGCGCAGACCGGGACTGTAGAGCCAGGCGTTGCGTTCGCCGTTCAGCGTCTCATGGACGAGATACATTTCGCCGGCGACGCGCGCAGGCGCCGTATAGGTGGTGAAGTATTTGAACTGCACGTTACCCAGAGCATCATAGGTCGTGTTCGCCGGGTCATAATAGTTCGACAACCGCGCCTCGTCCCACTTCAGCGGCACATAACTGCCGCCTTTATCGACCACCGCCGTGGTGCCCGACACATTGCGGCCAAGACTGTCGAAGGCCGTGCGATGATTCCACATCACCTCGGCACCGTCGGTCGGCACCGGGAACGGGACGCCACCCGGCAGGGCGGCGACGAGATCCTTCGTCGCCGCGTCGAGCTTTGCGACGCCTGCTCCCTCTTTGGTCTTCTGATAGAGCCTGTCTGGATAAGCACAGCTCCGATGGGTCGGATAGACGTCCATTCGGTAGTTCTTGTAGCGCGCCAGCAGGAACTGCTGTCCGTCGGTAAGCTTGTCCTTGTATTGGGCGGCATTGGCGCCGTCGACCGAGAACAGCTTCTTGTCGCCGGCATAAGGATCGACATAATCGTTCCCCGGCATGTATCCAGCCGGCGGCGTCGCGATGCCGCCTTCATAGGGCGGGATCGTTCCCGCAGCGTTGCCGGCTTTCTCCGCGCCAATCGGCGTGAGTTTTCCGCCGAGATCGGCAAACGAGTCCGCTATCGCGCCCGTTGAGAAGATCGCAACGCTACAAAACAGCGCCGCCTTGATCAGAACATTCTTGGACATTTGAATTCCCCTCTCGCCTTCCATCAGATGTTGCACTTAGAAGGCATAGGAAATGGTGGCGGATGCGTAATCGCGATCCGAATTGAAGTTCATGTCGCCCGCGCCGAAGTTGTTGACGTAAGCGATGCCGACGCTCCAGGTGGACTGATAGTCGGCCGTCAGGCGAAGCGTGAGCGTTTTACGGCCCGCGATATGCGTGTCGGTGACGACGTAATCGAGCGCCGTTCCCTTGACGTCATGCTTGAAGGCAAGGCCCGGATAGAGCACCCAGGGCGTGCCGAAGATGCCCTGATAGCTGCCCGTGATGTCGAGCACATAGCCGATGGCATTCTTGTCGCCGAAGGTGTTGAACGGCTTATTGTCGAAATGCGTCCACGCCGTTTCGGCCATGAAGGTCAGATCGTTCATGCCCGCGGCCTGAATGAGCGAACCGAGGATCGGCATGGTCGGCGGCGCGACGTAAATGCCGTTGAGGATCATCTGCGTGCGATTGGCGCGCGTGAAGCCGAGCTCATGCGCCGTGCCGGTGAATCCGACCGGATCAAGGGCCAGAGCCGCGCCGGCGGCTGCGGTCGAAGCATCCGCGAGCGGCACTGAATAGTTCGGCTGATAGGCGACTTCGACGCCGACTGAAACATCCTGCAAGACGAAGCTCGCCGTTGCGCCATAGAGGTTCTGATCCTCGACGAATTCGCGGAAGTAGGAAACCGGATAGCAACCGAAGACGGGATCGCAAGCCGCATTCACACCGAGGACAGGAGCTTTCTGGTGATAGCGCATGTAATAGGCGCCGAATTCGGTCTGCAATGCGTCGCTGAAGTAACGCGCGGACGCACCCCACTGACCGGAATTGCGCGGACGGCCTTCGGCCGCATCTGGAATGCCGGTGCCAAGCGCGAACTGAGCGGCGGGCGACAGACCCGATGCGCCAGGATCGCCGACGCCACCCAGCGCCGGACCATAGAATACACCCTGATGGCCCGGCCCGAAGACGTCCTCGATCGAGAAGAACGTGCCGACCGGATCATATTCCGTCTCGTTCCAATGCCACTGGTAGTAGGCCGACACATCGACATTCTCGAAAGGCGAGAATTGCGCCAGCACCATCGGCGCAGGCAGGAAAGCCTGTTTGATTTCGGCGCCTGCACCGCGCAGCTTCGTCATGTCGTAGGAGTTCGTCTCGGCGATGCCGCCGCCGTAGAAGACGCTTTCGCCCCAGTTCAGAACCTGATTGCCGACGCGAAGGCTGATCGGCATGTCACCTGTCGGCACGACGCCGTAAACATAGGCGTCGAGAAGCCGGGCGCGGCGGCCGATGTGATGAACCGCTGAATCGCTGAGATCCGTGCGGCGCGTCGATTCCTTGTCCCAGAGCACACCATCGACGAAATAGCTGCCGCGAACGAATGCGCCGAAATCGCCGGATTTGACTTCAATCTCGGTCAATCCGCCGAGAGGCGCGCTGAACACGTCCCACTGATCGAAGTTCAGATTGCCGTCATCGTAATTGTCCGTGAGGCCGTCATTGGCGCAGCCCTGCGAATTTGTCGCGCTGATAAGGGCGCAGTTGCGTTGGCTCGTTCGGATCATCGCCGTGGCCGACAAGGTCGTGTCGACGGAAATGTCGAAGTCACCGGATTTGAATTTCATGGCCGATGCGTCGCTGCTGATCGCAACCAGCGAGATAAACCCGACGGTCGCGGCAAGTGCCGTCCGCGCCAAGTAAGCAGCCGACAGCCGTCTGCGTCGTTCCGTCATGCAAGTCCCCCAATTCACTATGCGGCGCCATCTCTCCCCGAGCGCGTCCGCATGGACCCCGCTGACGCAACCGTCAGCAATTATGAAAAGCTAGTGACGCAATCTTTGCAGGGCTATGTCCTTCATAGGACAAACCGCCGCGCGTCACTCCGCCTTGATGCCGTCGCGCGTCAACTCGTCGGCCGTGTCGTGGATCGCCTCACGCAATACATCGCCGATGAAATCGATTTCATCGAGCGTCAATGTCAGAGGTGGCGACAGAACGTTGAGATGCGCGAGCGGGCGAACGAGAAGGCCGCGCTTCTGGCAATGCCGCCAGATACGTTTTCCGATGCGCACATCGTCGCCGAACAATTCCTTGCGGGCTTTGTTTGAAACATATTCGATGCACATCATGAAGCGGCTGCCGCGCACATCGCCGACAAGTGGCAGGCCGACAAGCTCTTTCAGCTTTTCTTCAAAGTGCGGGCCGTTCTCGCGCACGCGCTCACAAAGCTTTTCGCGCTCGATGATTTCGATATTTTTCAGCGCGGCGGCGCAGGCGACCGCGTGGCCGGAATAGGTGAAGCCCGTGTTGAAATACGCGCCGGTCTTATGGCTGAGAACCGCATAGACTTCATCGGAGATCAAAACCGCGCCGAGCGGCACGTAGCCCGACGAAAGACCTTTGGCGCTGACGATGATGTCCGGCACGATGCCAAAGCGCGCTTCGGATGCAAAGAAATGCCCCAAACGCCCAAAGCCTGTCACCACTTCGTCGGAAATGTAGAGCATCCCGTATTTGCGGCACACCGCCAGCATGCGCTTGTGATAGCCCTCCGGCGGCACGATGACGCCGCCGGAACCTTGAATGGGCTCCGCGATAAAGCAGGCGACGTTTTCCGCCCCGATCTCCAGAATTTTCCTCTCGAACTCTGAAACGAGAATTTCAAGAAACTCTTCTTCGCTTGTCCCTTCCGGGCGGCGATAGAGATTGGGTGCGCCGACGTGATGGATGATCTTGTCTTCGGCAAGCCAGCCGTCGCTATAGCCCGGATCGCTGAGCGAGGCCGTGAGATAGGTGCTGCCGTGATAGGAATTGTGCCGCGAGATAATGTGCCGGCGCGAGGGTTGGCCGAGCCGGATGAAATAGTGATGCACAAGGCGGATCGCCGAATCTGCCGCCGTCGAGCCGCCGGTCGTCAGCAGCACACGATTGAGATTGCCCGGCGCGCGTTCCGACAGCGCCTCGACCAGCGATGCCATGGCGGGCGTCGTCAGATCGTCGAAGGGCGAATAGTAATCGAGCTGGCGCACCTGATCGGCGATCACCTGCGCCATCTCTTCGCGGCCATGGCCGATGTTGACGCACCACATGCCGCCAAGGCCGTCGAGAAATTTCCGGCCGTCCTCACCGAAGACATAATTGCCCTGCGCCTTGACGATGACGGTGCGCTCCGCCTTTTCCATCATCGCCAGATCGGTGAATGGATGGATATTGTGGCGGCGGTCGAGATCATCGACGCTGGGCGTATTCGGCAGTTTTTCAACAAGCGTCAAGTGCGCCTCCTCTAGGCGTATGCGACTTCAGTCGGCAGCAGTTGTTTCGGGCCAATTGACGCCCAGGACCTTGAAACGTGGCGCGGTCGGCAGCTTGAAATAGGCGGTGAGCTTTTCACGCCCTTCCACCCCGATGGTTTCGTCCCAGAGCTTCCACGTATCCTGAAAGACATGCGTCGCGCTGCGGTTCTCGCGGTCAAAGAGCAGCGAAGCGCCCGAGCGCGGCTCGAAGGGCTCCCAGCGGGGAATGTCGTTGTTATTGGGGTTGCCGTTGCGCGCGAAGGCGATCAACGATTTGCTGAAGGACGCGTTGATGGCGCGCAACATCGACGGGGCTGTCTTCCCGTACCAATCGCCCATGCCCACCTCGACCGTGCCGAAGCAGAAAGGCAACTCGCTCGCATGGGGTGCGCCATAATAGCCGTCCGCCATGTCGGTCTGCACATCGAACCGATAGAGCCAGGTATTGGGCTGGAAACGGCTCTGCGCGATGGCGCTATGCCCAACCGCCCAATGAAAGCAGATATGCCCGACAATCGCCGCCATGACCTGCGCGGGCGTTTGGTTCGCACCCTGTGCGCGATATGTTTTAAGGATGCGCGTCGCATGCTCGCCGAATGTCTCGCGCGCCCAGTCTTCGAGTTCGGCATCGCTGAGCGCCGCCACTTCCGGGTAATAGAGAAGCCAGTAGCGCGCCTCATCATGCGTGACGCCGATCAGCATGTCGATATCGGCAGCAACGCCCCGGCGCAAAAGCTCCAGCGGATGTTCCGGCAGCACATCGCCATCGATCGTCGGGAAGAACAGCGAGTCGCCAAGCATCGTCTCGCTGTGTTCGATCAGATGATCGGCCTGCGCACGAAGGATTCTTTCGAGCGGCAGCGCTTGCAATTCGGCGACGCTCTTTACGCCGGCGAGCTCGAGAAATCGCCTGGCAATAGCGGTTGCACCGACACGGCTCGCGGCGATCGCCGGACCCGACATCAAAATCGCGCGCTTCATCATATCGGCGGAATGTGGGCTGACCATCAGGTTCTGCGTCGAAACGGAACCTGCCGACTCGCCAAAAACCGTAATCGTTTCGGGATCGCCGCCGAAATTCGCGATGTTCTCGCGCACCCATTTCAGCGCCGCAATCTGGTCGCGATGACCAAGATTACTGCTCTTCTCAAAACCTTTTTCGCCGAAATTGGCCAGATGGAGAAAGCCGAGCGCACCCATCCGGTAATTGACGGTGACGACGACCGCATCGCCGTCGCGGGCAAGCTGCGCGCCATTGTAGTCGGGCTCGCTACCCGAACCGATCAGGAAGCTGCCGCCGTGAATCCAGAACATCACCGGACGGCGCTTGCCGTCGATGGCGGGCGTCCAGATGTTGAGGTTGAGGCAATCCTCGCTGCCGCGGGCGCAAATCTGGCCGCCATATCCTTCGTAAATGAGATCTGGAAGCTGCGGTGCGACAGGGCCGGGAACGGTGGCGCGGCGCGTATAGACCCAAGGCTCATGCGGTTGCGGCGGCCGAAAGCGCGGCGCAGTCGCATAGGGGATGCCGTAAAACACGTGGATGCCGTCTTCGAGCGTGCCGTCGACCCGTCCATATGTCGTTTCCGCAACCGCCATCGAACTCCCCTTGCAACGCTCATCACGCCTCTCTTGAGTAGAAGAAAGGGTGCGGGCCGGGTATGGCCTTGTTGGGCTAGCGCCGCGCCCCGAGCCATTCGTGCTGGCCTATCAAGGACATGGCGCATCCGGGCAAGGGCGCGCATCCTTCGCTCATCGCGTCGTCATTCCGACGCTGAGAGAGCGGATCATGCCGCGCGCAGATCCCGCCGTCCGGCCGTCATCGGTCGCCGCCGACACAGCGATTGGGCCGCATGAAACCTCATTTGCTTGCAACTCCGGGCCTGCCTCCGCATGATCTGCCTCTTCACAGGAGTAAAAGGCGTGCGATCCCGATGGCGATGGACAGCGATGTAAAAGGCTCTTTGCCGCTTGGCCTCGTGGCGCAATGGAGCAAATATCTGGCGGAGAGCCTGACGACTTCCGACGCCCATATGAGCGTCGGCAGGCTCGCCAGCGGCCTGCGCAGCCTCGTTCCCGACACAGCCGTCTATGTCGGCTTCTACCGCCGCAAGGCGCCGCCCATCGTCATCGACTTCGAAGGCTCGGACGAATGGAACCAGGGTTATGTCGAAGGCAAATATTTGCTCGATCCGAGCTATGAGCAGTTCCTCGAACGCGAAGTGAGCGTCTGCCTTTCGCCGCAGGAAATGTTTCCGCCGGATTTCCGCAAAAGCGATTATTACATCTCTTTTTATCGGCCCTACGGCATGGTCGATGAGATTTGCTATCTGCTCTATCTCAGCGGTGATCTGGCAGCCTATGTTTCGATGATGCGGTTGGCCGATGCCCCGCCCTTCAGCGCCGCCGAATTTCGCCGCCTCGCCTCCGTCACCTCAAGTGTCGAAAGCGTGGCGACCCGCATCTGGTCCCTCTACGACCGCGAAGGCGGCCTCGACGACATTCCCTCACCGCAACTCCACCAGATCCTCTCCAACGCCTATGAACGCTTCGGCGACGATGAGCTCAGCGAGCGCGAGAAGGAAGTGACGCGCCTGCTGCTGAAGGGTTTGCCGCCGAAATCGGTGAGCCGCATGCTCAACATCGCCCCCGGCACGGTCCGCAATCACATCAAGCGTATCTACGTCAAACTCGACGTGCGCTCGCAGGCCGAGCTGCTGGCGCTCTTCTTCGAAATGCTGAACGGCGCCGCCATGGCTCAAGCGAACGATCAGGCCGCGCAAGCCAAGGGGTGAAATTCCTGTCCTATCTAGGGCATACCCCCGCCATGCCGGCGCCTTTAGCCTCTCCTCGCATTCATCTTTGCCGCGCATCGGGAGGCTATCGACAATGAGCATCGTGGAATCTCTGCCGCAAACCGGCGCATCGAACCCGGAAACTCTGCCCGCCAGCTGGTACTGGCAACCCGAAGCCTGGGCGATCGAGCGCAAGGAAATCTGGGCGAAGAGCTGGGTGCTCATCGGCATGGCATCGCAATTCGTGAAGGAGGGCGATTACGTTTCGGCCTCCATCGCGGGCCTTCCCGTCTTCGCGATCAAAGGCAAGGATGGCGAAGTGCGCGCCTTTCACAATATCTGCCGCCACCGCGCCGCGCCGCTGGTGCAGGAATGCGCCGGTCACGTCGATCGCATCTCCTGCCCCTATCACCGCTGGCTTTATGATTTCCAAGGCAATCTGCGCGGTGCGCCGACGATGGATTTCGACAAAAGCGAATACGGTCTCTTCCCGGCGCGCTGCGAAATCTGGCGCGGTTTCGTCTTCGTCAATCTCGACGTGAATGCCGTCTCCGTCTCGACGTGGCTGCGCGATCTCGCCGACGCCGCATTGCGCCATCCCATCGAGAAAATGCATCTCGGCCATCAGTTTTCGGTCGAGGCTGACATCAACTGGAAAACCTATTGCGACAACTACGCCGAAGCCTGGCACATCCCGACGATCCATCCGGGCCTGAACAACGCCATCGACATGCAGACCTATCGCATCGACACCATCGGCGACACGCTGCAAAGCCATTCGGTCGATGCGCGCGACGGTGGCAAAACGGACGGGCTCTGGGTCTGGCGTTTCCCCGGCCTGTTTTTCAACATGTACAACTGGGGCATGAATATCGGGCAGGTCGAGCCTCTGGGCCCGACGAAAATGCGCCTCACCTATCGCTATCTCTTCAACGAGATCGACCCGTCGAAAGACAAGGAACGCGACGAACTGATCGAGTGGGCCTACATGGTCGCCAAAGAAGATATCGCCATCTGCAACGGCGTGCAGGCCAATCTTCAGGCAGGCATCTATGACCGGGGGCGCCTGTCCACGGTGCATGAGGGCGGCGTCATCCAGTTTCAGAACATGGTGATGGCGGCGCATGAGCGTGCCCGCCGCGCGTAATCAGGAAACCCCGGGCAATAAAAAACCCGTCTCTCACGAGACGGGTTTTTCTGTATCTGCGACGGAGCCTTCAGGCGCGATCAGTAAGCTACCGACACACGCGCCGTGAGCTGCCAGTCGCCACGTTCCGTAAGACCGACATCGCGCAAGGCGTAGCTCGTGTCGAGCGTCGTGGAGAGCGTACCGTTGAGATTGTAGTTCGCGCCGACGCCAGCGGAGATCGGCGTCTCGCTCGACTTGAAAGCCTTGTCGCGCACATAACCGATATCGACGAACGCATAAGGCGAGAGCTGATCCTGAAGGCCCGAGAAGCGGCCGAGCAGGTTTGTCGATGGCAGATGCAGCTCGTTGCGCGAGGTGATGCCATAGTCGAAGCTGCCGTCGTCGGACGTATAGCCACGCATGGCCGTGACGCCCAGCTGCTGCGATTCCGGCAGCGGACCGCTGGCCAGACGGCCTTCGATGGTGGTGACGAAGGTCAGGCCGTAAGCGAGCGGCAGGCTGTGCGTTACATTGGTATCGATATAGCTGTAACGCGCATTCTTGACGCGGCCAGCCGAGTAATTGACGAAGTCGCTCGATTCATTGTTGTTCGTGACGCTGCCGGGGCTCACATGCAGCGCGGCATCGAGCTCGGTGTGGCCTGCGACGCTGTCGAACACGCCCGACCAGCCGCCGAACACCTGATAGACGTCGGCCGCCGCCGCGAAGGCGGTAAAGGGGCCGAAATAGGTGTCGCTGTTCTGATGCGCATACTCGACGCCGCCATAGAGATCGCCGGTGAGCGTCTTGAAGTAGTTCGAGGCCGCGGTGCGGTAGGCGACCGAACCTTCAAGCGTGCGCTGGCGCAGATCGAAAACCGAAATCGACCGATTGCTTTCGACGGCGCTGAAGGTGAACTCGATCTGCTGACGCGGACCGACCGGCAAGGCCAGACGCGCCGCGTTGCTCACATATTGCGGATGGCGCGCATCGTTGAAAATCTCGCCCTGATCGTACCAGAAATCGCGGCTGCCCGTGACCTGATAGGAAAAGTAGGAGTCCGGGACGATGATGTCGCCGATGACGGCGCCCGCGAAATAGCGGTCGCGGCTCGTCGACGGCGCACCGGAGTTGGCATAGCCGGCATAGACGCGCCAGGGTTTGGATTCAGAAACGCGCAGATTGAGGTCTGTTTCGCCCGAATTGACACCCGGCGAGAAAACCGCCTCGGCCTGATGGAAAGAGCTGCGGTTCAACCAGTCGAGATCCTCGGCGAGATCGTTGCTGCGCACCGGCTCGCCCGGCGTGACGCGAACGCGGCCGGTATAAAAATCAGACGGTCCTCGCGTATTGCCCGTCGCCTTGATCTTGCCGACCTTGAATTCGACAACGCGGAACTGAACCTGTCCCTGGCTGATTTCCTGCGGCGGCGTCATCACGGCGACAAAGGGAAGACCCTTCTCGCGATAGATGCGCGCGATGGTCGCTTCGACTTCGCCGATCAGGCGGCGCGTCAGAGGCTGACCGAGATAGGGCTGCAACTGGGCCTGGGCGTTCGTATCGTTGAGCGTCGGAACGCGGCTCGTATCGACGCCCTTGGCGGTCGTCTTGGTGATCTCGTCCTTGGATCCAAGCACGACAAGCGCGGTCAGATTGGGCCCGAGCGGCTTGGTATCGAGAGCCTGCGGCAAAGCATTCGGCGGAACCACATTGGCGGGTCCCTGACGTTCAAGCGCCGGCGGGAGGTTTCGTTCCGGCACGGACGCAGCCGCCGGAGGCGGCGGGGCGGCGTGAGCTTGTCCAGCCATCAGCAAAGCCAGCACGGCGGCTGCCGCTACCACATTCTTGTTTGTCATTATGTATCGATCGCCCCTGGGAATGAAGAAAGGACCCGGACCGGGATATACCCCGGTCCGGGCCGCTAACCAACTGGATTAGTTGGAGACGAACTGAATACCGTTGGCGGGATTCGTATTCGTCGGATAAGGCGTATTCACGCAATCACCGTTGACGTCGCACTTGTCATTGATGCTGCCTGTCGTTTCGCTGCCGTCCGGGCCGTTTCCAGCCTGGCCGCCCTGGGGCGTCTCGCCACCGGGGGTATCGGAGTCGTTTCCGGGGACGGTATTCGGACCAGCCGGCTGGGTCAGCGGGTTGATCGTCAGAGCGCCGTTCACGAAGGTGAGCGTGTAGTTGGAGCTTGCCGCAACGTCACCCTGGGTGATCGCATAGTCGCCGGGCAACTCGCCGCCATCGCGCGTCAGCGAGCCGGTGATGCTGTCGTCATAGACGAGGTTGCCGTCGGTGATCTTCCAGGTCAGAGCCGGGTCGAGGCTACCGAGCAGCTTGGCGAGATTGTCGGCGGTCACCGTGATCGAACGCGGGGTGATCGAGAGCGTGTTCCCCGTGTAGGCGATCGTGTAGTTGCCGCCGGCTGCGAGCGTGCCGAGGTTGATGGCGTAGTTGCCGACGTTCCGGCCGGCTGTGCGGTCGAGACCGCCCGTGAAGACCGAGCTGTTATCCGAATACTGGTAACCGTCAACCGAGTAGCCGAGCGTCGGATCCAGATCGCCATAGACCTTCGTCTGGCCGTTGGCAGCCACAGTCAGCGTCGCCGGCGTGATGTGGAGCGTATTGCCGGTGAAGGCGATCGTGTAGTTGCTGTTGGAGGCAAGCGTGCCCTGATTGATGGCGTAGTTGCCGACATTCTGGCCTTCGACGCGATCAAGACCACCGGACAGAACCGACGAACCCTGACCTAGCTTGTAGCCCGTGACGCTGTAACCGAGCGTCGGATCGTCCTGACCGTAGACTTTGGTCTGCTCGTTGGCGGCGACCGTCAGCGTTGCCGGGTTCACCGTCAGCGTGCCGGGGTTGAAGTTGAAGGTGTAGTTGTTGTCGAGACCGATGATGCCAAAGAGCGAGTTGGCGGTAATCGCGTAATCGCCGACATTTGAGTTCGTCTTGGCCTTCGTCGTCAGCGTCGGCGCGATATCGAGATCGCCGGCGTCATCACCGTTCTTGAACCCGTCATAAGTTGCCGTCAGCGTCGGGTTCGCGTCGCCATAGATCTTCGTCAGATCGTCGGCCGTCACCGTCAGCACCGCCTTGTTCACGACGAACACGCCGGGGACATAGACGAAGCTGTAGTTGTTATCCGACGCGCCGGAAGCGTTGGTTCCGTAGAAACCGGCGTTCGAGGTCTTGGTGGCGTTGGTCGTGGTCGTCGCGCCCGTGTCGATGACCGAAGCGTTCTGCCCAAGCTTGAAGCCATAGTAGCTGGCACCGAGGCTCGGAGTATTGTCACCATAGGTCATGGACCCGCTATCCGCCGTCACGATCAACGTCGCCTTGTTCACCTTCAACGTGCCGTTGACGTAAACGAAGCTGTAGTTGTTGTCGGCGGCGTTGGCGGCGACGATGTCATAATTGCCGACGTCCGAGTTCTTCGTGGCATCGGTTGACGCCGTCGCTTTCGTATCGATGACGTTCTTGTTTTCGCCGTGGACGAAGCCCGAATAGCTGACCGTCAGGCTCGGATTGTTGTCGCCGTAGGTCCTCGACTTGTCGTCTGCCGTCACCGTCAGAACAGCCTTGCCGACGTTCAGCGTGCCCACGACATAGCTGATGTCGTAGTTGCCCGAGGTGAGACCCGACGCGCTGATCGTATAGCCGCCGGCGTTTTTCGCGCCTTGCGCCGAGCCGCCATAGACCACAGTCCCATCGACAGAGGTGTCTCCGTTGACCAGGCCGTCATAGCTGACACCGTTTCCGCCATGATAGGCGAGACCGTCATAGGTCTTGCTGTCGTCATTCGCCGTGACCGTCAGGCCCTTTTTCGTAACCGCAAGGCCGTTGGTGACGGTCGTGTCGTAGCCGCTATAGGCGGCGACAACATCATAGAGCCCGACATTCGCCGTCGCGGGCGTGCCGTCCGATGTGAGGTCGAGATCGCCCGCTGCAACGTTTGTCGAGGTCGCGTCGTCGCCCTTATAGGCATTGGCGACGGCGGCGTGCCCGGTGTAGCTCAGAGTGGCGTCCGTAACGAAATCGGCGAGATCGACACCCGAACCATAGACCTTGGTCGCGCCGTCCAGCGTCACAGCAAGCGTCGTCGTCGCGGTATCGTTCGCGAAGACGTAGCGATTGCCCGTCGCGCTGACCGAGTCAGGATAAGACGTGCCCCAGATCGCCTGGTTGCCGCTATCGAGGCCACCAAACGTGTTGCCGGCAGAGTTGCTGGCGTAAACCAGCCAGCGGGCGTTGTGGACAAAGACGCCACCCGTCTGCAAGGCGTTCGAACCGGCATTGTTGATGAAGTTGCCGTCCGCCGCGACCGTGATCGCCGTAACGTCGTCATTCAAAGATGTACTGATGCCGTCGGTGGACGAGTTTGCGCCTGCGGATGCCAGTGTGACGTCGCTACCTTCGCCTTTGGCGTAAACAGTCACTGCGCCGCTTGAATGGATACCTGCGCTATCGACCTTGAGGCTCTTGGCGTTGGTGAAGCTGAAATTGCCCACAGGCGCCAGGACGTTCCCGGCGCTGATCGAGTTGACCTGGTTGTCCGCTGTCAGCGCGACGGAAGGAGCCGTGCCCAGAACGCCTTCATTCGCAAAGCTGAGGGCGTCCGCCGTGATGATGCCCGAGGCGCTCTGCGTAACAGCGCCATTTGTTGCGATGCTCACATCACCCGAGGTCGTAAGAGCCTGATTAAACGCCAGCGCGTCGCCGTTTTCGGTGAGGTTGAGCGACACATCGCCCGTTGCGGTGACGCCGTTGGTTGCACCAACGGTGCCGACCGTCAGCGCCTTGCCATTGTAAAAAGTGAGGCTGCCGACATTCGCCGCCAGCGTACCCACATTTGTTGTGGCGCCGACGAAGAGAGCCTGATTGTCAATCGTCGCCGCGACTTTCGAGCCGCCGAGAAGCGCGAGCTTATCGGCTGTAATGGTGCCCGACGTGCCGTCCGAGATCGAAGAATTGCCGCCGTTCGTGCCGGCCGTCAATGTGACGTCGGCAGCGCTCGCGACCAGTCCGCTGTTGATCGTAATATTGCGCCCGGCCGACAGATTGACTGCCGAACCTGTCGTATCCAGCGCGCCATTGACCGCGATGTCGCTCGACCCGCCCGATGTCGTCAGACTGACCGCACCGTTTGAATAGAGACCGCTCGCGCCGAAACCAAAGAGTCCCGCCGAACCGACCGCCAACGATTTGTTGTTGGTGAACGCGAGCGAGCCGACGCGATTGCCGCTGCTGCCCGCGCTGAGCGTGCCCACTGAATTGTTGGCATTGGTCAGCACGGCGTTGACGGCGCCGCCATTGTTCGAAACGTCAAGGCTCGCAACGGAGATTGCCGCCGTCTGGGTGATGGAGTTCTTCGCCTGCAAATTCAAGGCTGCGGAACTGCTGCTGCCAGTGACAGTGGCGTTGATTGCGATGTTGTTCGCGGCCTGAAGCGTGAGCGCGTGGCCCGTCGCCCAGTTGACCGCCGAGCTGACGGTGATGTCGCCCTGGCCCGCCGTCCCACCAGTGCCTGTGCTGACGGTTATGTTGTTGCCGCCAAGATATACGTCGCCGAACAAATGCGTACCATCAAGCAAGGCCTGAAGTTTACTCGCACCAAGTGTCGAAACGCTGCTGCTTGCCGTGTTGTTGCCGCCAGAGCCAGCGACGATCGTGAGATTATACGGGTCGAGCAGCAGCTCGCCGTCCTCTCCAGTCTGAGCCGCGCCGTCGAAATTCAGAACGCCCTTGCTCGAAACTTCGGCAAAGCCGCCCTTGGTGCCTTCGCCAAGCGTGCTAAGCGAGCCTTTGTAATCGGTGAAATCGTCGGACCAGACGACGATCTTGCCGCCTTCGGCGTCGCTGCCATTGGCCGAAATCACCGCGTCCGCATCGACCGTCACCGTGCCAGCATTGGCCACGTCGAAGCCGACCAGCTTGCGCGACGCATCATTGCTGCCGTACTGGTCGCCGCCGACGAGAACTGTGCCGCCCGTGGTGCCATCGGCAACAAGCTTCGCGCCGTCCTTCAGAGCGACATTATCGCCGGTCGCGACGATGAGGCCGCCGGTGCCGTCCGCGTTTTTCGCGGCGACGGTGCTGTCGACGGTCACGTTGCCGCCTTCAGCCGTCAGGAACACATGGCCGTCGGTTGCCGAGACGCCATCTGCGCGGACGAAGCCGCCGAGGTTGCCCGAAAGAGCGTAGACGTTGCCGTCATTGGCGCGGAGTTCCGCATCGGCTGCCTTGATGGCGCCGGTGTTGCGGGCTTCCGTGTCCGAGCCGCCGACTTTGACGACGAACTTGCCGTCGGCAAGCGTCGCGTCGCGCATCAGGACTTCGTAACCGGCTGCGAGAGCGGCTGTGCCGTTCTGGGCTTCGAGGCTGCCTTCATTGTCGACCTTGGACGCAATTAGCGCCACGTCGCCGCCGAGCGAGCCGACCTTGCCGTAATTGAGGATGGCGGCCTTGCTGGCGCCTTTGAACGTCGTGTCGCCACCGTCGAGGAAATCCGCGTCCAGCGTGTCGAGCGTCGAGGCGACGAAGCTGCCGCCCGTGTTGATGACGCCGCTCGAACCAACGATGACGCCGTTGGCGTTGATCAGGAAGACGCTGCCGGTTGCCGACAGGCGACCGTCGATCGAGGAGACCGTCGGGCCCGTGACGCGGTTAAGCGTGGCGCCGCTGCCGTTGTTGAACTGAACAGAATTGCCCTGGCCGATGGAGAAGTCCGTCCAGTTGACGATGCCCTTGCCCGACGACTGGCTGACCAGCACCTCGTTTGCCGACGGCGCGGTGATCGCGACATCGCCGGCAACGACCTGACCGCCGCTCGGCAACGCGCCCGCGGCGAAGACCGGCTGGACCAGCATGCAGCTCATGGCCGCGTAGCTCACCGACGTGCGCAACGCCGTCTTTACCGTTTTCGCGGCGCTTTTCTTATTCAGATACGACAAGGGGTAACTCCTTCTGACACAACTGTTCAGCCCCCATGGGAGCAAGGGATGTGCCGTCATGCGCGCATGTCTGCGGGTACAAATGCAAAGTCTTCCGACGCTAATAGCGCTGGAAAAACATGAGTCGCAAGGGAGTTCTATTCTTGGCGCGCGGGATTGGGACAGTAAGCGTTGATATGGGACGATATTGGCTGGTTGAATACTTCGGCACTTGACACGCCCGGCGAGTCGTAAATTTGCTCACACGTCTCAGTCGCCTGAAAAAGGGACGCAAACGCTACGGTAATTTCAGGATAGGATTGCCTGCGCGTTCCGCGACCCAAAATGAGGCGGTAATCGGCATGGCGGATTCAGAGAAATCGGGGGGCGACTAAGAGTCGCGCATTGTGCCATTTTTGCTTCTGCTTGCGAGGCTCGCGCGTGTCGTTTTGATACGCACCTCGTTTTAGAGCAAAAGAACTATGTGTACATCGAGCCCCCGAGAGCCTGTTCCCAGCCGGGCTTTGAGAATAAGACGGCGACGACACCGCCGGGCGCCTCTTCACCGATAAGTTATGGAGAGAAAAGAGGATGAAGGCAAGTATTGGAGAGGAAGCCTCGCCTTCCGCCTCGGGAACGTGGCCCCCGGACGGCGACAAGTAGATCCGAATAAAAGCCGGCGAACGCTGCCGGTTCCTTGCCTCTTAATTCCGATAACAAGTAGTCGGCTGCCGATACTTGATATATCGCGTGATCTCGAGGGTTCGATCGCGGGCGGCCGCCGGAATTCGCCTCCGAGCTCAAGACACAAAAAACCCGCCTCACGAATGAGGCGGGTTTTGTATTTGGTTGCGGGGGCAGGATTTGAACCTGCGACCTTCAGGTTATGAGCCTGACGAGCTACCGGGCTGCTCCACCCCGCGTCAATTTCTCAAAACAGTCTAGCGCCTCAGCGCGAAGGCCGGACACAAGGATCGATGATGTGTGAGGCTCTCGCGAAAAGGTTCGTCGTGAAGAAGGGATCTTGAATGATGTGCACTTGGCAGGCCTGGCAGCGTCCTACTCTTCCATGCCTTAAGACATAGTACCATTGGCGCAGAGGGATTTAACGGCCGAGTTCGAGATGGGATCGGGTGCAGGCCCCTCGCAATAACCACCAGGCCGGCAAAGTGCACATGTTCGCGATACGAATGATTATCTGGTCGTCTTTGTTCGTCATTTCCTCAAACTCATCACGAGAATGAGCAGAGATAAATGAGAGTAATCAAGCCAATCGAGCGATTAGTACCGGTAAGCTACAAGCATTGCTGCTCTTCCACACCCGGCCTATCAACGTGATCGTCTATCACGGCTCTCAAGGGAAAACTGGTTTTGAGGTGGGTTTCCCGCTTAGATGCTTTCAGCGGTTATCCCGTCCATACATAGCTACTCGGCTGTGCCGCTGGCGCGACAACCGATCCACCAGAGGTATGTTCATCCCGGTCCTCTCGTACTAGGGACAAATCCTCTCAATTTTCCTACACCCACGGCAGATAGGGACCGAACTGTCTCACGACGTTCTAAACCCAGCTCACGTACCACTTTAATCGGCGAACAGCCGAACCCTTGGGACCTGCTCCAGCCCCAGGATGTGATGAGCCGACATCGAGGTGCCAA
>DASYEM010000078.1:0-37340 GCA_036499025.1 Parvibaculum sp. | reverse complement strand
TGGCCGCTTTCGGCCTTGGACACGCGAATAGCCCGGAATTTGTC
This sequence comes from Parvibaculum sp., assembly GCA_036499025.1. Classification (GTDB taxonomy): domain Bacteria; phylum Pseudomonadota; class Alphaproteobacteria; order Parvibaculales; family Parvibaculaceae; genus Parvibaculum. The sequence continues at coordinate 37,296 of DASYEM010000078.1, read as the reverse complement.
GGTCATTTGGCTCCCTGCCGGCCCTTTTCGGGCTCAACTTTTAATGATGCTGGGCACAAACGAACCCAAAACCGGGTTCGGGTCAAGGCTGGCGGTTCGCTTGGGTTTTGGAGGCCCGCGCCACCGAAATCTGAAGTGGGTGACAGCGGCAGCACTCGGCGCTTTCGAGTGCCAGGTTTTCGGTCACAGTTGCGGAAAATCAGCTCTCGGGCGGATCGCAAACATCGACCGGCGGAGTTTCCGTTCGTTAGGATTCTTGTGTCGGCGCGATGGGCCGAGTGAGTCGCGAAAGGCCCCAAGTCACGTCGGCTGTGTTGAATGCAGCAGGAGTGATGGATGTTGATTGAGCGCACCGAATTTCAGCAGATGCTCGACGGCTACAGGCTGGTGACCGCCGAAATCCTTTATCGCATGCCGGATCATCTCGATGTCTTGCAGACTTTCGTCTGGCAGGATTACGACCTTGAGCCGCGCTATCCGAGCTTGAGCAAGTTTCTGGCCTTCTGGGAGAAGAACCTCGACGGGCCGCTGCATTCAGTGCGGATTGCGACGAAGCGGGTGATTACACCGGCGGAATTTCCGTATGCGGAATTTGTGGGGGTGGTGCATTAAGGTGACCCTCACCCTCCCACGCCTTCGGCGCGGGTCCCTCCCTCTCCCAGAGGGAGAGGGGTTTAAGGGGCCTCGTTCTTTCTAGCCCTCTCCCTCTGGGAGAGGGTTGGGTGAGGGTCTTCAAACTTTCGGCAAAGCTTCGACGAAGACGATTGGCTCGCCGCCCGCCGCACCTGTGATCTCGTCGTTCCACATGACGCGGCGGCCGCGGATGATGGTGCCGATGGGCCAGCCTTTGACCTCGACGCCGTCGAAGGGCGTCCAGCCGGCACGGGTGGCGATCCAGTCGTTGGTGATGGTGCGCTTGGCGTTCATGTCCACCACCGTCAGGTCGGCGTCGTAACCGACAGCGATGCGGCCCTTGCGGGCCATGCCGAAAATGCGCTGCGGGCCCGCCGAGGTGAGATCGACGAAACGCTGAAGCGTCAGACGTCCGGCATTCACATGATCGAGCATGATGGGCACGAGCGTCTGCACGCCGGGCATGCCGGACGGCGTGTTCGGATAGATCTTGTCTTTCTCTTCGCGCGTATGCGGCGCGTGATCGGAACCCAGCACGTCGATGATGCCTGCATTGATTCCTCCCCAGATGCCCGCGCGATGTTCGGCTGAGCGGATCGGCGGGTTCATCTGCGCATAGGTGCCGAGGCGTTCGTAGCATTCGGGCGCGGCGAGCGTCAGATGTTGCGGCGTCGTTTCGGCGGTGGCGATGTCCTTGGCGGCGGCGAGCAGCGGGATTTCGTCCGCCGTCGAGATGTGCAGAACGTGGATGCGCTTGCCTGCATGGCGAGCCAGACGCAACAGGCGTTTGGTGCAGAGCACGGCGGCTTCGGCGTCGCGCCAGACGGGATGCGTCTCGACGTGACCTTCAAGCGCCAGAGGCTTTCGTTCGATGAGGCGGTTTTCGTCTTCGGAATGGAAGGCGGCGCGGCGGTTGATCGCGCCGAGCACGCGGGCGACGTCTTCATCCGTCGCCACCAGAAGCGTGCCGGTGGAAGAGCCCATGAAAACCTTGATGCCGCAGCAGCCGGGCTGGCGCTCGATCTCGGGCAGGAGCGCGACGTTCTCGGTGGTCGCGCCGCCGTAAAAAGCGAAGTCGCATTGCATGCGGTGCTGCGCGCGGCGCACCTTGTCGGCGACGGCGTCGGGCGTCGTCGTCGGCGGGGCGGTGTTGGGCATTTCAAAGACGGAGGTGACGCCGCCCAATACGGCGGCGCGACCGCCGGTTTCGAAATCTTCCTTATGCTCGTTGCCGGGCTCGCGCATATGCGTCTGGCTGTCGGTGACGCCGGGCAGAATGTGGAGGCCTTTGGCGTCGATCACCTCGCCGGCGCTCGCGGTTTTCAGATCGCCTATGGCGGCGATGCGGCCTTGCGTAATGCCGATGTCGGCGAGGCCGAGGCCGTCCTGATTGACGACCGTGCCGCCCCTGATGATGAGATCGAAGGTCTGGCTCATGCGGTGGCCTTTTCGGTTTGTGTCGTTTCGGTGCGGGCGAGAAGCGCCACGGCGGCGTCATAGACCATATCGACGGTCAGGTCCTGCATTGCATTGGGGCCGTCGAAACCGGTGCCGAGTTCGCTGAGAATTTCCTCACGCGAACGCGGGCCGCGTATCTGCGCCGTCTTCGTGCCCCAGGGATCATAGCGCCCGTCCGGCGTCGGGCCGAAGAGGCCGAGCGTCGGCGCACCAGCCGCGGCGGCGAGATGCATCAGTCCGCTGTCATTGCCTATATAGAGACGGACGCGCTCGAAACAGGCGGCGACGAGGTTCAGGTCTTCGCCGACGAGTTCGATGCGGCGATTGTCGGGCACGGCGTCGATGATCGGCTTGGCGAGTTCGCGCTCGCCCGGCGCCAGCGCGATCAGCACATGCGCGCCTGCAAGCGGACCGCCGGGGCCGACGAGGCGCGGCGCGAGCGTGGCATGACGTTCGACCGGCCACATCTTGCGCGGCCAGGCGGCGGAGGGGCCGAGGGCCAGAACCGTCATGCCGTCCGGGATCAGCTCGCGGGCGCGGGCGCGAGCCGCCTCGCCCGGCCAGACGCGCGGCCAGGGCGCGGGGTCGAAGCCCGCGACCGATGCATTGTGTATGACCCGGTGCAGCGTGTGGTTGGCGCGCAGGATGTGACGTTTTTTCGTCCAGAGCAAAAAGGCGGTCGCCGAGCCGCGCAGATCGACCACGGCTTCGAAGCGGCGAAACATGGTGGCCTTCAGCAATTTGCGCCAATGGCCGGCGCGGGGTTCCTTGCGCAGCTCGATGATTTTCTCGACGCCGGGGGCGTTACGGAAAAGCGGCGCGGCGAGCGGACCGCAGGCCACCCAGAAACGGGCCCCCGGATAGCGCTCCATCAAGCCCGCGAGCAGGCCGGTCGACAGGACGCCGTCGCCGATGCGGTTGGACGTGATGAAAAGAATACGCATTCGACGGCCGGCGACCTTGATGTGGCTCGAGAAAGGGTGCGGAGTATAGGTATGCGATCCGGCGGATTCAGGGAAGACCGAGTTGCAAGGCGCGCCACACACTCCTAAATGTGGCAAACTATGATTTCAGGCCGGAGCACCCGGCCCTGGCGAAAGAACCGGGTTTGAGAAGCCGAGCATGAGCCTTAAAGCGTCGATCCTGCCCGAACGGGGGGTCTTGCGTGTCGGCGGCGCCGAAGCGCGGACATTTTTACAGAACCTCATCACGAATAATGTCGATCTCGCCGATGGCGCGAAGGCCGTTTATGCCGGGCTGCTGACGCCGCAGGGGAAGTTTCTCTTCGACTTCTTCATCGTGGCGGATGGCGACAGTCTGCTGCTCGATTGCGACGGGGCGCGGATCGGCGATCTGGCCAAGCGGCTCAGCTTTTACAAATTGCGCGCGCAGGTGACGATCGAGGATGTGAGCGCCACGCATAAGGTCATGGCTATCTGGGGCGGAGAGACGCCGAAAGGCGCGTTTGCCGATCCACGGCTCGCGGCGCTGGGCGCGCGGCTGATCGCCGCCGATCCGAAAGTGGCGGGCGCGGAAGCCGCGACGCCCGCCGAATATCATCGCCACCGCATCGAGCATGGCGTCGGCGACGCGGCGCATGATTTCGAGCCCGACCGGACTTTTCCGCTTGAAGTCAATTTCGAGGAAATGAACGGCGTCGATTTCCAGAAGGGCTGCTTTATCGGCCAGGAAGTGACATCGCGCACCAAGCGGCGCGGCAGCGTGCGCAAACGCCTGCTGCCCTGCACCGTCGAAGGCGACATGCCGAAGCCGCATGTACCGGTTCGCTCCGTTGGCCGCGAAGTGGGCACGGTGTTCTCGGTCGACAAGGAGGGCGGACGCGTGCTGGCGCTGCTGAGGCTCGATCTGCTGAACGGCGCACCGCTGGAAATCGGCGATGCGACGCTGACGCCACACAAGCCCTCATGGGCGCATTTTGAACTTGAAGGCGGCGTCGAGGACGAGGAAGAAGCCTAATCGCCTCCCCCGGAATGCGCGGGGGACGAGAGTCCGGGAGAAGCGATGGTGCGGGACAGACCGCCGGTATAAACCGTTACGGCTTCATCGCATTGCCGGGAGACGACATGGCCCCTTTGGCCGTTGTTCCATTCGACATGGTCCCATGCGACATGGTCCCATGCGACATGGTCCCATTGGACATGGCCCCTTTGGACATGGCGTCCTTTTTCTTCTTCATCTTGTGTTTCGTGTCCGTGGCGGGCTTTTTCATCGAATCCTTCGACATTGCGTCTTTCGATGTCGTGTCTTTCGACATGGCACCGTTCGACATCGCACCATTCGACATGGCGCCGGGCTTTGCCGTACCCATCTCGTCGGCGAAGGCTGGCGCGGCGACAGCGAGTGCGACCGACAGACAGGCGGCAAGCGTGACGGAGTTGCGGATATTCATGGGGCGTCCTCTGCAGCTTTGATCGAGGCGGCGGTATTTGCCGCCCTTGCAAGCTAAGGCCGAATGAGGCCGGGACCGCCTCACATCCAGATCAAACAGTCGTGAACGTTCCGTGTGCTTGTGTGTTCGCGCCGCGCGGCGCTATCCTCGCGGTCGCAAATTTCGTGACGTGGGGACCTTGAATGCCTGAGGCAAATCCGAAGATGGCGGCGGGCGTCGGCTGCACATGGCCGGGCGTCGATCCGCTCTATGTCGCCTATCACGACGAGGAATGGGGCGTGCCGGAATACGATCACCGGGCTTTGTTCGAGAAGCTGGTGCTCGACGGTTTTCAGGCCGGGCTTTCCTGGATCACGATTTTGCGCAAGCGCGAGAATTTCCGCGAGGCGTTTGACGGGTTCGAGCCGGAGCGCATCGTCCGCTACAAGCCCGCGAAGATCGAAAAGCTTTTGCAGAACGAAGGCATCATAAGGCATCGCGGAAAAATCGAAGCCACCGTCACCAACGCGCGCGCGTGGCTCGATATCATGGATCAAAATGGAGGCTTCTCGGGCTATCTCTGGGATTTTGTCGACGGCAAGCCGACCCAGAACAAATGGGCTCATATGGGACAGGTGCCCGCCGCGACGGAGATGAGCGAAAAGCTCTCGAAATCGCTGAAATCCAAGGGATTCCGCTTTGTCGGCCCGACGATCGTTTATGCTTTCGCGCAAGCGGTCGGGATGGTCAACGATCACATGGTCAGTTGTCCGCGCCACAAAGCCTGCGCGAAGCTCACGCGCGCTTAGGACATTCGAAACGGTGCTGAACGAAGTTTCTTTCGCGCGGCACACGCTTTCGCCACAATATGGTCGCGAGCAGGCCAAGGTATGGCTGTAATGATGCCGCCTGTTCCATAAAGCGGAGGGAAGGAAGGACGATGTTCAAACGCCCGAAGGACACGGATTCGAATTCGTCGGACAACGAAACGTTGCCGCTGTCGACTGGCTCGCGCATCATTGAAAAGACGGCCCAGAATACGCCTCAGGGCGATGGGGAAACGTCCGCCAACCGCGTCGTCACGCCATCATATGAAGTAAGGAAGCCCGCCGTGCGCACGTTGCAGACACACTCTTCCACCAACACCGGCGCAACATCGGCCAATCTGCATGTCGGCCGGGGGCTGAAGCTCGAAGGCAAGATCCAGTCTTGCGACAGTCTCGTCATCGAAGGCGATGTGCAGGCGACGATCGAAAGCGGCACGCTCACCATCACCGAGACCGGCGAAGTGCGCGGCGAAGCGACGGTCGATCAGGCCGAGATCAACGGCAAGTTCGACGGCACGCTGATCGTCAAGAAATGCCTGACCATCAATGCCACCGGCAAGATCACCGGCACGATCCGCTATGGCGAGCTGAAGGTCGAGCAAGGCGGCAAGATCAGCGGCGAAGTCGAGGCGACCGAGGGCACATCGACCCCGGTTCGCAAGAGCGAGACCGCCGCGTCGGCCTGACGCGGCCATCCCATGAAGAGTTAACCCGAAGGAATCCGGGCCTGTTTGCGCAGGCGCCGGGTCTTTCGGCATGCGCGCATGGTTAGACAGTGGAAACTATCGCGCGGCTGGCCTAATTTAGCGGCGCGGCCAGAGGGAGGGCTGCGGGCGAACAAGCGCGGTCGGGGGGAGCCTTCGGCGCGGGTTCGTCCGGTCTAAAAAATAACCAGGTGTTCAATTGACCAAAGTCGTCATCAGCGGGACCGGCGTCTTCACGCCGCCCAACTCGATCAGCAATCAGGAACTCGTCGAAACCTTCAACACCTATGTTCGCAACTATAATGCGCAACATGCCGGCGCGATCGGCAAGGGCGAGATGGAGCCGTTGCAGGAATCGAGCGCCGAGTTCATTCACAAGGCGTCGGGCATCGAGTCGCGTTATGTGATGAACAAGACGGGTATTCTCGATCCTGACGTGATGACGCCGATGCTGCGCGAGCGCTCGAACGAAGAGCCGTCGATCCTGGCCGAGATGGCGGTCGATGCGGCGCATAAGGCGTTGAAGCGCGCCAACAAGACGCCGGCCGATGTGGGCGCGGTGCTGGTCGCCTGCTCGAACCTCGAACGCCCCTACCCCGCCATCGCCGTCGAGGTGCAGGACCTGCTCGGCATCGAGGGCTTCGGCTTCGACATGAACGTTGCGTGCTCTTCGGCGACTTTCGGCATCCAGACCGCTTACGACATGCTGCGCTCAGGCTCGGTCGATTGCGTGCTGATCGTCGACCCGGAAATCTGTTCGGGCCATCTGAATTTCCGCGACCGCGACAGTCACTTTATTTTTGGCGACGTCTGCACGGCGATCGTGCTGGAGCGCGAGGAGACTTGCACCGCGAAAGGCGCATGGGAAATTCTCGGCACGCGGCTGATGACGAAGTTTTCCAACAATATCCGCAACAATTTCGGCTTCCTGAACCGCACAGCGCCCGAAGGCATCGGCGCGAAGGACAAGCTTTTCGTGCAGGAGGGCCGCAAGGTTTTCCGCGAAGTCGTGCCGATGGTGTCGGATCTGATCCTGGCGCATATGGCCGATGAAGGGCTCGACCCGAAAGACCTGAAGCGCATGTGGCTGCATCAGGCCAACAAGGGCATGAACGATTTCATCGGGCGCAAGGTGCTGGGCCGCGAGCCGCTGCCGGGCGAACAGCCGAACATTCTCAACGAATATGCCAATACGAGTTCGGCGGGTTCGATCATCGCCTTCAGCCAGCATAGCGAGGATTTGAAGGCGGGCGATCTGGGGCTGATTTGCAGCTTCGGCGCGGGTTATTCGGCGGGCAATGTGCTGGTGAGGAAGCGGGCTTGATTTTCCACCTTCCCCTTGAGGGAGGGTGGGATTTTTATATCAATGCGCCATCAGCACCGGGATCGTTGCGTGGGAGCGGATGTGCTGGGTCGCGCCGCCGACGATGAATTCGCGCAGGCGCGAATGGCCGTAACCGCCGACCACCAATAGATCGGCGCCATGTTTCTCCGCTTCGTCGAGCAGCGCGCCGCCGACGGAGCGGCCGCTTTGCGGTTCGACGATATGGACGCTGGCCGTTATTCCGTGCAAGGACAGATAATCGGCGAGCAATGTGCCCGATTGGGGATCAAGCTCCTTGCTGCCGATGCAGAGAATGCTGACGCTTTTTGCTTTTTCGAGGAAGGGGATCGAGGCCGTGACCGCATGAGCGGCCATGGGGCTTTCGTCCCAGCCGATGGCGACCGCGCCGCCGACATGGATGGCGCAGGCCTTGGGCGCGATCAACACCGGACGACCGCCGCTCATCATCGCCGCCTCCAATGTGCTGCCGCCCGCCGCGCCCGCATTGCCTTCGCCGAAGACGACGATGTCCGAAAGGCGGCTATGGGCGGCGACCACATCGTCGCGATGGCCCGCCACGTCGAGAAAGCGGGCGGAGGGAAGCGCCTCCGTGCTGCCTTTTTCAACAAGCGGCAAACCGGCCTTGGCGGCGGCGTCGGCAAACATCAGGCGGGCGCGGGCGGACGCGGTGTCGGCGCCCTCTTTCGCGGCCTGCATCAATTGCTCGATCACCTGACCCGAGACGCCATCGCCGAGATAGGGCAGCGCTTCGGAGGGATCGGCGCGGACGAAGAGGCCGACAAGCTGCGCGCCGAAGGTCTTGGCGGTCGTCAGCGCCGTGCCGAGAACCGCAGCCTCGGTGGGCGCACCCATGAGCGGAACGAGAATCTTGCGCACGGACATGATCTGTCTCCTTGTTCGTCGTTCAGGGTTTCGCCGGATTTTTCAGACTTGCGCGCTCGCCGCCGAGCAAGAGAATGGGACAACCGGCGGCAGCGGAAAGCCGCGCCGCGTCGTCATCGTCGCCAAGCCAGGCGGCATTGACCACGATGAGGCCCGCGCCCGCGTTGCGCGCCGCCGCCGCGACATCGGAGGGCGCGAAGCCGCGCGCGAAGATGCGGCGGAAAGGCGCGCCGATGCGTTGCGCCAATGTTTCGGCAAAGATGGTGCAAGCTTCGCCGAGGCTTGAGCCTTCATCGATGGCGGCGAGCGGGCGGACGGAAGGCTCCGCGCCCTGCCGGGCGATGGGAGACGAGACCGCGAAAGTCGCACTGACGGCGACACCGCGCGCGGCGAGGAGCACATCGGCGCGAGCCTCGCGCGTTGCGGCGCGCACGGCGCGGCCGACTTCGCGCTGGCTTGCCGCATGGGCGCGGATGATGAGCGTATCTTCAGGGTTTGCGGCGGAGGCCAGAGAGGCAAGCGGGCGCCCGCGGGCGACATCGAAGCTCCATTGCACATGGGCTTGCGTGGCGACGCGCTCCAGAATGCGGCGCGCGGTTTCGGCCTGCGCCTGCATGGCGCGCAGCATCCGCGCCTCGTCGAGACCGCGCACCTCGCCGGAAAAGGAAATCTCGCGGGCAAAAGGCAGGCCCGAGAGCGCGATCAGGTTTTCATCTTCAACGAAGACACCGCGCAATCCGGCGTCAACCGAAGCGGCGACGCGGGCGGCAAGCGCCAGAGCTTCGCGGGCCATGACATTCGTGTCGAGGCCGACGACGATGCGGCGCAGACTTCCGCTCTCCGCGCTGGAGCCCTGTTGCCGAACGGGTTTTCGTGCCGCCATCAGGCTTCACCTTTTCCCATTGTCATCGACGCGCTGCGCGAAGCGGCGCTGATTGTCGGCGAAGGCCGCGAGGCGGGCTTCCGCTTTCGCATAGACCGAGCCTTCGGTGAACTTGCCGTCGGGCCCGCGTGTGCCAGCGGGCATGTCCATCAGAAGTTCGACGCCTTCCTCGATCGTCTCGACAGGATAGACCGCAAAGACGCCGCGCTCCACAGCATCGACCACATCCTGCCTCAACATAAGATGCTTCACATTGGCGGCGGGAATAAGAACGCCCTGATCGCCGGTGAGGCCACGCCGCATGCAGATGTCGAAGAAGCCTTCGATCTTGTCGTTGACGCCGCCGATGGCCTGCACTTCGCCAAGCTGGTTCACCGAACCGGTGACGGCGAAGCCCTGCGCGATGGGCACTTCGGCAAGCGCGGAGATCAGCGCGTATAGCTCGGCGGATGAAGCGCTATCGCCGTCGATGCCGCCGTAAGACTGCTCGAAGACGAGGCTCGCACTCATCGAGAAGGGAATTTCAGGCAGGAAGGTCGCGGAGAGATAGCCGGACAGAATGAGCACGCCCTTGGAATGAATGGGACCGCCGAGATCGACCTCGCGCTCGATGTCGAGGACGCGGGCGCTGCCCAGCCCCATGCGGACGCGGGCGGTGATGCGGCTCGGACGACCGAAGGAGACGGCGCCCATCGAGAGGACCGACAATCCATTCACCTGCCCCACACATTCGCCTTCGGTGTCGATCATGATGATGTCGCGGGTGATCATTTCGAGGCTGCGCTCGCGCATCCGGTCGGCGCGGGCGACTTGCGCCTCGACGGCGGTGTCGATGTGAAAGGCGGTGATGAGGCTTGCGTCTTTGGAACGGGCGATGAAATCGGCTTCGCGCAAGAGATCGGCGATGGGGCGGACGGCGGTGGTCAGTTTCTCCGCATCTTCGGCAAGGCGCGAGGCGCGCTCGATGACGCGGGCGACGCCGGAACGGTCGAGGGGCAGAATATCCTCGGCCCGGGCGAGACCTGCAAGAAAGCGCGCATAGAGAAGATCGTTTTCGCTTTCACGGTCGAGCACGTCTTCAAAGTCGGCGGCGACCTTGAAGAGTTCGCCGAATTCCGGGTCAGCATTCGACAACATGTAATAGAGATAGCGTTCGCCGAAGAGCAGGACCTTGAGATCGAGCGGGATCGGATCGGGTTCGAGCGTCACGGTGCTCACCATGCTCATGAATTCGGCAGGCGACTCGATGACGATCTTGCGGCGGCGGAGCGCGCGCTTCAGCGCTTCCCAGGCCAGCGGTTCGCGCAACAGCTTCAGCGCATCGACGAGGAGATAGCCGCCGTTCGCGCGATGGAGCGAGCCGGCCTTGATGAGCGTGAAGTCGGTGATGAGCGCACCCATCTGCGGTACATGCTCGACGCGACCGACGAGATTTTGCAAAGTCGGGTGGTCTTCATAGACGATGGGCGCGCCACCGCCGATGTAGCCGCCCGCATCGACGGCGGGCTCGGCCTTCCACGGCGAGACGGCGGGCTTTCTCGGCGCGTCATTATTGGCAACGGCTACGTTGACCTCGTAGCGGCGGAAGGGATTGATCGCGCCGATGGGCACGAGCTGGCCTGACGGCCCCGGCACCATCTGCTGTTGCGCGGTATCGGCATTAGCCGCGAAGAGGCCTGCATTGTCGATGAGATCGGCGGCCACCGTGCCGAGCCAGTCGCGCACCACGGGCATGGTGTCGAAGCGCTGACGCAAATCGCGCATGGCGCGCTCGACGATGCGCTCGGCGACTTCGCGGTTCAGGAGCCGCACGCGTTCGCGGTGTTCCTTTTCCCATGACGGCATGTGTTCGAGAGTTTCGGCGAGCTCCTTCTGGAGCGTCTGCACGATGCCTTCGAGGCGCTTGCGCTCTGCCTCGGGCAGCGCGTTGAATTCCTCGGGCTTCAGCACTTCGCCCTGACGGTCGTCGCCATGATGGACGGGGGCGAGCGCGAAGCCGGCAGGCGTGCGCAACAGCGCCACGCCCTGCTCTTCCGCGCGGCCACGCAGACCTTCGAAGGCTTGCTCCTGGCGTTCGCGATATTCCTCGTCGATGGTCTGGCGGCGGTTTTGATATTCCTCGCTTTCGAGGACGCCGTGGATGGTGATCTTCAAATCCTCGACGAGGCGCACCATGCCTTCTTTCAGCGCCGTGCCCGCGCCCGCCGCGAGTTCGAGAACCACAGGACGGTTCGGCGCGCTGAAGCGCATCACATAGGCCCAGTCGGAGGGCGCGCGCTCGCGGATCGCGATGTCAGCGAGAAAACGCGTCACCGCCTCATGCTTGCCCGCGCCGTCGGGACCAAGGACGAAGAGATTGTAGCCGTGGCGGCGGATCGAGGTGCCGAAGCGCAAAGCGTCCAGCACGCGCTCCTGCCCCGCGAGACCGGCGAGGTCTTCAAGCTCCGCCGTCGTTTCAAACTCGAACGGTGAGAGATCGCAGGCGCGATAGAGGAGCTGCGCCGGTAGAGGATCGACTGCCATGTTCGTCCTGCGTTGTCGGCGTCTTGCTCGCGCGCCTTTCTTCCCTTACGCAACTCTAGGACGGCGGTTCGCTTTGAGCAAACATCGCGGGACGGCGTTTACGGTTGGGCGTCGCGGGCCCATATCTGTGTGCGCCCGAGAAGCGAGATGCCGAGGAAGCCGCGCACCTCGAGCTTCTGGCCATCCTCCTTGAGCGTGATCTTGGCGTCGTAGGTTTCGCCGCTCTCGGGATCGAGGATTTCGCCACCGGTCCATTCGTCGCCATCCTGCTTCAGGCCCCACAGGATCGTCATGCCGATGATGGGCTTGCCCTTTCGGTCGCCCTTGCATTTGTCGCATGTCGGATTGGCGGGCTTGTCGCCGCGGTCGAGCAGCTTCACGACCTTGCCCTGAAGCACGCCATTCACCTCGGTGATTTCGACGATGCTCTTTTCCTTGTGGGTCTTGTCGTCGACGGTTCGCCAGCGGCCTTCCGGCGTCACGGCGGCAAAAGCGGGCAGCGCGAGCCCGACAAGCGCGACGATGAGGGTCGCGGATTTGAGTATCCTGTGGCGTTTCATGTACCGGCACCTTTTTGGTTCCCGTAGACCCCCACGTATCCAGTTAATCCATAACGCCGCGAGATCAAAGAAGTCGCGTGATGGAACGGATGATAATATTTGCGCGGTCATGTTCGGCAAAGAACGGCGGGCTCAAAACAAATGCCCCCTCTTCCGGCGCGAAGAGGGGGCATGTTCGCCATGGCGGCCTGGGAGTACCGCCGACGCCGTTCAGAAATTGCGAGAGAGCGACAGAACAACGGTGCGACGCTGGCCGTAATAGCCGCCGCCGCCTCCCGCCGTCGCGACATACATGCGGTCGGTGACGTTGCGGGCGTTGAGCGACAGATCCCAGTCGGCGGTTTCATAGCCGATCATCGCATCGCCAAGCGTGTTGGAGGGGGCGTAGGTTCCGACGTAGAAACTCCTGCCGATGTAGCGGATGCCGCCGCCGACCTTGAAGCCTTGCAGCGGGCCCTGAGGCCGCCACGTCACCCAACTGGACGCCTGATGCCGGGCCGAATAATTGATCGGCGCGCCATTTTCGTCCTCGGTGTCGAGATAGGCGTAATTTCCCTCGATGTAGAAGTCGTGGATGACGGTTTGCGCTTCCAGCTCGACGCCTTTCGACCTGGCTTCGCCGCCCTGAATACTGGATGCCGGATGGAGGGGATCGGTGATCAGGATATTCGACTTGGTGATGTCGAAGAGCGCGACGGTGAAGAGCGACGCGGTGCCGGGCGGTTGATATTTCAGACCGGCTTCGTATTGCTTGCCATGCGTCGGCTTGAACGTCGAACCTGCGAAGGTCGTGCCGTAGGATTCCTGCAGAAAAGATTCGGCATAGCTGACATAGGGAGAGAAACCTGCATCGAACTTGTAGAGCAGGCTTCCATTATACGTCACGTCATGGTCGTCGTTGCTGGCCGCGCCGACCCCGGCGAAAGGGTCCGTCGCCTGAAATTTGTCCCAGCGCAGGCCACCGGTCAAAATGATCCGCCCAAGGATCGTCGCCTGATCCTGCGCATACACACCCGTTTGCTTGAAGGCGACGGTGGGATTGTCCGCGATATCGAAGGCCGGGACGCCGGTATAAACGGGATTGAACGGATCGATCGTGCCGACTGTGTAGCAAGGGTCGCCGGGATAGCAGCCACCCGAGTCGTTATCGAACTTCACGTTGCTGTAACTAACGCCCATCAGCAGTTGATGATCGACGGGGCCGGTTATGAACTTCGCCGTCGTGTTGAGATCGCCCACCCACATATAGGTCGCGCCGCGCTGACTGTAGAAATCTCGGAAAATTTCTCCGCCGGGTTCATAGCGATCCGGCTGGGTTCCGAAAAAACTCCAATAAGCCTGATCCATCTGGGCGTCGCTGTGGCTGTAGCGCACAATGCCCTGCACGCTCCAGACATCGTCGATCTGATGCCTCGCATCGACGGTGACCGCTTCATCCACCGAATTCATGCGATTGAAGCCCGGCTCGCCGACGAAGGTGCTGGTCGGAAGCTTCCGGCCATTGGGGGCCGGTTCGAGCGTGCCGTCCAGAGCGAGAAACTGAATGTCCGGTGTGTTGTTGGTCTTCTGGTAGCGCGTCAGAATGGTGATGTCGGTAGCGGCATCGGGACGGAGAGTGATCGACGGCGCGAAAAGGACTGCGTCGTTGTTGCTGTAATCGACCTGGGTTTCGCTGTCGCGGACGAGGGCGACGACGCGGCCGAGAATTTTCCCGTTGTCGTCGAGCTTGCCGGTCATGTCGACGGTGGCCTGCTTGCGATTGAAGGTGCCGTATTCGACGGTGACGCGGCGCTCCGTTTCTTCCTGCGGGCGCTTGCTCACCGCGTTGACGATGCCGCCGACCGAGCTTGCGCCGTAGAGCGAACTTGCCGGGCCTTTCAGGATTTCGACGCTCTCCAGCATCTCGATGGCGGGAAGGCTGAAGTTGTAATAGCCGTCATTGCCGAACTGGAGACCGTCGAGATAGTTCACCGGCATGTCGAAGCCGCGAATGCTGCCCCAGTCGCCGCGCGAGTCGAAGCCGGACGTGCCGCCATGCACGCCTGCCGTGTACATGTAGGCGTCCTCAAGACGCTGGAAGCCTTTGTCTTCGATCTGCTGGCGGGTTTCGACGGAGATCGAGCGTGCCGTATCGACAATCGGCGTGTCGGTTTTCGTCGCCATGCTCGAATCTTGCTGGATCACGGGGCCGAGGGGACCGTCATTTTCCACATCGGCCTCGACCTTCAGGGGCGCCAGCATGACGGCGGCGTCCTTGTCGGGGGCTTTCGCCTTGTCGTCGGCCAAGGCCGGGCCGAAGGCGAGGATCGCCGTCGCGCAGGCCACGAATCCCGCATATTTCAGCCGGTTCCGCCCCGCTCGCGCGGCGGATGACGAATGACAGGTCCGCATGGCTAACCCCCTAAATGCGAATAACTCTTATTCCTATTCTCATTATTGGGAATGATCCGCAGTATCAACAGTTTTTTGGCCGCGCCTCGACGATTGCCGGACACAGAGGCAAAAAAGACGAACTTCCGGCGCGGAACGCACCCGCGCCGGAAGCTGCCGATGTCAGATGGATGAAGCCGGAACGGTCAGGCCGGGCTGACCGGGATCGCCCGGAATCTCCGTACCGAGAGGAAGCCGAGGATCACGAAGAGCGCCAGGGCCGCCGCATGGGAAAGCACGAAGGGCAACTCGGTCTGCGTCGGGGCCAGCGCATTAATGGCCGGAACCTTCAGGAAGAGCTGCACGACGAGCACGAAGACGTTGAGATAGAGAAGCACGGCGGCGCCAACAATATAGATCCAGCGCCATGCCCCCGTCAGGCGGCGTACATAACGCGCATAGAGCGTCGGCACCAGCAGCGCGAGCGAGATGATGCCGAACAGGTGCGACGGCAGAAACTTGATGAAGGGAAAGCCGAAGCCCGTGAGGCTGGTCGCCGCCGTCATGAAGAGATAGAGGGCGGTCCATTTGTTCAGCCTCCTGCCCGTCAGAAGACCGAAGACCACGACGAAGCCCGAAGCGATGGCCGCCAGGCTGATCAGAACGTGGATGAAAGTATATGTCGCCAGTGTCAATCCGAAGACCATGATCGCGCCCCCCGCGCTTGCCGAGCCATGAATATCCTTGTCCAGATTATCACGAATCCGTGGCGGCGCTGATTTGCGAAGCGGCGGCAGACGGAACGGACCGCTTGCGTTATCTGATCGGCGACGACGCGCGCCATTTCGTCGAGGCGCGGCGCGAGATGACGGAAGAGGATTACATCCTCTTCGTGCGGTCGCATTTCCGTCAGGAGACTCCGGCGGATGACAAGCCGGGGCGCGCGCTCTAGATTGCCGCCTCCCCATCGGAGGCGACCATGGCGACACCCGCCCACGCAAAAGACGGAAAGCCCAGAGCCTGGCAACGCATGCTGAGCGGGCGGCGGCTCGACTTGCTCGATCCGTCACCGCTCGACATCGAGATCGAGGACATCGCGCATGGGCTCGCCCGCGTCGCGCGATGGAACGGGCAGACGACCGGCGAACATGCTTATTCTGTCGCCGAGCATTGCGTGCTGGTCGATGACATCTGCGCGCTGATCCGGCCCGGCTGGCCGGTGAAGTGGCGACTGGCGGCGCTGCTGCATGACGCGCCGGAATATGTGATCGGCGACATGATAAGTCCGTTCAAGGCGGCGCTCGGCATCGACTACAAATCCTTCGAGCATCGGCTTGCCGCCGCGATCCATATGCGCTTCGGATTGCCGCCGGAATTGCCGCAGACGGTTGAAGAGATCATCAAGCGCGCCGACCGGGCGTCGGCTTTTTTCGAAGCGACGCAGATCGCCGGATTTTCCGACGAGGAAGGCGCGCAGATTTTCGGACGGCCCCGCGGACTGACGCCGGTGAAGCTGAAGCCGCTGGCGACGGGACAGGCGCAGGCGCGGTTCCTGAAGCGGTTTGCGGAGCTTTCCGCAGACTGACGCCCCGCCGCAAAAATCCCTCACGAATCGGCTAAACTGCTGGCAGGGCGGCATTTCGCCGGTGCTTTTCACAGAATTGTGCTATTCGTTTTCCATGATCTATGTGAGCCCCCTCAGCGGCGTTGTGGACGCCATCAGGTCCCTTGGGCCGTCGCATCTCGTCAGCCTGCTCGATGCGGAGTCGATGATCGACACGCCGGACGGCATCGACGCGGCGCGGCATTTGCGTTTGTCGGTCAACGATATTTCCGAGCCGCGCGAGGCGCTGGTGCCGCCGAGCGAGGCGCATGTGGCGGAGCTGATTTCCTTCATTCGCGGCTGGGATCAAGAGAGGCCGATGCTCGTGCATTGCTGGGCGGGGATCAGCCGTTCGACGGCGGCAGCCTTCATCGCGCTTTGCACGCTCAATGAAAATCATCCTGAAGCCGATCTTGCGCGGCTGCTCAGGGCGCGCGGCGCACATGCCCATCCGAACCGTTTGATGGTGCGGCTTGCCGACGATGTGCTTGGGCGCAAGGGACGGATGCGCGACGCCGTCGAAGCGCTCGGGCCACCGCGTCAGGCGTGGGAAGGCGAATTGTTCGCGTTGCCGGTTCATCCCTAACTCAGAGAGACAGATGCGCAAGCCCGTCGGCCCGAAAACAGAAAAGACCGGCACCGCCTTGCCGCTCGGTTCCGTGTCGGGAGAGCTTGCGAGCAAGGCCGTCGTCATCGGCCTCAATGCGGCGATCGTCACCGTCTCGGAAGACCAGCCGAAAATTCTCGTCGTGCCGCAAGCGGCCGGCAGCGGCGCCAATGCGGAAAGCTGGGACGCCCTGCCCTTCGGTCCCTTCGATCCGCTGCGCCATCGCACGCTCGACATCGGCCTGCGCGACTGGGTGCAGGAGCAGACGCATCTGGCGCTCGGCTATGTCGAACAGCTTTACACATTCGGCGACCGGGGCCGCAACGCGATGGAAGTGGGCGCGCCGGGCGAGCATGTCGTCTCGGTCGGCTATCTGGCATTGACGCGCACGCATGACGGCGAGCTTGAAGGCGCGGCGTGGCGCGACTGGTATCAGCATTTTCCGTGGGAAGACTGGCGCGAGGGGAAACCCGCCGTCATCGAACAGACGATTGCGCCGCTGCTGCGCGAATGGGCGGCGCGGCAGACGGAAGCAAGCCCCGAGGAAATGACACGCGGCAAAAGGCGCGACCGGATGCGGCTTTATTTCGGCCTCGACGGCGTCGCCTGGGACGACGAGAAAGTGCTGGAGCGCTATGAGCTTCTCTACGAAGCAGGGCTCTTGCGCGAAGCCGCGCGCGACGGGCGGCAGAATGCGCAGAAGACCAGCGACACATTCGCGGGCGATCCCATTCTCGGGCGTCCGATGCAGTTCGATCATCGGCGGATTCTCGCAACCGCAATGAGCCGTCTGCGCGCCAAGCTCAAATATCGACCCGTCGCCTTCGAGCTGATGCCGCCGGCCTTCACGCTTTACGAATTGCAGAAGACGGTCGAGGCGCTGCTCGGCCTGCATGTTCACAAGCAGAATTTCCGCCGCCTCGTCGAGAAGGGCGGGCTTGTGGAGCGCACCGGCCGGATGACGACGCGCACGGGCGGGCGCCCCGCCGAACAATTCCGCTTCCGCCGCGAAGTGCTGAACGAACGGCCCGCGCCGGGCTTGCGGCTCGCGCCATCGAAGAGCCGGGCGAATAGCTGAGCTTCAGACGAGCGCGACCTGTTCCGCATTTGCTGCGGCGATGAGCGCCGCATCGAGAGTTGCGAGCGGCAGAGCTTTGCGGCGCGCGAGTTCGAGATAGGCGGCATCGTAGACAGTGAGCCGATGCTTGCGGGCGAGGTCGAGCATTGCCTCGCTATCAGGTGCGTGATCCACATCCACGGGTATCTCATCCAGCAGAGCAAGCCCAGCCCGCATCTGCGAGAGGTCAATCCGGCTGCGCCTTTCGGCTACGAGCAAGAGATTGCGAACTTCGAACCACCACAGACGGGGCACGCTGCCGCGCGCGGGCAAAAGCAGCGCCCTCGTCCTGTCCGCCGTTGCGTGCATTTCAGCGGGCAAAAGCCAGCATCCGACGATCGAAGCATCGAGGACGGCAGCCATCAGTATTTATGACCTTCGTGACGCCACTGGAGAATTTCCTCGGTCGTCACCTTGCTTCGCACTGTTTTGCGCAATTCTTCCAGCTTTGCGAATGTCTGCGCGACCTTTGCCTGCTGATCGTCTTTCTTCGGCTCAAGCTGCGCGATGACCTTGCCGTGCCGGGTGATCGCAATGGTCTCGCCCCGCTCGACATCATCGAGCAGGCTGGAGAAATGGGTTTTGGCTTCGGAGGCCTGAATTTCGCGCATAGTTTTGACCGGTCGTTTTGACTAGTCAAAAATAGGAGCGAGAATCCGTAAGGTCAAGGCCAGTCAGTCTAAATGCCGTGTCGTCGCACTGACATATTGGTGGTTGACGCTTGATAATGCTCAGCCGTAGCATATCTCCAATTCGAGCCCGACACTCAATTGAGGCGTCGGCGTTTTTGATCCCAATAATATGCTCATATTGAGCATTATTAGGAGATGAGGCAGATGGCATTCGCAGGCGAACTGGAGCGGACGACAGCGCTCAAGCCCTCCTTGCCCGGCAAGACTGGGGCCCGTGTGTTCAAACCGGTGGATATGCCGGAACTGGAATACACGCCCGGCCTCGCGAAGGAGATGGCTCCCCTTTATGAAAAGGTGAAGCATGTTGTCCCTTCAATCGAATGGCCTTTCTTCGCGCCTTACATCCATGCCATCAACCGGCTGAAGAAGGAGCGCGACGCCGTCATCCTCGCGCATAATTATCAGACGCCGGAAATCTTCCACGGCGTTGCCGACATCGCGGGCGACTCGTTGCAGCTGGCCAAGGAAGCGACGAAGGTCGATGCCTCGGTGATCGTGCAATGCGGTGTGCATTTCATGGCGGAAACGTCGAAGCTGCTCAATCCGACGAAGACGGTTCTCATTCCCGACGTCAAAGCCGGTTGCTCGCTCGCGGATTCGATCACGGGCGCCGATGTGCGCCTGCTGCGCCAGACCTATCCTGGCGTGCCGATCGTCACTTACGTCAACACCTCGGCGGACGTGAAGGCCGAGAGCGACATTTGCTGCACGTCTTCCAACGCGCTCAAGATCGTCGAAAGCTTCGGCGTCGATCGCGTGCTGTGCATTCCCGACGAATATCTCGCGCAGAACATCGCCAAGCAGACCGACGTGAAGATCATCGCGTGGAAGGGCCATTGCGAAGTGCATGAGCGCTTCACGCCGGAAGAGCTGCGCCAATATCGCAAGGACGATCCGAATATCGTCATCATCGCGCATCCCGAATGCCCGCCCGCCGTCGTCGCGGAAGCCGACTTCTCCGGTTCGACCAGCGGCATGATCGAGTGGGTGAAGAAGAACAAACCCGCTCGCGTCGTCATGGTGACGGAATGCTCGATGAGCGACAATGTCGCGGTCGAAAACCCCGATGTCGAATTCGTGCGGCCGTGCAATCTCTGTCCGCATATGAAGCGCATCTCGCTCAAGAACATTCTCGACAGCCTCGTCTATATGCGTGAGGAAGTGACCGTCGATCCGGCGATCGCGGGCCGCGCGCGTCTCGCCGTCGAGCGGATGATTAATCTCAAGAACTGACGCCACCACAAAGGCTCCAAAGCCATCATGTCTGAGAGCAATATCGTCGATGCCGGCGACGTTCTGATCGTCGGCGCGGGGCTCGCTGGACTTTTCACGGCGCTGAAACTCAGCCCGCGCGCCGTGACGGTGCTCGCCGCCGCGCCCATCGGCGACGGCGCGTCGAGCGCCTGGGCGCAAGGCGGCGTTGCCGCCTCCGTCGATGCGGGCGACACGCCGGAATCGCATACAGCCGATACCATCGCAGCGGGCGCGGGCATCGTCGATGAAGCGGCGATGCTCTCCATCGCGCGGGAAGCAGGCGAGCGCATCGAAGATCTGCTGCGGCTCGGCGTCCCCTTCGACCGCGATCTCGAAGGCAAGCTGTCGCTCGGGCGCGAGGCGGCGCATAGCCACCGGCGCATCGTGCGCGTGCGCGGCGACCGCGCTGGCAAAGCCATCATGGAGGCGCTGGTCGCCGCCGTCAGGGCGACGCCTTCCATCAGCATCATCGAAGGCTATTCGGCCTATGAGCTTGTCATGTCGGCGGGCCGGGTCGCGGGCGTTCGCGCGCATGACGCGGAAGGCCGTTCGCTGACCGTGACCGCGCGGGCGACGGTGCTTGCATCGGGCGGTGTCGGACAACTTTTCGCGGTCACGACCAATCCCGTGCAGGCACGCGGACAAGGCATCGCCATAGCCGCGCGGGCGGGTGCGATCATCGCCGATCCTGAATTCGTGCAGTTCCATCCGACCGCGATCGCCGGTACGCGCGATCCCGCGCCGCTCGTCACCGAAGCCTTGCGCGGCGAGGGCGCGATCCTGATCGATGCGCAGGGCCGCCGCTTCATGACCGCCGTGCATCCAGACGCAGAGCTTGCGCCCCGCGATGTGGTGGCGCGCGCCATCCATCGCGAGATCGCGGCAGGACGGACGGTCTATCTCGATACGCGCGGCGTGCTTGGTCCGCGTCTGCCGGAAGCCTTTCCGACGGTCTTTGAGAATTGCGTCAGCATGGGCATCGATCCGGTGCGCGATCCGATCCCTGTCGCGCCCGCCGCGCATTACCACATGGGCGGCATCAAGGTCGATGCGGCGGGACGCACAAGTCTTGATGGGCTATGGGCCTGTGGCGAAGTCTCATCGACCGGCGCGCATGGTGCAAACCGCCTTGCGTCGAACTCGCTGCTTGAAGCGGTCGTCTATGGCGCGCGCATTGCCGAAGACATCACAGGTTCGGTGCTCGCGGTGCCCGGAGAAGTTTGTGCGCCGGGGCAGCTCAATGCCGCGATACCGATGCCGCCGCTCCTCGTCACGCAGCTTCGGCAATTGATGACGGGCTCTGTCGGCGTTATCCGCGGCCGCGAGGGCATGGTTCACGCGCTCAATGAAATCGCGCGGCTTGAAGAAGCGGGCGGCCCGGAGAGCCTTTTCGTCAATATCGCGACGACGGCGAAGCTGATCGCGGCGGGCGCGCTGGCGCGCGAAGAAAGCCGCGGCGGACATTTTCGCAACGATTTTCCCGAGCCGCGCGATGTGTGGCGTCACAGAACATTCCTCACGCTCGCCGACGCGGCGCGCATTGCAGACGATGCGGCGGGCGATGCCGCCGCGATACAAAAAGGCTCCTGCGCATGACAATTGTCGATCTCGAGCCCCTGCCCGCCCTGTTCATTGAGCCGGCGGTGCGCGCCGCACTTGCCGAAGATCTCGGCCGCGCGGGCGACATCACCACAGAGGCGACGATCCCCGCCGCCGCCAAGGCGCGCGTCGTCATTCGCGCACGCGAGGACGGACGCATTGCGGGCCTCGATTGCGCGCGCATGGCCTTCCGCATGATGGATGCGAATTTGCGGGTCGCGGTAGAAAGACCCGACGGTTCCGACGCGATGCCGGGCGACGTCGTCGCCGCCATCGAGGGATCGGCGCGGGCGATCATCACGGCGGAGCGCGTGGCGCTGAATTTCCTCGGACATCTTTCGGGCGTGGCGACGGCGACGCGGGAAATCGCGCGCGCCATCGAAGGCACGAAGGCGCGCGTCTGCTGCACACGCAAGACAACGCCGGGTTTGCGCGCGCTCGAAAAATACGCGGTGCGCGCGGGCGGCGGCATGAACCATCGGTTCGGCCTCGATGACGCCGTGCTCATCAAGGACAACCACATCGCGGTGGCGGGCGGCGTGCGCGCGGCCATCGAGCGGGCCAGAGCGCGAGCCGGGCATATGGTCAAGATCGAGGTCGAAGTCGATACGCTCGATCAGCTTGAAGAGGCGCTGACGACCGGCGTCGAGGTCGTGCTGCTCGACAATATGACGCCGGAGCAGCTTGCCCACGCGGTGAAGCTCGTCGGCGGACGGGCGATCACGGAAGCTTCGGGCCGGGTCACCGCCAAGACCGCGCCTGCCATCGCGGCGGCGGGCGTCGATCTCATCTCCTGCGGCTGGATCACCCATTCGGCCCCCTGCCTCGACCTCGGGCTCGACTTCGACGCCCTGACGGCTTCCTGAGGCTTCTGACCCGGTCTCTTGTGGTTCCCCTCGGGGCGTTTCCCTCTGGCGCTCCCCGCCCCGCGTTCACTAGAATGCGGTACAGCGAAATTCCAAAAGAAACCAATGGGAGGCATTATGGGAAACGCGAACGGACGCAAGTCCATCTTCATCACCGGCGCGGCATCGGGCATGGGTCTCGAAACGTCCCGGCTTTTCCACTCGAAAGGCTGGTTCGTCGGCGCTTACGACCAGAACATCGACGGGCTGAAGAAGCTCGAAGCGGAAATCGGGGCCGAGAACTGCCTGATCCGCAAGCTCGACGTCACCGACAAGAAGGACTTCGAGAAGGCCGTCGCCGAGTTCGGCGCGGCGACCGGCGGCCAGATGGACATTCTCTATAATAATGCCGGCATCGGCGCGGGCGGCTTTTTCGACGAGATGCCCTTTGAAGACAGTCTGAAGGTCGTCCATGTCAACTTCATCGGCGTGCTCAACGGCATTCATTCAGGCATCGGCCTGCTCAAGGCGACGCCGGGCTCGCTCTGCTTTACCACATCCTCTTCCTCGGCCACCTATGGCATGCCGGGCATCGCCGTCTATTCGGCGACCAAGCACGCGGTGAAGGGGCTGACGGAAGCGCTCTCGATCGAGTTCCGCCGTTATGGCGTGCGCGCCGCCGACGTGCTGCCGGGCCTGATCGACACGCCGATCCTGCCCGCGGGCGTTGCCGCCAGCGCGCCGAAGGACGGCATGTTCCGCGCCATCCCGCCGATGGATGTCGCCAAGGTCGTCTGGGAAGCCTATGGCTCGGATCAGCTGCATTGGTATGTGCCGCCGGAGCTCAACGAACTCGACAAGGCCGCAGGCAACATGCCCGAACTCGTGCGCGAACAGATCGCGACGACGGGACCGATTGCAAAGGTAATCGCGGACGCGCAGGCGGCGCTTAAAGCCAAAGGCTGAACACCGCGCATCGATACGAAAAAGGCGGAGCTCGATGCTCCGCCTTTTTTTATCGCTCGGGAATTTTCAAGACTGCGGTTCGGTCGCGTCGTCGGCGGCGCTGCGATAGAAAATATGCTGGCCGATTTTTGCAACCTCGACCATGCGCGGCGCCCAATAGGGGTTCACGTAGGTCGCGTGATAATAGGTTGCCGAACCGACGATGGTGTTGCGCACCTTGCCCGCGAGCACGTAATGCGCGAGGCGTTGCGCCTTGCGCCAGGCGACGGGATCGCGCGGCTTCTTCATGTCGCCATTGCAGGCGAATGAAAACTGGCACTGGTTCGATTTCGCGCCCTGAAAGACGACGCCGCAAATGCTGGTCGGATAGCGGCCCGACATTACGCGGTTGAGGATCACTTCGGCGATGGCGAGCTGGCCGACGGCGCTTTCGCCGCGCGCTTCGAAGTAGATGCTTTCGGTGAGGCAACGGCGCTGCTTTTCAAGATCGCTGAGCTTGATGTTCAGCACAGGCGGCGTCACCACCGCATTGTGCAGAAGAAGCGATGTGGCGTCGGCGCTGCGGAAAACCGCAGGCACGGCGATCGAGGCGGGGGCGACCGCCGCGAGGCTTGCTTGAAGGACGTGCATGTCGGGGCTCGTTGCTGCGGCGGTGGCGACAATATGATTTGCCGCGGCCGTTACAGGCATCGCTTCCGTCGTTGCCGTCATGCTGCTGATAAGGGCGCCCGAAACCACGGTAAGGCAAAATAAACCAACCGCGACATGGGCCGTGCCCGACAGTACATGGCTCACATCGAGCCATTCCAGAAGTCTACGCATCGTTCTCCAATCCGACCGCTCGATGTTCTCTCAGTCCTCGGAGCACCTCGCCACCGGCGAAATGCTTTAGCCCCCCTTTGGGTCTCCCGAGACACTGCGGACAGCGCCGCTGTACGTGCCAGAGCCCGATGCCGTCCCGACACCTGGGCATTCACACACTTAACAAGTGGCTCCGAACTAACACATGCCCAACGAGGCGACAACCGTTTCGTTTCATCGGGAATGCGTGTTTTTTCTATCTTGTTGGTTTCGCGCCACTTTCATCGTTAAGTAAACAGGGAAATATGGCGCTTTTGGGTGATTATTTGTCGTGTTATTGCGCGGAATCGTCGCAGCGCGTGCATCGATATACGCACCGATTCATTTTACATCGCTCGCAACTGCGGCAGAAGAATGACGCGACAACGGCGAAATAATATGCATGGGCCATACACGCTTTCATTTCCGTGCAAATTGCACAGCGTCATAAATGAGCGTCTGGAGTATTTCCGCCGTGCCGGGATCAAATTATCCGTACACGTCTTATATAAAATTTCCTCGTATCCAGAGCTTTGATTTGTCTACGGATTATATAGCCGTTTCGTGGCCTCTTTTTCACCACCAAAAAGGGCCGCGAATGGCGTCCTCGCCTCTTCCAAAAAACGGGAGAAAACCGGGCGTAAACGGTGCCAAAAAGGGCTGGAAAAGGTTAATTTCGGGCAGCAAAAAGGGGCCTCGAAAGGCCCCTTTTCAGCACCTCTAAAACGAGGCCGTCAGACGTCGCGCTCGTTCGCCACCGAGAGGGCCGACTGGGCTGCGGCCAGCCGGGCGATCGGCACGCGGTAGGGCGAGCAGGAGACATAGGAGAGGCCGACCTCCTCGCAGAAGGCGATGGAGGCCGGGTCGCCGCCGTGCTCTCCGCAGATGCCGAGCTTGATGTCAGGCCTCGTTATCCGGCCTCTTTCGGCAGCTATGCGAACCAATTCACCCACGCCTTCCGTGTCGAGGGAAACGAAGGGGTCCTGCGAAATGACCTTTTTGGAGATGTAGTCATTGATGTAATTGGCCGCGTCGTCCCGGCTGATGCCATAGGTCGTTTGCGTCAAGTCATTGGTTCCAAAGGAGAAAAACTCCGCCGACTCGGCGATCTGGCGGGCCAGGAGGGCCGCGCGGGGCAGTTCGATCATGGTGCCGATCTGGTAGGAAAGCTTGGCGCCCTGCTCCTTTTCGACCGCATTGGCGACCGCGATGATCTTCGCCTTCAGCATGTCGAGCTCGGCTTTTATCGAGACGAGTGGGATCATGATCTCGGGAATCACCGGTTCGCCGGTCTCCTTGGCGGCCTCGAGGGCCGCTTCGAAGATCGCCCGGGCCTGCATTTCGTAGATTTCCGGGTAGGTGATGCCCAGACGGCAGCCGCGATGGCCCAGCATGGGGTTGAATTCATGCAGTTCCTGAACGCGGCGCGCCAGCTTGTCGGCCGGCATGCCGGTCGTGGCGGCGAACTGAGCGATTTCCTCGTCGCTCTTGGGCAGGAATTCGTGGAGCGGCGGGTCCAGCAGGCGGATCGTGACCGGCAACCCTTTCATTATGACAAATAACTGAC
This sequence comes from Parvibaculum sp., assembly GCA_036499025.1. Classification (GTDB taxonomy): domain Bacteria; phylum Pseudomonadota; class Alphaproteobacteria; order Parvibaculales; family Parvibaculaceae; genus Parvibaculum. The sequence continues at coordinate 11,632 of DASYEM010000078.1, read as the reverse complement.
GGAAATCGTCACGCTGCATAGGCAGGATCTTGTCCAGAGGCGCGCGGCGGCCCTTGGCGTCGTCGGCCAGAATCATCTGGCGGACGGCGACGATGCGGGTTTCGTCGAAGAACATGTGTTCGGTCCGGCAGAGACCGATGCCTTCCGCACCGAACTTGCGGGCCGTGGCCGCGTCGAGCGGCGTTTCGGCATTGGTGCGGACCTTCATGCGGCGATGGCTGTCGGCCCAGCCCATGAGGGTTGCGAAATCGCCCGACAGCTCCGGTTGGAGCATGGGGACCTTGCCCTTGATGACCTGGCCGGTTGAGCCGTCCACCGTGATGATGTCGCCCTTTTTGATGGTCTGGCCCATCACCGTGAATTGCTCGGTCTTGTAGTCGATGCGGATCGAGCCGACGCCGGAGACGCAAGGCCGGCCCATGCCGCGGGCGACGACCGCCGCGTGGCTGGTCATGCCGCCACGGGTCGTCAGGATCGCGACGGCGGAATGCATGCCGTGAATGTCTTCGGGGCTCGTTTCGATGCGGACGAGGATGACGTTGCGGCCTTCGCCCTTGGCAGCGGCGGCTTCGTCCGACGAGAAGACGACTTCACCCGAAGCGGCGCCCGGCGAGGCAGGCAGGCCCGTGGCGATGACTTCGCGCGGCGCGTCGGGATCTAGCGTCGGATGGAGCAGCTGGTCGAGGGAGGCCGGATCGACGCGGAGGATCGCCAGCTTCTCATCGATGAGACCTTCATGGGCCATGTCGACGGCGATTTTCAGCGCCGCCTTGGCGGTGCGCTTGCCGGCGCGGGTTTGCAGCATCCAGAGCTTGGCGTTCTGGACCGTGAACTCGACGTCCTGCATGTCGGTGTAGTGCTTCTCGAGACGCGCGAAGACGGCGATCAGCTCGGCGAAGACTTCGGGCATCGCCTCTTCCATCGAGGGCTTGTTGTCTCTGGCTTCGAGGCGCGCCTTTTTTGTCAGCGATTGCGGGGTGCGGATGCCCGCCACCACGTCTTCGCCCTGCGCGTTGACGAGGAACTCGCCATAGATGGCGCGCTCGCCCGTCGAGGGATTGCGCGTGAAGGCGACACCGGTCGCCGAGGTTTCGCCCATATTGCCGAAGACCATCGCTTGCACGTTGACGGCGGTGCCCCAGCTTTCGGGAATGTTGTGGAGGCGGCGGTAGGTTTCGGCGCGCGCATTGCGCCATGAGCCGAAGACCGCGCCGATGGCACCCCAGAGCTGCTCGTTCACATCCTGGGGGAAAGGCCGACCCAGCTCTTCGTGAACGCGCTTCTTGTAGCGGTCGATGACGTCGCGCCAGTCGCTCGATTTCAGCTCGGTATCCAGCGAGAGCTCGTGCTCTTCCTTGTAGTATTCGAGTATCTCTTCGAAATTGTGATGATCGACGCCGAGCACGACGTCGGAATACATCTGGATAAAGCGGCGATAGCTGTCGAAGGCGAAACGCTCGTCGCCCGCGCGGTCGGCAAGGCCCATCACCGTCTCGTCGTTGAGGCCGAGGTTGAGGACCGTGTCCATCATGCCGGGCATGGAAGCACGCGCGCCGGAGCGAACGGAGACGAGGAGCGGGTTTTTCTTATCCCCGAACATCGCGCCGACCGTCTTACCGATATGAGCGAGCGCCGCATCGACCTGCGGAGACAAATCGTCTGGATACTGACGGTCATTGTCGTAGAAGGCGGTGCACAGCTCGGTGGTGATGGTGAAGCCGGGCGGAACGGGGAGGCCAAGGTTCGACATCTCGGCAAGGTTCGCGCCCTTGCCGCCCAGCAGATTGCGCATCGACGCCGCGCCTTCCGCCTTGCCGTCACCGAAGGAATAGACCCATTTCTGTTCAGCCATAGCTCACGCCTTTGTTGGGCAGCACCAATTACGCAGTTCACTCGCCGGAGCTTACCCCCCACCCAGCCCCTTTGGGGCTCTCCTCCCCCTCAAGGGGGGAGGTGAAAGAAAGCAAGGCTCCTTATTCGTCCCCTCCCCCCTTGAGGGGGAGGGTTAGGGAGGGGGGTCTCCCTACCCCTCGACTTTCGAAAAATCCGCGACCGTGTGGAGCGCGGCGCGGATTTGCGCCAGCAGCTTCAATCTGTTCTCGCGTACCGGCTTGTCGTCGGCGTTGACAGTGACCTTTTCGAAGAAAGCATCGACAGGCGCGCGAAGCTTTGCCAGCGCGGCCATGGCGCTTGCGAAATTCTCGGACGCGACGGCGGCTTGCGCATCCTTCGCGGCAGTTGCGATGGCGGCGGCGAGGGCTTTCTCTTCGGCTTCAGCCAGAAGCTTCGCGTCGGGCGCGCCGTCGAAAGACTTGCCGTCTTTCTTCTCTTCGATCTTCAGAATGTTGACCGCACGCTTGTAACCGGCGAGCAGGTTCTTGCCGTCATCGGTGGCGAGAAACGCCGACAGCGCCTCGACGCGCTTCACGATGAGGACAAGGTCGTCCTGACCTTCGAGCGCGAAGACGGCATCGACGAGGTCGTGACGCGCGCCGCGATCGCGGAGGTAGACCTTCAGACGATCGGCGAAGAAGGTAAGGAGTTCTATTGCGCGCACTTCCACTTGTTGGCCAGCCCAGTCACGCGTCACCTGTAATCCGCCGAGGCGTTTGTTGCATCGATCTAAAATAGACATAAGCGGAAGGCGAGTGCCCGTCTCAAGCACAATACGGACGATGCCGAGAGCCGCGCGACGCAATGCGAAAGGATCCTTTGAACCAGTCGGCTTCTCGTCGATGGCCCAGAAGCCCGTCAGCGTATCGAGCTTGTCGGCAAGCGACACGACTTTGCCGAGTGCCGAGGCAGGCACGGCGTCGGAAGGTCCGGCGGGCGAATAGTGTTCGGCAATCGCGTTTCCGATGTCGTCGCCCAAGCCATCGGCCTTGGCGTAGTAGCCGCCCATCAGGCCTTGCAGTTCGGGGAACTCGCCGACCATGCCGGAGGTGAGGTCGGCCTTGGCGAGACGTCCGGCGATTTCGGCCTTGTTGGCGTCGGCGCCCGGAACGAAAGCCGCAAATTCTCGCGCGAGCTTGGCGATGCGTTCGGCTTTTTCGCGCACCGTTCCGAGCTTGGCCTGAAAGACGACTTCTTCGAGTTTCGGCAGACGGCTTTCCAGCGTCTGTTTCTTGTCCTGCTCCCAGAGGAAGCGGGCGTCGGAGAAGCGGGCGCGGAGAACGCGTTCGTTGCCGTTGACGATGGCCTTACCGCCATCTTCCGCGATGAGGTTTGCGACCACGATGAAACGTGGTGCCAAGCGGCCATCCTTCGAGACGGCGCTTTGCACCTCCTCAGGATGAGGTTTATTTTTATAGTCCTCGCCCTGAGGAGACTGCGCAGCAGTCGTCTCGAAGGGCGTCACCAAGGCGAAATATTTCTGGTTGGCGCGCATGGTGCTGGTCAGCACTTCCTGCGGCACTTCCATGAATTGATCGTCGATCTTGCCGATCAGCGGCACGGGCCATTCGACGAGGCCCGCGACTTCATTGAGAAGCGCTTCGTCTTCAATGAGCTTGAGCTGCGCTTCGCCCGCGAGCTTCAGCGCGCCTGTCTTGATGATCTCGACACGTTTTGCAGGATCGAGGATCACCTTGGCGGCTTCGAGTTTCTTTTCGTAATCGGCAAAGTCGGCGACGGCAAAGGCAGCAGGCGCCATGAAGCGGTGGCCGCGCGTCTGGTCGCCGGACTTGATGCCTTCGATTTCGAAAGGAACGACCTTGCCGCCCAGCAGGCAGACAATCGAATGCAGCGGGCGGACCCAGCGCAATTCGTGGCGGCCCGAACGCATCGACTTCGGCCAGGGAAACGTGCGCACGACCTGCGGAATGATTTCCGCGATCAACTCCGCCGTGGGGCGGCCTTTCTTTTCGGTCAGCGCGACATAGAACGCGCCCTTTTTGTCTTCCTGCACGGTCGCTTGATCGATGGAGGCGAGGCCGGCGGCGCGAAGAAAACCCTGAATGGCCTGATCGGGCGCGCCGACCTTGGGGCCCTTGCGCTCTTCCTTCACATCCGGCGTCTTGTCCGGCAGGCCGTCGATGACCAGCGTCAGGCGGCGCGGCGTTGCGAAGGCGCGCGCATTGGCGCTTTCGACACCAGCCGCTTTCAACGCGTCGGTGACGAGACGTTGCAGATCTTCGCTCGCCCGCTTCTGCATGCGGGCTGGAATTTCTTCGGAGAAGAGTTCGAGGAGTAACTCGCTCATGCGCCTGCCCCGCCTTCGCTGGCGAGCCAGGCTTCGGCGCAGCCTTTGGCCAATGCGCGGACGCGGCCGATATAGGCCTGGCGCTCGGTGACGGAGATCACGCCGCGCGCGTCCAGCAAATTGAAATTATGGCTCGCCTTGATGCACTGATCGTAAGCGGGCAGCGCGAGGTTTTGCGCGAGCAGCGCGCCGCATTCCTTTTCCGCATCCTCGAAATGACGAAAGAGCATTTCGGTATTTGCGAATTCGAAATTGTGCGCGGAGAATTCCTTCTCGGCTTGCAGGAAGACGTCGCCATAAGTCACGCGGTCTTCGCCTTCGGCTCCGTTGAAGTCGAGGTCATAGCCGTTATCGACGCCCTGAATATACATGGCGAGGCGTTCAAGCCCGTAGGTCAACTCGCCGGAGACAGGATTGCAGTCGAAGCCGCCGACCTGCTGAAAGTAGGTGAACTGCGAGACTTCCATGCCGTCGCACCAGACTTCCCAGCCGAGGCCCCACGCGCCGAGCGTCGGGCTTTCCCAATCGTCCTCGACGAAGCGGATGTCGTGGTTCTTCGGGTCGATGCCGAGTTCGTTGAGGCTCTGGAGATAGAGCTCCTGCAGATTGTCCGGGTTCGGCTTCAGGATCACCTGAAACTGATAATAGTGCTGGAAGCGGTTCGGATTGGTGCCATAGCGCCCATCGGTCGGGCGGCGCGAGGGCTGCACATAAGCCGCCTTCCACGGTTTGGGGCCGAGCGCGCGCAAGGTCGTCGCCGGATGGAAAGTGCCCGCGCCCATCGACATGTCGTAAGGCTGGAGAATGACGCAACCCTGCCCCGCCCAGAAGGTCTGGAGCTTCAGGATCAGGGACTGGAACGACAGGTCGCGCTTCGCCGTCATTTGTATCGCCGTACTTTCAGAACTCGGGCTGGAATCGGGGCGGGCCAAGCCCCGTCAGGCGCGCGCAACCTAGCGGCACGGCCCCTCAAGGGTCAAGCAAAGCCCCCGTCATGGCCGGGTCGCTTTCGCCCCTTTATAGTCGGCGCAAACAGGGTTCAGCGACCCTTTAAATATGCAGAGGGGATTGCGATGGCGGATGGCGAAATTCTGATCGGCAAGAGCGCCAAGCCGGAAGTCCTGTTACTCCGGCTCGCCAACCGGCACGGGCTGGTGACCGGGGCGACGGGCACCGGCAAGACGGTCACCCTGCAAGTGCTGGCCGAGGGGTTTTCAAATGCCGGGGTGCCGGTCTTCGCCGCCGACATCAAGGGCGACCTTTCGGGGCTGAGCCAGCCCGGCGATGGCAAGGACGTGTTCCTGAAGCGGGCCAAGGAGATCGGTATCGACTATGTGCCCGACCGCTTTCCGACCGTCTTCTGGGACGTCTTCGGCGAACAGGGTCATCCGGTGCGAACGACGATTTCGGAGATGGGGCCGCTGCTGCTCGCCCGGCTGCTCGATCTCAACGATACGCAGGAGGGCGTGCTCAACATCGCCTTCCGTGTTGCCGACGAACAGGGGCTATTGTTGCTCGATCTGAAAGACCTGCGCGCGATGTTGGCCCATGTCTCGGAGAATGCGTCCGCGCTCAGCGCGCAATATGGCAATGTCTCGACGGCGTCGGTCGGCGCGATCCAGCGGCAATTGCTGGTGCTGGAAAATCAGAAGAGCGAACATTTCTTCGGCGAGCCGGCGCTTGAAATCGCGGACCTGATGCGCACCGACCGGGACGGGCGCGGCATCGTCAATATTCTCGCCGCCAACAAGCTGATGGACAATCCGCGGCTTTACGCGACGTTCCTGCTATGGCTGCTGTCGGAACTCTTCGAGGAATTGCCGGAGGTCGGGGATCTCGACAAGCCCAAGCTCGTGTTCTTTTTCGACGAGGCGCATCTGTTGTTCAACGACGCACCCAAGGCGTTGGTCGAATCGGTCGAGCGCGTGTTGCGATTGATCCGTTCCAAGGGCATCGGGGTTTATTTCGTCACGCAGAACCCGCTCGATGTGCCCGAAACCGTGCTGGCGCAGCTCGGCAATCGCGTGCAGCACGCGCTGCGCGCTTTCACGCCGCGCGACCAGAAGGCTGTGCGGGCGGCAGCGGAGACGTTCCGGCAGAACCCGGCTTTCAAGACAGAAGAAGCGATATTGGCGCTCGGCGTCGGCGAGGCGTTGGTCTCGACGCTCGACGCGAAAGGTTCGCCGACCATGGTGGAGCGCACGCTGATCGCGCCACCGTCAGGCCGCGTCGGACCGGCGACGCCTGACGAGCGCAAGGCGATCATCGCGGCGAGCCCGGTGCGCGGGCGCTACGATCAGGAGATCGACAGGGAGTCCGCTTACGAGCTGCTGCAAAAGAAAACCGGGACGCCGAAGGCGGCGGCGCCGCGTGGCGGTTCGGTGCCGAGCAGCGGGCCTTGGGATCAGCCCGCAGAAACTGCACAAACGCGTGAGCGAGCGCCTGTGCGCGAGCGCGCTCCTGCGAGGCCGCGCGCCTCACAGACCGAGCGAGTCGTGACAAACATGGCCTCGTCCGCGGCGCGTTCCATAGGGACGCAGATCGGCCGGGCGATCTTCCGGTCGATTCTGGGAAGCATGAAGAAGTAGAAATTCAGCGGCGGCTGTCGGGGACGTAAAGGCCGTCTTCGACTTCGCGGAGCGTGCCGAGGTCGCGCGGTTCGACACGGGATTGCGCATGGGCGCGGACCATGCTTTCGCGCTGGCGCTCAGCGGCGCGGACAATGGCTTTATAGGCCGAGTAGCAGGCCGCCATCAGAACAGCGGCGAAGACGAGCTTGCTCATCCGATCACCCTCAAGGAAGGCGCGTTCCGCAAATGGAACACCGCCCAACGCGACGTAATACCCCATTAAAGGCCAAAACGGCTCCAAAGGGAACGGATTTCGACGGCGCCGAGCAAGCCGTGGGCAAAGCCCTCGCCAAGGCTCGAACTGCCGGGGAGCGAAGCGGGGGCGGCCGAGAGGCCAATGCTTCGCCGCCAGAAGGGCTTTTTGCCGCCCATGACCTTCAAGCTGACGTCCTTGCCGAGCTTGGCGCGCATGGTGCCGCGCAGGTCGCCTATGCCGTCGATGAGGCCACGCTCAAGCGCGCCTGAAGCCGCCCAGAATTCGCCGGTGAAAAGACCGTCGGACGGCTCGACCAGTTTCGACCCGCGCGCGCGGCGGACAAGGCTTTTGAAATTTTCATGGACGTCGCGCTGCAGCGCTTCGAGGCGCTTCACGTCGTCGGGATTTTCAGGCTTGAAGGGATCGAGCATCGATTTGCTTTCGCCCGATGTGTGGACGCGGCGTTCAACGCCGAGCTTGTCGATGAGCCCGGTGAAACCGAAACCCGACGAGACGACGCCGATGGAGCCGACGATCGAACTTTCATCGGCATAAATTTCATCCGCCGCGCAGGCAAGCATGTAACCGCCCGACGCCGCCACGTCTTCGGCGAAGGCGTAGACGGGCAGGCTTTTCTCTTCGGCGAGCGCGCGGACGCGCTTGTAGATCAGCGAAGATTGCACCGGCGAGCCGCCGGGCGAATTGATGGAAAGCGCGACAGCCTTGACACCTTTGAGCGTGAAGGCCGCTTCGAGCGCGCCCGCAACCGAGGCGAGATCGATGCCGCCGCGCAAAGGCGAGACCGCGCCGATGACGCCGTTGAGCTTCACCACCGCGACGATGGCGGGCGGCGACCAACCGGGTGCGAAGCGGCGGCGCAAGGGCGGCGGCAGCAAAGGCGCGATGATCTTTTTCATTTATTCTTTCAGGACGGCTGATCGAGAAGAAGCGCTGCGCCATTGCGCAAGATATTTTCGGCGCGCTCGGAGAAGCGTCCGTCGGGCCCATGCAGCACGAGACCGGGGCGCAGGACGAGAGGCGCATTCGATCCGCGTATGCCACGCAGGATGACACGGGCGGCGGGCTTGCCCGCGCCGGGCCAAAGCGGGAAGACCTCGATGCCGCCGACATGGCCTTGCAACGAGGCGAGCAGCGCACCCAGCGCATCGGCGCGATGGATGAAACTGACCGTGCCCTTGGGCTTTGCCATGGTGCAGGCGAACCGTACCCAGTCGCCAAGTTCGGAGCCCAGCGTCAGGTGCGATTGCGCCTTGCTCGCGTCGGGCGAGGAGGAATTGCGGGATGGATCGTAAAAGGGCGGGTTTGCGAAAACATGGTCCCAGCTCTGCGGTTCGAGCCCCTGTGTGACAAGATCACGCACCGGCATGCCGATGTCGCCCTCGACGAAAGTGACGCGGGTCTGGAGTGCATTGCGGCGGGCGTTTTCGCGCGCCAGGCGGATAAGGTCAGCCTGCAATTCGAGGCCGCAGACATCGGCCCCGGCAACGCGGGAGGCAAGGCAGAGGCTCGCGACACCGACGCCAGAACCGGCCTCAAGGACGCGCTCGCCCTTGCGCGCGGAAACGGAGGCGGCGAGCAGCACCGCGTCTATACCCGCGCGATAGCCCTTGGCAGGCTGCAGAAGTTGCAGCCGTTGGCCGAGGAAACCGTCATCTGTATAAGCTGCTGCAGGGTTTTCCGGCGCCGCTTCGTTCAAGATGCCATCGGTTTCATTCATGCCGTTTTCGTTCATGGCTGACTGTCCTGTTCCTGCTTGACGCTGTTCAGAACGTGGGAGGCGCGATCGTACTCGTCTTCGGGCACCATGATACGACGCGGCAAGACGCCAATCGAGCCTTCGAGCACGCTCATATGGCCATCGAGCACCAGAGGCTCAATCCCCTCTTCGCGCAGACGGTGCTCCAGATAGGAAATCAGGACCATGTCGTTCGTCCGGGTCAGCTCTTTCATACCCATGTCCACACTCCCAGGAGGCCCGGATCACATTCGCGAGAGACGGGGCGCGACACTTGCCGCGCCCTGCCCGGCCACTTATGCTCCGGGCTGAAGATTATCACACATGCGGCCCGTGTTTTCAGGAGCGAAAATTGGGAGTTGTAGTCCCACTCGACGAAGAACGGGGGCGTGCTCATAACGCCGTCGCCCAATTGCAGGCGCTAGTCGCCAAGGATATGGACGACGTCAACGAATTCATCCGTGAACGGATGGCTTCGGATGTGCCGATGATCCCGGAACTGGCGAGCCATCTCATCAATTCGGGCGGCAAGCGGCTTCGGCCCATGCTGACCATCGCGGCATCGCGGATATGCGGCTACAAGGGCCGGGACCATATCAAGCTCGCGGCCAGCGTCGAATTCCTGCACACCGCCACGCTGCTCCATGACGATGTCGTGGACGAGAGCGACCTTCGGCGCGGCAAGAAGACCGCCCGGATGCTCTGGGGCAATCAGGCGAGCGTGCTGGTCGGCGACTTTCTGCTCGGCCGCGCCTTCCGGCTGATGGTCGAGACGAAGAGCCTGCGTTCGCTCGAGATCATCGCCAATGCGGCCTCGGTCATTGCCGAAGGCGAAGTGATGCAGCTCGCCGCCGCCAAGGACACCAGCACCACGGAAGACGCCTATATGCGCGTCATTCAGGCGAAGACGGCGGCGCTGTTTGCCGCCGCCGCCGAAGTCGGCGCGGTGATCGCGGAGCGCGACGCCAACGAGGCGGCGGCGCTTGAGTCCTACGGGCGCAACCTCGGAATCGCTTTCCAGCTTGTCGACGATGCGCTGGATTACGGCGGACGAGCGGCATCTCTCGGCAAGAATACCGGCGACGATTTCCGCGAAGGCAAGATCACGCTCCCTGTCGTCCTCGCCTTCCGGCGCGGCGATGCGACGGAGCGCGCCTTCTGGCAGCGGACATTGCAGGAGGGCGACCAGAAAAACGGCGACCTCGAACATGCGACCGTGTTGATGACGAAGCATGCGACGATCGAGGACACGATCGCGCGCGCCCGGCATTACGGCGCGATTGCGAAAGACGCGCTGGCGATCTTCCCGGAAAGCGCTTACCGCACTGCGTTGATCGACCTCGTCGATTTCTGCATCAGCCGGACTTACTGAAGCTCAGAGGCGTTTCGCGGCGGCGATCCACCAGCGGGGATGCGCCGCCTTGAGCGTCGTTTCGGCGGCGCGGGCCTCGGCTTCATCCGCGAAAATTCCAAAACAGGTGGCGCCCGAACCCGACATGCGGGCGAGGCGGCAGTGTTTGGCCGCATGCAGCGCGTCGATGACTTCGGCGACGGCGGGGGCGAGGCTTCTGGCCGGGGCTTCGAGATCGTTGCCCTGCGCGGCGAGCCAGGCGACCAGCGCATCGAGATTGCCAAGCGCAGGCAAGATGGGGCCTGCCTGCTTTTCACGGAGTTCGGGGGCGTCGAGCGCCTTGAAGACGGCGGCGGTTGAAAGCGCGACACCGGGATTGGCCAGCACCAGCCAGAAAGGCGGCAGGCCGTCTGTGCGGGCGATGAGTTCGCCCCTGCCCCACATCAATGCGGGTGTCGCGTCGAGACAAACAGGCACGTCGGCGCCGATGCGAAGGGCGAGCGAGGCCAGCGCGTTCGGATCGATGCGGGCGTTACAAAGCTTTGTCAGAAGACGGAGCGCGGCGGCGGCGTCCGCCGAGCCGCCGCCGATGCCGGAGGCGACGGGCAGGTTTTTTTCAAGCCGCAAACGCGCCGCCGGTTTAATGCCCAGATGGTCGCCCAGAAAGCCCGCGGCTTGCAGCACGAGATTGTCGCCCTCGTCCGCCAGCGCCCCGGCGAAGGGACCCACGATGTCGAGCGAGAGTGTTCCGGCGGGCTCGCCCGTCAGCACGTCGCCGCAATCGGCGAAGACGACGAGGCTTTGCAATTCATGATAGCGGTCGGAGCGACGGCCAAGCACCTTCAACGACAGGTTGATTTTGGCGGGCGCGAATTCCCTTACGGGCATCGGCTTTACGAACCGCGCGGCGCGGCGGGCGGCTGATGATGCTGGGCCGCTTCGCCGGCTTCGAGACCGAATTCGAGCTTCGTCTTCAGAATTTCGACGCGGTCTTTCTCAGGCTTCATTTCGAGCGCATGGCTCCACTGGAAGCGCGCTTCGATCTTGCGCCCGACTTTCCAGAAAGCGTCACCCAGATGGTCGTTGATGGTCGAATCGTCGGGTTCAAGCTCGACGGCGCGCTGCAACACCTGCACCGCACGAGCGTAATCGCCGAGGCGATATTGCGCCCAGCCAAGGCTGTCGACGACGAAGCCATCCGTCGGGCGAAGTTCGACCGCCTTCTCGATCATGGCCAGCGCTTCCTTCAGATGCGTGCCCTTCTCGATCCAGGAATAGCCGAGATAGTTCAACACCAGCGGATGATCGCCGGAGAGCTTCAGCGCGAGCTTCAGATCGCGTTCGGCATCCGGCCATTTGCCGAGACGCTCGTTGCAGATGCCGCGCGCATAATAAAGCGACCAGTGCGACGGCGCGGGCGTACCCGCCTTTTCGATCGCCTTTGTGTATTCAGCGGCGGCTTCGGCGTATTTTTCCTTGCCGCGATAGATGTCGCCCA